>NZ_PVTI01000002.1 GCF_003002895.1 Knoellia remsis | reverse complement strand
GTCAACGGCCTACGACGCGGCAACTCCTTCCTCGCCCACCGCTACCGCCGCCTCGCCCGCCGCATCGGCAAACTCCGCGCGATCGTCGCCGTCAGCAGAACACTCCTGACCATCATCTGGCACCTCCTGACCGACCCGACCCAGAGCTACACCGACCTCGGCGCCGACTACTACGACCGCCACATCGACACCACACGCCGCACCCAGCGACACGTCCGCGACCTCCAAGCCCTCGGCTACCGCGTCACCCTCGAACCCGTCGCCTGACCAAAACCCCACACACCACCGCGCCACCCGCAGCACTCACCCCTGCCCCCATCACCTTCATTTTCTGGATCAGTCGCCACACAACGAGGCGAGCGGGCGGCATACCGAATGGTCATCGGTATGCCGCCCGCTCGCCTTCTCGGGTCACATCCACGCTGTGCGTGGGACCCGGCGCGTCATTCGCGGGGCTTCTCGCGCATCTCGTAGGTGGCGATGAGGTCACCGATCTGGAGGTCGTTGTACGACCCCAGGTTGATGCCGCACTCGAAGCCCTCGCGGACCTCGGTGACATCGTCCTTGAACCGGCGCAGGCCCGCGATCTCGACGTTCTCGGCGACGACGACACCGTCACGCGTGATGCGCGCCTTGGTGCCGCGCCGGATCTCGCCACTGCGGACGATGGAACCGGCGATGTTGCCGAACTTGCTCGACCGGAAGATCTCGCGGATCTCGGCGGTGCCGAGCTCGACCTCCTCGAACTCGGGCTTGAGCATGCCCTTGAGCGAGGCCTCGATCTCCTCGATGGCCTGGTAGATCACCGAGTAGTAGCGGATCTCGACGCCCTCGCGCTCGGCGTAGTCGGCGTTCTGACCCTCGGCGCGCACGTTGAAGCCGATGATGATCGCATTCGACGCCATCGCGAGGTTGATGTTGTTCATCGTGATGGCACCGACGCCACGGTCGATGATCCGCAGGTCGACCTCGTCGCCGACGTCGATCTGCAGCAGTGCGTCCTCGAGGGCCTCGACCGAACCCGACACGTCACCCTTGAGGATGAGGTTGAGGGTGTCGACCTTGCCCTGCGCGATCGCCTCGTTGAGGTCCTCGAGCGAGATCCGCTTGCGAGCCTTGGCCAGGCTGGCCTGGCGGTCGGCCGACTCGCGGCGCTCGGCGATCTGACGCGCGGTGCGGTCGTCGGGCGCGACGACGAAGGTGTCGCCGGCGCGCGGGACGCTCGACAGACCGAGGACCTGGACCGGGCGCGACGGCCCGGCCTCCTCGACGTTCTGGCCGTGCTCGTCGAGCATGGCGCGGACGCGGCCGTAGGAGCTGCCCGTGACGATGGCGTCGCCGACCCGGAGGGTTCCGGACTGGATGAGCACCGTCGCGGTCGCGCCGCGGCCCTTGTCGAGGTTGGCCTCGATCGCGACGCCGCGGGCGTCCCGGTCGGGGTTGGCCCGCAGGTCGAGCGCGGCGTCCGCCGTGAGGAGGACGGCCTCGAGCAGGGTGTCGATGTTCTGGCCCTGCTTCGCCGAGACGTCGACGAACATCGTCTCGCCGCCGTACTCCTCGGCGATGAGGTTGTACTCGGTGAGCTGCTGGCGGATCTTCGCCGGGTTCGCACCCTCGACGTCGATCTTGTTGACCGCGACGACGATCGGGACGTCCGCCGCCTGGGCGTGGTTGAGCGCCTCGATGGTCTGCGGCATCACGCCGTCGTCAGCCGCGACGACGAGGATCGCGATGTCGGTGACCTTCGCACCACGGGCACGCATGGCGGTGAACGCCTCGTGACCCGGGGTGTCGATGAAGGTGATCGCGCGGTCGACACCCTCGTGCTCCTTGTGCACCTGGTAGGCACCGATGTGCTGGGTGATGCCACCAGCCTCGCCGGCTGCGACGTCCTCGTTGCGGATCGCGTCGAGGAGTCGCGTCTTGCCGTGGTCGACGTGACCCATGACGGTGACGACCGGCGGCCGCGGCTGCAGGTCCTCCTCGTCCTCGGCGTCGACACCGATCTCGAGGTTGATGTCGAAGGAGTCGAAGAGCTCGCGCTCCTCCTCCTCCGGCGACACCATGCGGATGTCGTAGCCGAGCTCGGAGCCGAGGACCTTGAAGGTGTCCTCGTCGAGGCTCTGCGTCGCCGTGGCCATCTCGCCGAGGTGGAAGAGCACCGTGACGAGCGAGGCCGGGTTGGCGTTGATCTTGTCGGCGAAGTCGGTGAGGGAGGCACCCTGGCGCACCTGGACGACGGTGGAACCGTCGCCGCGGGGCACGGTCACGCCGCCGATCGACGGCGCCTGCATCTCCTCGAACTCCTGGCGCTTCGCGCGCTTGGACTTGCGGGCGCGACCGCGGGGACCACCGCCACGTCCGAACGCACCCTGCGTGCCGCCGCGACCACCGGGGCCACCGCGGTAGCCGCCGCCACCGGGACGACCACCGTAGCCGCCGCCACCGCCGGGGCCACCGCCACCGGGACGGCCGGGACGACCGCCACGTGCCGGACGCTCGCCGGGGCGCGCGATCGAGCTCGAGGACGGCATCATGCCGGGGCTCGGGCGGGGACCACCGGGACGCGGGCCACCGGCGCCCGCGGCACCGCCGGGACGGGGCGCGCTGCGCGGACGCGGCATGCCCTGGCTCGACGCGAACGGGTTGTTGCCGGGACGGGCGGACCCGCCCTCACGGCCGGCACCACCCTCGCGACCACCGTCGCGGCCGCCACGGCCCATGCCCTGGCTCGGCGCGAACGGGTTGTTGCCCGGACGCGGGGCACCGGGGCGCGGTGCGGGTCGGGCGGCAGTGCCGCCCTCCGGTGCGCCCGGGGTGGCCTTCGCCGCCGGGGCGGCGGGGGCCGCCGGCGTCGCCTTGGCCGCGGGGGCGGCCGGGGCGGGGGTGGCCTTGGCCGCCGGTGCGGCGGGAGCCGGGGCGGCAGGCGTCGCCGGAGCGGACTCCGCCGCGGGGGCCTTGGTCGCAGGGGCGGCCGGGCCCGGGGTGGGCGCGGCCGGGGTGGCCTTCGCCGCGGCCTTCTTGGCCGGCGTGGGGACAGCGGTGTCGGCGTCAGCCGGGGCTGCGTCGTCCGGAGCCGCGGGGGTCGCCTTGGCGGCGGCCTTCTTCGCGGGAGCCTTCTTCGCGGCGGGGGCTGCGGGAGCCTCCTCCGGCGGGAACTTGTCCTTGTACCGGCGGACCACCGGCGCCTCGATCGTCGAGGACGCCGACTTGACGTACTCGCCCATCTCGTTGAGGCGTTCGAGGAGGACCTTGCTGGTCACTCCGACTTCCTTGGCGAGTGCGCTCACTCGGACCTTTGCCACGTTTCTCCTGTCCTGGTCCGGGCGGGCAGGCGCGGACCGTCGTTACAGCTGGGGGGAGCTCATTGCTGAGTACTCATCGGGTGCTCATCAGCGTCAAACCACTCTCTGTTCAGAGTCTTGGTCGGTTCCCTGGGGGCGGACGGTTGTCTGCTCGTGGGCGGCGATCCACTCCGCCACGGCACGGGTGTCGAGCGGGGCGCTGGCTCGCAGCGCCCGCCCGAACGCTCTGCGCCGGACGGCGAGGTCGAAACAGTCACCGGTGGGGTGCAGCCAGGCGCCGCGCCCCGGGAGACTCCGCTGTGGATCGGGGACGAGGTCCGCATGATCCCCAGCGACCACTCGCAGGAGTGCCGACCGGCTATCCGTCGCCCGGCAGCCGACGCAGGTCCGCACCGGTCCCGTCGAGGACGGGGTATGCCGTGTGCTCGCCTCTTCGTGCGACGTCCGAGCCCGGAGTCCAGTCCGGTCGGTCCCCACCAGTCTACCGCCTAGCCGCGTGGGGCCGCGCCACCGCCGGTTCCCGGGCGGTGCGTACCGGCGCTCGGCGCGTCGTCGTCGGGCGCGGCGCTCGACCCCGCGCCGGACGGCCCCGAGCCGGGGTTGTCGGAGCGGATGTCGATGCGCCAGCCGGTGAGCTTGGCCGCGAGACGAGCGTTCTGCCCCTCGCGCCCGATGGCGAGCGAGAGCTGGTAGTCGGGCACGACGACGCGCGCCGCCCGCAGCTTCGGGTCGACGATCTCGACCGACTGGACCCGCGAGGGGCTGAGCGCCGCCGCGATGAACGTCGCCGGGTCGTCGCTGTAGTCGACGATGTCGATCTTCTCGCCGTGCAGCTCCGACATGACCGCGCGCACGCGCGCCCCCATCGGGCCGATGCAGGCGCCCTTGGCGTTGAGGCCGGGGACCTTGGTGTGGACGGCGATCTTCGTGCGGTGACCGGCCTCGCGGGCCAGTGCCGCGATCTCGACGCTGCCGTCGGCGATCTCGGGAACCTCGAGGGCGAAGAGCTTGCGCACGAGGTTGGGATGGGTGCGGGACAGGCCGATCTGCGGTCCGCGGAGCCCGCGCTTGACGCTGACGACGTAGGTGCGCAGGCGTTGGCCGTGGACGTACTTCTCCCCCGGCACCTGCTCGGCCACCGGCAGGATGCCCTCGACGGAGCCGAAGTCCACCGTGACGTGGCGCGGGTCGGGACTCTGCTGGATGACGCCCGCGACGATGTCGCCCTCGCGTCCCTTGAAGTCTCCGAGGATCGCCTCGTCCTCGATGTCGCGCAGCCGCTGCACGATGACCTGGCGGGCCGTGGCCGCAGCGACCCGGCCGAAGTCGGCGGGGGTGTCGTCGAACTCGGGGCCGTACTCACGGCGGGTCCGCGGCCGCGCCGGCTCCGTCGGGGCCGCCGCGGCGGCATCCTCGTCGGCTCCGGAGTCGTCGCTGTCGTCCGCGTCCTCCGCCTCCGAGTCTCGCGCTGCGCCCGACTCGACCGTCTCGGCGTCCACGCCCGACGCACCGGGCCGGTCCGTGCTCTCGGTGCTGTCGCTGGACCCGGCGGCATCCGCCGACGCCGAAGGATCGGAGCCACCCTCCTCGGCCGGACCCTCGTCCTCAACGGGAACCTCGAACTCCTCGCGTGCCCAGATCGTCACGTGACCGGTCTTGCGGTCGAGCTCGGCGCGGGCGCTGCGGTAGGCACCGTCGGTGCGCTGGTAGGCGAGCAGCAGGGCCTGCTCGATGGCGGGGATGAGGACGTCGAGCGAGATGTCGCGCTCCCGCTCGACACCACGCAGGACGGCGAGGTCGATGTCCATGTCAGCTCTCCTTGTCGTCCTTGCGCGCGAACTCGACCTGCACCTCGGCGCGGTCGATCGCGGCATACGGGATGGTCTCGTCGCGCGCGGGCGACTTCTTCGCGGCGGGCACCGTCACGACCACGTCGTCGGCGGACGCACGGGTGATGCGGCCGGTCACGGGGTCGCCGTCGCGCAGCTGGACGGTCACCAGGCGGCCGACGTTGCGCTGGAAGTGGCGCGGCTGGGTCAGCGGCCGCGACACCCCGGGCGAGGTGACCTCGAGGGTGTACGACTGTTCGCCGAGGACGTCGGAGTCGTCGAGCGCGTCGCTCACGGTCCGGGTCGCGTCGGCGATCTCGTCCAGGGAGAGGGGCTCGGTCATCTCGGTGAACCCGTCGGCGCCGACGTCGGGCAGCTCCCGGTCCACGACGACCTTGACGACGCGGCGACGCCCAGCAGGGGTCACCGTGACCTCGTCCACGACGAGTCCCGATCCGGCGAGTGCGCCATCGAGCAGCTCCTGCAGTCCGGTGTCGCGGGTCATCGGCCTCCCTCTCTGAAGTTCTGTCGGCCGGCAGTCCTGCCCCGGCCACGCCCACTCTAGCCGCGGTCCGGGATGGGTTCCACGCGTGCGAGGATGCCGCCATGCGTGACTCCACTCGGCGGGCTCTGGGCCCGTCCCGGCGGGTCGTCACGGCGGGGGTCATGGGGGCCGGTGCACTGGTGCTCGCCGGATGCGGCATCCGCCTCGAGGACGACGCACCCCGCGTCCCGCTCGTCCCGACGCGCTCGCCGATCGACGGGGAGACCGCCCTCGTCACCCTGCTCGGCGCCGTGCGGGATGCGGCCGCCGCACCCGTCGACCCCACAGCACCGCTGTCCCCCCGGCTCGCTCCCCTGCACCGACGCCAGGCCACGGTGCTCCACGACGCCCTGCGCCAGCGAGGCGTGCCGGCGGCCGAGCTCGCACCCACGCCCACGTCGACCCCCTCCGGCCCGTCGACGGCGGGGCACAGCGCGTCCACGACCGCCTCCGGCGGCGCATCGAGCAGCCCCGCACCCACTGGCGCCTCCGCGTCCCCGACGCCCTCCCCGCCATCCACGCTGACCGCGGTGGAGTCCGCGGTCGTCGCCGCCGGCAAGGGCGGCGAGCAGGCGCCGCCCGACCTCAGGCCCACGGTCGTCGCCCTGCTCGGCCTGTCCCACGCCGCGCTCGAGCTCACGACCGGCAACGCCGCTCCCTCCCCGGATGCCGAGCCCTCGTGGACCGCTCCCGACGGTCTGGTCCCGCTCGTCGAGTCGCTGCACCGCAGCACCTACCTCCTCCAGGTCGCTGCGGCCCGCGGTCCGGCGCAGGCGCGCGGGGACGCCCTCGACGTCATCGCCCGGATCGAGGACGTGACGCGCGAGGTCGTCGTCGCGGCCGGTTCGTCGGCGCCCGCACCCGAGCTCGGCTACGCACTCCCCCAACCGGTCGGCACGCCGGCGCAGGCCACGGCTCTCGCGACGCAGACTTTCGCAGGCCTGCTCGAGACCTTCGGCGCGAGCCTTGGGAAACTCACCGAGACCGATCCCGGGCCCGTGTTCGAGCTGTTGCCCCGCTGGTTGGGAACCGTTGCGGCACAAGCCCAGCGGACCGGCATACCGCTCACACCCTTCCCGGGACTGGTGTGACCGGCAGCGGCCCCGCCGAGCGGGAGCCGAAGGCGCCCGCGGACTGGCTCGCGTGGATGAGCCGACTCCCCTCCGAGGGTGGGCCGCCAGGAGCCGAATGGGTGCGCGACGTCGACCGGTTGACCCGCGAGAGTGCCGAGGCCTGGGACCTCGCCGTCGTCGGCGAGCCGATGACCGGGTGGACGGCGGTCGTCCACCCCGTCGTGCGGCGCTCCCAGCTCGGTGACCCGGCCGCCGAGGCGCTCGTCCTCAAGGTCGGCTGGCCCCACGTGGAGGCGGCCCAGGAGCATCTCGCGCTGCGGGCCTGGGGCGGGTCCGGAGCCGTCCGCCTCGTCGCCGCCGACCCGTCCCATGGCGCCCTGCTGCTCGAGCGCCTCGACTCGCGGCGGGACCTCATGCCGGTCGACATCGACGAGGCGTGCGCCGTGGTCGGTGGGCTCTACCGGGAGCTGCACGTCCCGGCACCACCGACGATCCGGACCGTCGCGGCATACCTCGACCCCTATCTCACGAAGCTGCGCCAGCGCACCGACCTGCCCCGACGGGTCATCACCCGGGTGACCGGGCTCGCGCGGGACCTGCTCGCCGACGCCGGGCCGCCGCTGCTGCTCCACGCCGACCTGCACTACGAGAACGTCCTCGCCGCCGACCGCGCCCCGTGGCTCGTCATCGACCCCAAGCCGCTGGCTGGCCACCCCGGCTACGAGCTGCATCCGTTGCTGCGCAACAGGATCGACGAGATGGGCACCGGCGCGGCGATGCGCTGGTCGGTGCGCCGCCGGCTCGAGGTCACGTGCGAGGCAGCGGGCCTCGACGAGGAGGTGGCCCGGCTCTGGTGCATCGTGCGGTGCGGCGTCGAGATCCTCTGGGCCGCCGTCGACGGCGACGACGTCGAGCTGTCGAAGAACCTCACCCTGATGAAGGCGCTCGAGGAGTAGCCGGCCTCCGGCCACCGAGAGTTCCGGCCACCGAGAGTTCCGGCCACCGAGGGTTCCGGCCACCGAGACACGACCACCCACCTCGGGGCCTGTGACCTGAGTCACGACTATCGTTCCGCCGGGGCACCGCCGCCCAACCCCCTGACCAGCGAGGAACGACCATGAGCGAGACCACGACCGAGACCCGACCCGTGAAGCGGGATCGCACCCATTGGCTCTACATCGCGGTCATCATCGCGATGATCCTCGGCATCATCGTCGGCTTCGCGTTCCCGGAGTTCGGCATCAAGCTCAAGTGGCTCGGCACCGCCTTCGTCAACCTCATCAAGATGATGATCACGCCGATCATCTTCTGCACGATCGTGCTCGGCATCGGGTCGGTGCGCAAGGCAGCCCAGGTCGGCAAGGTCGGCGGCCTCGCTCTCGGCTACTTCCTCACGATGTCGACCTTCGCCCTCGCGATCGGTCTCGTCGTCGGCAACATCGTCAAGCCCGGCACGGGCCTGCACCTCACCGAGGAGCTGGCCCAGAGCGGGCAGGAGCAGGTCGCGGCCGAGAGCGAGACGACGGTCGACTTCATCCTCGGCCTCATCCCGGACACGCTGGTGTCGGCCCTGACGTCCGGCTCGGTCCTCCAGGCCCTGCTCGTGGCCCTCCTCGTCGGCTTCGCGCTGCAGAAGATGGGGCCGGCCGGCGAACCGATCCTCGTCGGCATCAAGCACGCTGAGCGACTCGTCTTCCGGCTCATGGCGATGATCATGTATGCCGCGCCCATCGGCGCGTTCGGAGCCATGGCCGCCGTCGTGGGCGCCACCGGGCTCGACGCGCTCAAGAGCCTCGCGCAGGTGATGATCGCGTTCTACATCACGTGCTTCCTCTTCGTCTTCGTGGTCCTCGGCGGCGTGCTGTATGCCGTGACGCGGATCAACGTCTTCGCGCTGCTGAAGTACCTCGCCCGCGAGTTCCTGCTCATCCTCTCGACGTCGTCGTCGGAGTCCGCGCTGCCGCGGCTCATCGCGAAGATGGAGCACGCCGGGGTGTCGCGTCCCGTCGTCGGCATCACGGTCCCGACGGGCTACTCGTTCAACCTCGACGGCACCGCGATCTACCTGACGATGGCCTCGCTCTTCATCGCCGACGCCATGGACAAGCCGTTCACCCTCGGCCAGCAGATCTCGCTGCTGCTCTTCATGATCATCGCGTCCAAGGGCGCTGCCGGCGTGACCGGCGCCGGGCTCGCGACCCTGGCCGGCGGTCTCCAGTCGCACCGCCCCGACCTCGTCGACGGCGTCGGCTTCATCGTCGGCATCGACCGGATGATGAGCGAGGCGCGCGCCCTGACGAACTTCGCCGGCAACTCCATCGCGACGGTGCTCATCGGCCACTGGGTCGGCGAGCTCGACCGACCGCAGCTGGACCGGGTGCTCGCCGGTGACGACCCGTTCGACGAGGCGACGATGCTCGACGACTCCCATGACCGGACCGACCTCGTCGGCGACCCACATTCACAGACGCAAGGCCACTGACGACGCACGGCGACCGACCGGCGAGGCGACTGACCGGCATACGGCCCCTGCCCGACCATCCGGGGCGGGCGCTCAGCCCTCCGCGGCGTCGAGTTCGGCCTTCTTCGGGAAGTACCAGTTCATGATCTCGCGCAGGTTGTCGCTGTCCTCGCGCGCCCAGTTGCGCATGAGCTCGGACGCGAACTGGATCGCCGTGATCGGGTGCGCACCGGCCTGGACCATCCGCTCGAAGGCGCGGTCGTGGGAGACCTGGCTGATGCCGCCACAGGCGTCCGCGACCGGGTAGACCTCGAAGCCCTCCGCGAGCATGTCGAGCGTCGGGAAGGTCATGCAGACCTCGGTCCACAGGCCGGCGATGACGACCTTGCGGCGCCCGCTGCCCGTGATCGCCTCGCGGAACTCCTCGTCCTCCCAGGAGTTGACGCCGGTGCGGTCGATCTCCTCCACGCCGGGCAGCTCGTCCTTGATGACCTGGGCGGTGCCCTCGTTGACCCCGAGGTCGACGCCGACGGTCGAAAGCACCACGGGCACACCGTATTTCGTCGCTGCCCGGCAGAGCGCGACGACGTTGAGGTCGATGCGTTCGCGGCTCGACGACGTCACCGTGCCGTACTGCTCGGGCTGGTAGTCGATGAGGGTGAGGACGCAGTTCTGCGGGGTGAGCAGGTGGTCGCTCGTCTGGTCACGCACGGGCTCGGGCTGGGTCTTCTTCGCCATGACTTCGTCCCTTCGTCGGTCCCGGTGCGGGCGTATGCCGTCCGCGCGCCGTGAGCGCGCGGCGCCACCGGTCGTTCCTCACCCTAGAGCGAGAGCGACAACCGCGCAGGTGCAACTTGAGGGTTGCTCATGCGCACGGGTTGTGCAACTCTGAGGTTGCACTCATTCATTGACCACAGGAGCACGCCATGAGCACCACGCCGATCGAGGACAGCATCACCCGCGACGTCGTGATCGACGCACCGCTCGCCGTCGTCTGGCAGCTCGTCTCCCAGCCCGGCTGGTGGATCAACGACGGGACGATCACCGACAACACCCGCGAGGAGAAGGACGGCGCTGTGCAGGTCACGAACGCCACCCACGGCACCTTCCCCGTCTCCGTCGAGCAGTCCACGGAGCCGACGCACATCGCCTACCGCTGGGCGCCGTGGGGTGAGCGCTCGCTCGAGGACGCGACACTGGTCGAGTTCTTCCTCTCGGGAGAGGCGGACGGTCCGGTCACGGTGAGGGTTGTCGAAAGCGGCTTCTCGGAGCTGGCGATGGCTCCGGAGAAGGTCGCGGAGAACCACCGCGAAAACGCGTCCGGTTGGACGGACGAGCTGCGCGCGCTCCGGACCCACCTCGAGGGTCGATGAGCGCTCGGGCGACGTCCGAGGAGGCGGCGACGAAGGTCTTCACCGCCCTCGCCGACCCGACCCGGCGTCTCGTGCTCGAACGTCTCGGCCGCCTCGAGTCCGCGACGGCAACGGCACTGGCGCGCGACCTCACCGTCACGCGCCAGGCCGTGCTCAAGCACCTCACCGTCCTCGCTGACGCCGGCCTCGTCGAGTCCCGCAGGGACGGTCGAGAGGTGCTCTTCACCGTCCGGCCGGAGCACCTGCGCTCCACCGCGGCCTGGCTCGTCGCCCGCGCCGACGCGTGGCAGGACCGGCTTGACGCCCTGCGCTCCGCGGCCGAGAGTCGCGCCGGACGCGGTCGGTGACGGGCGCACACAGGCGCGCGGACGGCATACGACGCAGTGTCGGTATGCCGTCCGCGCGACCGAGGGTGATCAGCTCACCGTGAGCGTGAACTCACCCGCACTGCCGTAGTCGGAGTAGCCGGTCGTCAGCGGGTCGGCGGCACCGGTGCCGTCGACGACGACGTAGTACGTGCCCGCGGCGAGGTTGAGCGTGCCGCTCGCCCCGAGTCCGCTGGCGGTTCCGGTGCTGACCTGGGCCGAGGCCGGGTTCCACGTGCCGACCTGGGTGCCGGCCGAGTTGCGGACGCTGAGGCGGATGTCGAGGTTGGCACCGACCGCCGCGGGGGCCGCGGTGAAGGTGCGGCTGCCGGCCGCGACGGTGACCTTGAACCAGTCGACGTCGGGCGCACCGGTGACGACACCCGTGACGGGCGTGCCGACAGTGAGCGGTGATGCCGTCGCCATCGACGTCCCGTGGTCAGCGGCGCGCAGGGCACCACCGTTCTGGCCGATCACGACGAAGTCGTCCTGGCGGTTGTTGGCGTCGGCGTACTCGCCCTTGCTCCACTGGGTGATCGGCTCGGAGTAGCCGACCCCCATGATCGGCGCCCACGCGCCGTGACCGCGGTAGTAGCCGACGCTCGAGGTCCCGTCGTGACTGAGGCCGAAGTTGTGGCCCACCTCGTGCGAGGCGGCCTCGGCGATGTTCTTCGCACCGGTGCCGACACCCTGGGTGAAGACCCAGGCCGGCTGGTTGTAGCCGTTGTTCGCGCTGTCGACGGTGCCGACGTAGGCGACGCCGCCGCACCCGCACGAGGAGTAGTACCAGGACGACGGGTCGATGACGACGCGGCTGCCATAGGTCGTGTCGGTGGAGCTGGAGCGGTTGAGCGCGGCGGCGCCGGGGTCCTGGGTGGTGACGTCGATGTCGAAGGGCCGGTAGTCCTCGGCGACCCGCTTCCACACCTCCTCGATGACCGCCCGCTCGGCCGTCCCGAACGTCGACGGCGAACCGTCGGTGTCGTACGGCGGGATGGTGATCGGGTCCTGCTTGCCCTGGTTCCACGCCGTCCCGGTGAGGACGAACCCGTCGAAGTCGAGGTAGACGACCCGGTTCGACCCCGGCTTGCTGTGCAGCGCGAAGGTGTCGGCGGCTGCGGTGGTTGTGGTCGGCGCGGACGGCTTGCGTGAGGCGGCGTTGGATGCGGCCTTCTCGGCCTCCGTCGCCTCAGGGTCGACATGGAACAGGCGGGCGTCGGAGTCGAGCCACGCCGTGGCGTCCGTCGAGAGGACGCGACGCAGCTGCGCCTCGCTCGTCCCGTTGGCGCGGGCGACGTCCGCGACCCTCCCGCTGACCGCGGCCAGGGCGGCCTTGCCCTGCAGGGGACGGTTGACGAGGGTCTCGACGGGCTGGGGGGTGGGGCCGGTCGGGGCACTGGCGGCGCTGTTGGCCAGTACCGCGGAGGCAGGAAGCAGTGCCGCCACTGCTGTCAGGGCGGCGAACGCGCGACGTACGGGTCGCATGGGCGGGTCCTCTCTTGTCCAGCACGGCGCCGACGTGCGCTGTGCGCGGTGCCAGCGTGCTGCTGCCCCGACCAAGGGCGACACCCCGGCTTGGTCGAGAGATCGTCAGGATTCGGTCAAGACATCCCCGGGCGACGCCCCGGTCCACGTCGCCGAGGACGCGGGCGCGGACCGACGGACAGGCAATACCCCCGGTGCGGTCCACGACTGGCCTTCGTCCCCCGCACATGGTCGACCGAGGACCGACGCCCGTCAGCCGCACTGCATGTCCGTCGGTCCGCCCGGCCGCAGCTCCGCCGAGCGGATCCGTGGGAGGTGAGCGGACGGCATACGGTGGAAGTCATGGCCAACCGACTGGCGTCCGCGACCTCGCCCTACCTGCAGCAGCACGCCGACAACCCGGTCGACTGGTGGGAGTGGGGTGAGGAGGCCTTCGCGGAGGCGCGGCGGCGTGACGTGCCGATCCTGCTGTCGGTGGGGTATGCCGCGTGCCACTGGTGCCACGTCATGGCCCACGAGTCGTTCGAGGACGACGAGGTGGCGCGCGTCCTCAACGCGAACTTCGTTGCGGTCAAGGTGGATCGAGAGGAGCGGCCCGACGTCGACGCGGTCTACATGAACGCCACGACCGCGCTCACCGGGCACGGCGGCTGGCCGATGACCTGCGCCCTCACCCCCGACGGCGACCCCTTCTTCGCCGGGACGTACTTCCCTCGCGAGCAGTTCCTCGCCCTGCTCGCGAACATCACGAGGGTGTGGACCGAGCAGCGCCCTGAAGTGCTCGCCTCGGGTGCACACATCGCGAGTCGGCTGCGTGAGGTGGCCGCACCGACGGCGGGATCGGCGATCTCGCCCGACGACCTCGACGCCGCCGTGGTCACGCTCCGAAGGCAGTTCGACGACGCTCGCGGCGGGTTCGTCGGGGCCCCGAAGTTCCCGCCGTCGATGGTGCTCGAGTTCCTCCTGCGCGACCACGCCCGCACAGGCTCTCCCGATGCCCTCGCCATGGCGTCACGCACCTGTGAGGCGATGGCGCGCGGCGGGATGTTCGACCAGCTCGCCGGCGGATTCGCCCGGTATGCCGTGGACGCCGACTGGGTCGTGCCGCACTTCGAGAAGATGCTCTACGACAACGCCCAGCTCATGCGGGTGTATGCGCACCTCTGGCGGGCGACGGGTGATGAGCTGGCGCGCCGGATCGCCTCGGAGACAGCGGAGTTCGTCATCCGCGACCTCGGGACGGAGGCCGGCGGGTTCGCGTCGGCACTTGACGCGGACACGGTCGTCGACGGACGTTCGGTCGAGGGCCTGACCTATGTGTGGACCCCGGACGAGCTGCGCGGCGTCCTCGGCGACGAGGACGGGACGCGCGCTGCCGAGCTGCTCTCGGTGACGCCTCAGGGGACGTTCGAGCACGGCACCTCGACTCTCCAGCTGCGGCGCGACCCGGACGACGCGCAGTGGTGGGAGCAGGTGCGGGCGCGGCTGCTCGTGACCCGCGGCGAACGGCCCCAACCCGCCCGCGACGACAAGGTCGTGACCTCCTGGAACGGCCTCGCGATCGCCGGGCTGGCCGACGCCGGCGTACTGCTCGACCGCCCTGACCTCGTGCAGGCCGCGGTGCGCTGCGCGGAGTTCGTCGTGGGCACCCACCTCGTGGACGGTCGGCTGCGCCGCGCGTCCCGCGACGGTGTCGTCGGGTCGGCGGCGGGCGTCGCCGACGACCACGGCAACCTCGCCGAGGGGCTTCTCGCCCTCCACCAGGCGACCGGGGACGTGCGGTGGCTCGACGCGACCACGACCGTGCTCGACGTTGCGCTCGAGCACTTCGTCGACGCGGACGGCGTCGTCCACGACACCGCCGACGACGCCGAACAGCTCTTCGCCCGGCCACGCGCCATCACCGACAACGCCGAGCCGTCCGGCACGTCGTCGCTGGCCGGCGCCTGGCTCACCGCGGCCGCGCTGACCGGTCAAACGCGCTACCGCGAGGCGGCCGAGCGAGCACTCGAGAGCGTGGCTCCGCTCGCCACCCGGGAACCACGGTTCGGCGGCTGGGCCCTGTCTGTCGCGGAGGCGGCGGTGACCGGTCCGTTGCAGGTCGCCGTCGTGGGCGAGGGCGAGGGCGAGTCGGCGGATGCGATGGTGGCGGCGGCGCGGGCCAGCAGCTCGCCCGGGCTCGTCGTCATCCACGGCCAGCCCGACTCCCCCGGCCAGCCACTGCTCGAGGCGAGACCGCTCGTCGGAGGCGAGCCCGCGGCATACGTCTGCCGTGGCTTCGTCTGCGACGCACCGGTGACCACCGTGGACGACCTGCGTCGCGCCCTCGGGCGGTCGTAGCGCGTCAGTGTGTCGCGGCGATGACGTCCCGCAGGGCACGCTCGGTCCAGCCATCGGCCACTCCCGGGCACCCCATGAGGTATGCCGTGAGCGCGCCGTCGTCGAGACCGTGCGCCTCGCGGAGCCCGCACGCGACCGTCACGACGTAGGCCGCGACGGGCGGGTTGCGTTGCAGCGCAGTCGGATCGGGTGTCGTGAAGGTGAGGACGGGATCGCCGTCGAGCTCACCGACGAGGTGCAGCGACTCGTAGCGGCCCGGGCCGGTGTCGTGTCGGGCGTGCTCGAGGACGTGCGCCAGGTCGAGGTCGACGCCGGGCTCGCGGTGCATCTCCTGCGCCGCGACGTCCGCGAACTGCTGCGTGGTGAGCAGGTAGGCCCGCGCCAGGGCGGTGCCTCCGGAGTCGACGTCGTAGAAGGCGATGCCACCACCCCACGTCGGCGACTCCCAGCCGAAGAAGACCTGCCCGGGCATGGTGAACGGACGGTCCTCGCGCGGCTCGCGGGTGTCACGGGCACCGACGTAGGTGCGGGACGCGCCCGGCGGCCGACCGCCGCGGACATACGTGAGGAAGCGGTCGCGGTCGAGGTTGCTGCCGTAGGCGGCGTACCAGACGGAGCCGGTCATGCGCGCACCGGGCGTAGCACCGTCACGGAGACGATGGCCCCGTTGGGAATCGGCTCCCAGTCGACCTCGCGGTGGCTGCGGCCGGCGAGGCGCGCGAGGGCGACCCGCATCGTGTCACCGTGGGTGACCCAGACGACGTGGTCGTATGCCGCGTCGCGGGCTCGCTGGATCGGCGCGGCGAGGCGCTCGTGCACGTCGCGCAGGCTCTCTCCCCCGCCCCAGCGGACCTCGCTGACGTGCTGGCCCTCGGGTGTCGGCTCGGCGACGAGGTCCGCGGTCAGCCGCCCCTCGAGCCGGCCCAGCGCCTGCTCCCGCAGGTCGGGATCGGCGACGACCTCGACGCCGAGCACCCTCGCGACGATCTCGGCGGTCCGTCGCGCCCGGACGAGGTCGCTCGTCACGACGGTCACGCTGCCGTCGATGCGCTCGGCGAGCGTCGCAGCGGCCTCGTGTGCCTGCTCGACACCGAGGGGCGTGAGACCGGGGTGCGCGGTCTGACCCTGGAGGCGGCCCTCGACGTTCCACTCGGACTGCCCGTGCCGGACGAGGTGGAGAGTGAGCGGGCGCACGCGCCCACTGTAGGGCTGCGTAGACTCCGCGACGTGTCGGGACTGCTGGTGACGGGGACGAGCTCCGATGCCGGCAAGTCCATCGTCGTCACGGCCCTGTGTCGCCTGTGGTCGCGGCAGGGAATCCGGGTCGCGCCGTTCAAGGCGCAGAACATGTCGAACAACTCGATGGTGTGCCGAGACGGCTCCGAGATCGGGCGGGCCCAGTGGCTGCAGTGCGTCGCTGCCGGGGTCGAGCCGAGCGCCGTGCACAACCCGGTGCTGCTCAAGCCGGGCAGCGACCGGCGGGCGTTCGTCGTGCTGCGGGGACGCCCCGCCGGTGAGCTCGTCGCCGGCGAGTACGCCACGGGACGCCGGCACCTGGCGGAGGCGGCGTTCGCGGCGTTCGAGGAGCTGTCAGCGTCCGTCGACCTCGTCGTCGCCGAGGGTGCCGGGTCGCCCGCGGAGGTCAACCTGCGTGCGGGCGACTACGTGAATCTCGGTCTGGCGCAACGCTTCTCGCTGCCGACCCTGCTCGTCGCAGACATCGACCGTGGCGGTGCGCTGGCCGCGCTCTACGGCACCTGGGGGCTCGTCGACGAGGCCGACCGTGCGCTGCTGCGCGCCTACGTCGTCAACAAGTTCCGCGGTGACGCCTCGGTGCTCGCGCCCGGTCTCGACGTGGTGACGGAGCGGACCGGCATGCCGTCCCTCGGCGTCCTGCCGTGGCTCGACGGGGTGTGGCTGGACTCCGAGGACGCCCTGTCGGTGGGTCGCTGGCGCCCGGCGGCCGACGACCGCGCAGGCCGGCTGTCGGTCGCCGTCGTGCGCTTCCCGCGCACGTCGAACGCGACCGACGTCGACGCGCTGGCCGCCGAGCCGGGGGTCGACGTGCGGGTGACGACCGACCTCGACGTGTGCCGCGAGGCGGACCTGCTCGTCCTGCCGGGTTCGCGGGCCACGGTGAGTGACCTCGGCTGGTTGCGCTCGTCGGGCCTCGCCGAGGTCGTGGCGTGGCGTGCCGGGCACGGCCGCCCCGTTCTCGGGATCTGTGGCGGCTACGAGATGCTCGCGCAGTGGATCGACGACCCCGTCGAGAGCGCGACGGCGAGTCGGGTCGACGGGTTGGGGCTGCTGCCGACCACGGTGACGTTCGCCGCCGAGAAGGTCCTGGCGCGACCCACGGGCGAGTGGCGAGGTCATCTCGTCGAGGGCTACGAGATCCACCACGGGGTGGTCGAGGACGACGGCGCGTTCCCCGGCGGGACGGCGACCGGTGCCGTCTGGGGGACGATCTGGCACGGCACCCTGGAGTGCGACGACTTCCGCCGCGCCTGGCTCGCCGAGGTCGCCACCGCTGCGGGGTCGGCGTGGACCCCCGACCCGACGGCGCCCGGGTTCGCCGCCCGCCGGGAGTCCATGATCGACCTCCTCGCCGACGCCGTCGGTGAGCACCTGGACCACGACGCACTGTTGGAGCTGACTCTCGAATGACCCTCTCCCCACGACAGGTTCGCGTCATCGGCATCGGCACCGGCTCCCCCGCCCACGTCACCGGCCAGGCCGTCGAGGCGATGCGCGAGTGCGACGTCTTCCTCGTCGCCGACAAGGGTGAGGTCAAGGACGAGCTCGTCGCCGTCCGCCGGGCGATCTGCGAGGAGCTTCTCGACGAGGGGTCATTCCGCATCGTCGAGGTGCCCGACCCCGAACGCGGGCCGGACGCGGAACGGGACAAGGCGGCATACCGCAGCGGGGTCGACGCGTGGCACGCGGCGCGCGCGGACCGCTACGCCGAGATCATCGAGGCCCTGCCCGAGGGCGAGACGGTGGGTTTCCTTGTATGGGGCGACCCCGCGTTCTACGACAGCACCATCCGGATCGTCGACGCCATCCGCACCCGGATCCCGCTCGACGTCCGCGTCGTCGCCGGGATCTCGGCGATCCAGGTCCTCGCCGCCGAGCACCGGATCGTGCTCAACGGCATCGGGCAGCCGGTGCACGTCACGACCGGGCGACGCCTGCTCGACGAATGGTCACCACAGCTCGGCACCGTCGTCGTCATGCTCGACGGGCACCTGACCTGCCGCGAGCTCGTCTCGCGCGACCCCGGCATCGTCATCCACTGGGGCGCGTATCTCGGTCTGCCACAACAGGTTCTGCGCTCCGGACGCCTCGCCGACGTCATCGACGAGATCGCCCGGCTGCGCGCCGGGCTGCGCGAGGAGCACGGTTGGGTCATGGACACCTACGCCCTCACGGTGCCGTCCGCGCCACCCCGCGCCTGATCCGCATCCCCTGGAGGACGAGCGAGGCCGCGAGACAGGCGCCCACGCCCTCCCCCGAGCGAAGTCGCAGCGAGAGCAGCGGCTCGAGTCCGAGGGCCCGCAGCACCGCGTCGTGCGCGAGCTCACGGCTGCGCTGACCGGCGACGAGATGGCCCTGCACCGCCGGGTCGAGCGCGGCCGCGAGGACCCCGGGCAGCGACCCGGCGAGCCCGTCGAGGATGACGGGAGCGCCGGCGCCGGCTGCCCCGAGGACGACGCCGGTGAGGACGGCGATCTCGGCGCCGCCGAGGGCCACCAGGAGGTCTGCCGGGTCGTCCCGCCACGCCTCCACGCGAGGGCCGCAGCGGCTCAGGGCCTGTTCCACGACGGCCCGCTTGCGCTCGACGATGTCGGCGTCGGCGCCCGCCCCGACTCCCACGGCATCCCGAGGCGAGAGCCCGGTCACGGCACAGGCAAGGGCCGCGGCGACGGTGGTGTTGCCGATGCCGACCTCCCCCAGGGCGACGAGACCGGTGCGTGCCGCCCCCTGACCGATCCGGCGACCGATGTCGAGGAGCTGGTCGACGTCGTGCCGGTCGAGCGCGTCGCTCGTCGCCAGGTCGCCGCGTGGGTGCTCGGGCCGCGCGGCGAGAGCACCGCGCACGGCGGAGTTCCCGGGCACGCCAGCGTCGACGACGACGACGCCGAGCCCGGCCGAGCGGGCGCTGACCGCCCCCATCGACTCCCCGGCAGCGGCCGCCTCGAGGACGTCACGGGTCACCCGGTCGTCGAAGGCGCTCACCCCCAGCCCACTGACGGGGTGCGCTGCACCGGCGAGGACGAGGGTCCCGCTGAGGGGGGTGCGCCCCCGGCCCAGGGCCTCCACGCGGCTGACGACCCGGTCGAGGACACCGAGGGACTCTGGCGGTGAGAGCAACGCGTCCGCGTCATCCGTCGCCGAGACGAGGGACTCCGGTGGCAGGGCGTCAGCCCGACCGGCGCGTTCGGCCCGTGTATCGAGATGCGACACCGGCTGGGTCGGTCCAGCACCCGCCTCGTCCCGCCAGCGGTCGTGCATCACCACGTCCGCGAGCGGCATACGACGCGACCACGCCGCCCGCTCGAGCCCCGGCGCAGGTGGCCGCTCGTCCGGCCAGCCGAGGCACATCCAGCCCATCGGCACGACACCCTCGGGCAGGTCGAGCAGGGCCGAGAGCGCATCCGGGTCGAAGAGCGTCACCCAGCCCATCCCGAGCCCGCGGGCGCGAGCGGCGAGCCACATGTTCTCGATGGCGCACGCGCACGACCACAGGTCGGCGTCGGGGAACGTCGCCCGGCCGAGCACCCCCGCGGCGGGGGTCCGCCGGTCGCACACGACGACGACCCCGACGGGCGCCTCGCGCAGGCCCTCGAGCTTGAGGTCGAGCATGCGCGCCGCCCGCTCGTTCGTCAGCTGCGCTGCCTGGTCGAGGCGAGCCCGGTCGGCGAGGTGCGCGGCCCGGTCCCGCGTCGACGGGTCGCGCACGACGATGAACCGCCACGGCTGCGAGTGCCCGACCGACGGCGCTTGATGGCCGGCGGTGAGGACCTCGGTGAGCAGGTCCTCGGGCACCGGGTCGGGCCGGAACCGGCGGATGTCCCGCCGTCCCGCGATGACGTCGTCGAGGGCGGTCACCACCTCGGGCGCGAAGGCCCACCCCGCCGGGTCTGCGGCCCGCTCCCGGGCGCTCGAGGCGTCACCGACGAGCGGTCGCGGCCGGGGCCAGGCGTCGCGGTCGGCCATGCTCACTCCTCGAGGTCGCCTTCGATGTCGAGGTAGACCTGCCGCATCGCGTCCATGACCTCGGGGTCCGGCTCCTCCCACAGGCCGCGGTCCGCCGCCTCCGAGAGCTTCTCGACGATGCCGCGCAGCGCCCAGGGGTTCGCGTGCCGCATGAAGTCCTGGTTGGTCTTGTCGAGGACGTAGTCGTGCGCGATCCGGTCGTACATCCAGTCCGGCACGACTCCCGCCGTCGCGTCGAACCCGAAGAGGTAGTCGACGGTCGCTGCCAGCTCGAACGCGCCCTTGTAGCCGTGTCGCTGCATCGCGGCCACCCAGCGCGGGTTGACCACGCGCGCCCGGAAGACCCGGTTCGTCTCCTCCTGCAGCGTCCGCGTGCGGACGTTCGACGTGGTCGTCGAGTCCCCGACGTATGCCGCGGGGCTGGCTCCCCTGAGCGCCCGCACCGTCGCGACCATGCCGCCGTGGTACTGGAAGAAGTCGTCGGAGTCGAGGATGTCGGACTCGACGTTGTCGACGTTCTTGGCCGCGACCTGGATGCGCGAGTAGTTGCGCTCCATGTCGTCGCGGGCGGGTGCGCCGTCGAGGTCGCGGCCGTAGGCGAAGCCACCCCAGGACGTGTAGACCTCGGCGAGATCCGCGTCGTCGCGCCAGGTCCCGGACTCGACGACCTGGAGGATGCCCGCGCCGTACGACCCCGGCTTGGAGCCGAAGACCCTTGTGCGAGAACGCCGCTCGTCACCATGCACCTCGAGGTCGGCGAGTGCGTGCGCCTTGGGGTGGTTCTGGTCGAGCGGCTCGTCGAGGCCGACGACGAGCGCCACGGCGTCGTCGAGGAGGTTGATGACGTGCGGGAACGCGTCGCGGAAGAACCCTGAGATGCGGACCGTGACGTCGATGCGCGGGCGGCCGAGCTCCTCGAGCGGGATCGCCTCGAGGCCGATGACGCGGCGGGACTGTTCGTCCCAGACGGGAGTGACCCCGAGCAGCGCGAGCACCTCGCCGATGTCGTCGCCCGAGGTGCGCATCGCCGAGGTCCCCCACGCCGAGAGACCGACCGAGCGCGGCAGCTCGCCCTCGTCCTCGAGGTAGCGCGCCAGCAGCGACTCGGCCATGGCCACGCCCGTCTCGTAGGCGAGGCGAGACGGGATCGCCTTGGGGTCGACCGAGTAGAAGTTGCGCCCCGTCGGCAGCACGTTGACCAGCCCGCGCAGCGGCGAGCCGGAGGGTCCGGCCGGGACGTAGCCGCCGTCGAGGGCGTGCAGGACCATGGGGATCTCCCCCGTCGTGCCCGCGAGCCGCGGGACGACCTCGTCGCACGCGAACCGCAGCGAGGCCTCGACCCCCGCGTTCGGTGCACCCAGCTCGGTCGCGACGACCTCGGGGACGGCGGCGACGTCCCAGCCGCGTGCGGCGACGGCCGCGACGAGACGGCGGGCGACCTCCTCGGCGGCGTCCGTGTCGCTCGTCGACGCGCCGGTTTCGCTCAGGCCGAGCGCAGTCCGTAGGCCCGGCACCCCGTCACGCGCGCCGCCGAAGACCTGCCCGGCACGCAGGACGGCGAGCACGAGGTTCTCGAGCGCCTCACCCGTGGGTGCCTCGCCGAGGACGTGCAGCCCGTCACGGATCTGCACATCCTTGACCGCGCACAGCCAGTAGTCGATCTGGCCGACGAGCTCGTCGAAGCCGTCCTCGTCGGGCCGCTCCTCGAGGCCGAGGTCCTGGTCGAGCTTCGCCGCCTGGAGCAGCGTCCAGATCTCCCCCTGCAGGGCCGGCGCCTTCGCCGGGTCCATGACCGAGACGTTGCCGTACTCGTCGAGCAGCTGCTCGAGCCGGGCGATGTCGCCGTAGGACTCCGCGCGCGCCATCGGCGGCACGAGGTGGTCGACGATGGTGGCGTGCGCGCGGCGCTTGGCCTGCGTGCCCTCGCCCGGGTCGTTGACGAGGAACGGGTAGATGAGCGGGACCGAGCCGAGCGCGGCGTCGGTGCCGCAGGCGGACGACATCGCGAGGTTCTTGCCCGGGAGCCACTCGAGGTTGCCGTGCTTGCCCATGTGGACGATCGCGTGGGCCCCGAACTCCTCCTCGATCCACCGGTAGGTCGCGACGTAGTGGTGGGTCGGCGCGAGGTCGGGGTCGTGGTAGATCGCGATGGGGTTCTCGCCGAACCCGCGCGGCGGCTGCACGAGGAGGGCGACGTTGCCGGATCGCAGTGCGGCAGAGACGATCTCGGCCTCGCCGTCCGCGGTGCTGGCACCTGAGTGGTCGACGAAGAGCTCCCCCGGAGCCTGACCCCACGCCTGCGTCATCGCCTCGCGAAGGTCCGCCGGAAGCGCGTCGAACCACGCGGCATACCGGCTCGCGGGGATGCGCACGTGGTGCTCGGTGAGCTGGCCGTCGGTGAGCCACTCGGGGTCCTGCCCACCGGCCGCGATGAGCGCGTGGACGAGCGCATTGCCCGCAGTGGTGTCGAGCGACTCGCCGTCGCGGGGCTCGACGTCGTCGAGGCCGGGTATGCCGCCCCGCTCGCCGAGGTCGTAGCCCGCCTCGCGCATGGCGCGCAGCAGGCGGATCGTCGACACGGGGGTGTCGAGACCGACGGCGTTGCCGATCCGGGAGTGCTTCGTCGGGTACGCGGACAGCACGATGGCGACCCGTCGCTGCTCGGGCGGGACGTGCCGCAGCCGGGCGTGGCCGACGGCGATGCCGGCGACGCGGGCGCACCGCTCCGGGTCGGCGACGTAGTGCGGCAGCCCGTCGGCGTCGATCTCCTTGAAGGAGAACGCCACCGTGATGAGCCGTCCGTCGAACTCGGGCACGGCGACCTGCGTCGCGACGTCGAGAGGCGACATGCCGTCGTCCGAGCCGGCCCACTCGTCACGGCTCCACGTGAGGCAGAGGCCCTGGAGGATCGGCACGTCGAGAGCGGCGAGGGCAGCGACGTTCCAGCTGTCGTCGTCCTCGCCGGCCGAGGCGGTGGCCGGGCGGGTGCCGCCGGCGGCGAGGACCGTCGTGACGATGGCGTCGTAGCCGCCGAGGTGTTCGAGCAGGTCGTCGGACGCGTCCCGCAACGACGTCGCCCACACCGGCACACCGACTCCCCCAGCGGCGTCGACGGCGTCGGCGAGGGCGTGCGCGAAGTCGGTGTTCCCGGCGGCGAACTGGGCCCGGTAGAAGAGCACCGCGACCCGCGGTCGGGTGCCGTTCGCCTCGCCCGGGTCCGCGGACGCGCCGTCGCGCGGACGCTCCAGCGTCCCCCAGCTCGGCAGCACGGTCGGCGGCGCGAACGTGTCGCCGCTCAGGAGCAGGGTGTCCGACAGGAAGCCGTGCAGCTCGCGCAGGTTGCCAGCCCCGCCCTGGGCGAGGTAGCGATGCGCCTCGTGGACGACCCCAGCGGGCGCGGTCGACTCGGCCATGAGCGCGGCGTTCGGCGCCTGCTCGCCCCCGAGGACGACAAGCGGCACGCCCCGCTCACGCACCGACGACAGCTCGACCGGGAGGTCCTGCGGCGACCCGAGGATGCGCGCGACGACGACCTGGGCGCCGTCGAGCGCCGCCTCGAGCATGTCCGGGCCCGAGCGTGCCGGGTTCGCCCACACGTAGTCGGCGCCGCTGGCGCGGGCACAGAGCAGGTCGGTGTCGGAGGTCGACAGGAGTGCGATGCGCGGCATGCGGCCGGTGCTCCTTCCGGGGTGTCCTCGCCCCGTGACGGCTGGGACCCGACAGGCAGCCGGGCCGGCCGCGACGACGTTCCTGACTCACCTCGCGCTGCCGCCCGAGGCTCACAGTGGCGGGACCGTCCCGGACTCGCACCGGGTTCCGTCGACTCGCAGCCGTGGGCAGCCTAGCGGTCGGGCCGCGTACTGTGACCGCCGTGTCCGACCCGTCCTCCGATCGCGCTGCGGCAGACCGTTGCCCGGGGCTGCTCCGGCCGTTCATCGCCGACGACGGTGCCCTCGTGCGCCTGCGCCTGCCCGGCGGACGGGTCACGACCTCGGTGCTCCGCGAGGTCGTGCGCCTCGCTGCCGAGCACGGCGCGCCCGTCGTCCAGCTCACCTCGCGCGGCAACCTGCAGCTCCGCGCACTGCCCGATCCGCTGCCGTCATCGTTTGTCGAGGGGGTCGAGGCGACCGGCCTGCTCCCGTCGGCGAGCCACGAACGGGTCCGGAACGTGCTCGCGGCCCCCCTCGCCCGCGACCTCGACGGCCTTGTCGCGGAGTTCGACGCCGCACTCTGCGCCGACCCGGGCCTCGCGCGCCTCCCGGGCCGGTTCCTCTTCGCCCTCTCGGACGCCTCCGGATCGGTCCTCGCCGAGAGGTGGGACGTCGCCTACCAGCGGCTCACGCCGACGACGGGGTTCCTGTATGCCGGTGAGCACCGTCGCGAGGTCGCGCCCGCTGACGCGGTGGCCGCGATGGTCGACATCGCCCGGCAATTCGTGCAGTCGGCTCCCGTCGGCGCATGGAACATCCGCGACCTCCCCGACGCCCGCATCACCGATTTATGGCGACTTCGCGCAGTTCCGACGAACGAATCCCCGCGCACGGAGGGGCGCGAAGTCGCCATAAGTCGCTCGGGTGGACCGCGGTCGGCGCCGCCGCTGCGGCCCGGCGTGGTGGGCTCGGACGTCGTCGCGGGCGTGCCCCTCGGAATGCTCGATGCGGATCACGTCGACGCGCTCGCCGACGCCGCTGCGTCGGTGGTTCTCACTCCGTGGCGCTCGGTGGTCGTGCGAGACGGCGCCACCCACGTCGGCAGCCTGCGCGCCGCGGGTCTGGTGACCGAGCCGGACGGTGCATGGGCCAGACTCTCTGCCTGTGTCGGCGCGCCGTCGTGCCGGCGCACGACCGTCCGCACGCTCGACCTCGCGCGTTCGGCCTCGGCGGCCATCGGGTCCGATGCCGGCGCAACGACCCGGGACGTGCACGTCGTGGGGTGCGAACGGCGTTGTGGCACAGGCCCATCCGACACCGTGCTCGTCGCGCCGCCGACCGTCGCGACCGTCGTCGAGGCCATGACCCACCTACAGAACGCGACGGCCGAACCAGCAGATCGAGGAGAACCGTGAGCGAGCTCGCCGCACCGACGCGACGCTACGACTACGTCACCGACGGCCAGGAGATCTATCGCCGGTCGTTCGCGATGATCCGGGCCGAGAGCGATCTGAGCTCCCTGCCCCGCGACCTGCACACCATCGCCACGCGCATCGTCCACGCGGCAGGTGACGTGGGCATCGTCTCCGAGGTCGCCGCCCACCGCGACGTCGTCGCCGCCGCCCGCTCCGCACTGCGTGCCGGAGCCCCGATCCTCACCGACTCGCACATGCTCGCCTCGGGCGTCACTCGCCGACGCCTCCCCGCCGACAACGAGGTGGTCTGCACCCTGCGTGACCCACGAGTACCCGACCTGGCCGCCCAGTGGGGCACGACCCGGGCCGCCGCCGCCGTGTCGTTGTGGGGCGACCGGCTCGACGGCGCCGTCGTCGCGGTCGGGAACGCCCCCACGGCGCTGTTCCACCTGCTCGAGCTCATGCTCGACGGTGGCCCGCGCCCCGCCGCTGTCGTCGGTATGCCGGTCGGTTTCGTCGGCTCGGCCGAGTCCAAGGTCGCCCTGGCCGAGCACGACCTCGGCGGCGGTGTGCAGGTGCCGTGGCTCGTCGTGCACGGACGGCGCGGCGGCTCGGCCATGGCCGCCGCCGCTCTCAACGCCCTCGCGACCGAGGACGAGCTCGCGTGAGCGCGTCGGCCCTCGGTGCGATGGTCGCCGAGCCCGGGCACCTCTACGGCGTCGGCGTCGGCCCCGGCGACCCCGGGCTCATCACCCTGCGCGCCGCCTCCCTCATCGCCACGGCCGACGTCGTGGCCTACCACCGTGCAGCGCACCGCGAGTCGACCGCCCGCGCCATCGCCGCACAGCACCTGCGTGACGACGTCCTCGAGGAGCCGCTCGTCTACCCCGTGACGACGGGCACGACCGACCACCCGGGCGGCTACTACGGTGCCCTGTCCGACTTCTACGACGAGTGCGCGCAGCGGTTCCGGGAGCACCTGAGCGCCGGCCGCAGCGTCGTCTGCCTCGCGGAGGGTGACCCCCTCTTCTACGGCTCGTTCATGTACGTCCACGACCTGCTGCGCGAGGAGTTCCCGGCCGAGGTCGTCCCCGGCATCACGGCGATGTCCGCCGCCACGGCCGCGGTCGGCTCCGGCCTCTCCCGGCACGAGGACACGGTGACCGTCCTGCCCGGAACCCTCCCCGTGCCGGAGCTGGCCCGGCGTCTCGCCGACACCGACGCGGCCGTCATCATGAAGCTCGGCCGTACCTTCGAGGGTGTCCGCGAGGCACTGCGCCAGGCCGGCCTGCTCGAGCGCGCCGTCTACGTCGAGCACGCGAGCCGACCCGGCGAGCGGGTCGTGCCGGTCGCCGAGGTCGACGCCGAGACCGTGCCCTACATGTCGATCGTCGTCGTCCCCGGTGAGGACAAGCGCGCCGACTCGGCCGGACGCGCAGCGGACGCGTCTCGCCCCGGCGCGCACACGGCATACGAGAACGACTGTGGCGCAATGGAACCCACGATCGGGACGGTGCACGTCGTCGGCCTCGGACCGGGCCCCGACGCGTGGCTGAGTCCCGAGGCACAGGAGGTCCTGGGACGGGTCGACCACGTCGTCGGCTACGCGCCCTACGTCGCCCGGGTCCCCCAGCGGGTCGGTCTCACCCGGCACGCGAGCGGCAACACCGTCGAGGTCGACCGGGGACGCCTCGCACTCGACCTCGCCCTCACCGGCGACGACGTCGCCGTCGTCTCCGGCGGGGACGCGGGCGTCTTCGGCATGGCCGCGGCGGTCTTCGAGGCCGCGGAGGACGAGCTGTATGCCGGTGTGCCGGTGCAGGTCATCCCCGGCATCACGGCCGCGCATGCCGCGAGTGCGCGGGCGGGCGCCCTGCTCGGCGCGGACCATGCCCTCATCTCGCTGTCCGACCGGCTCAAGCCGTGGGAGGTGCTGCTCGACCGCCTGACCTCCGCGGTGCGCGCCGACCTCGCGGTCGCGCTCTACAACCCGCGCTCACGCAGCAGGCCGCACCAGCTCGGTCAGGCTCTCGACGCGGTGCGCGAGGTCGCGCCCGCCGACCGCGTGGTCGTCGTGGCGCGCAACGTCGGCCGCGACGGCGAAGAGCTGCGGGTGACGACCCTCGGCGAGCTCGACCCCGAGTCCGTCGACATGAGCTGCCTCGTCGTCATCGGCGCGTCGAGCACGCGGGTCACCCCGGGCGGGCGGGTCTGGACGCCGCGCTGGGTGGACTGACAGGGCCGTTCTCAAGAGCCCGGCGGGCTCAGGCCTCGGGCGCGCCCAACCCGCGAACCCGGTTGCCGTAGAGGTGGCTCTCGACGAAGTCCCCGGTGCCGAGCGCCCGGCCGACGATGATGACCGCGGCCTGGCGCAGGCCGTGCTCCTCGACGCGGTCGGCGATGTCGGCGAGCGTCCCGCGCAGGATGAGCTCCTCGGGCTGCGAGACCTGCGAGCCCACCGCGACGGGACAGTCCGCGCCGTAGTACTCGGCCAGCTCGGCCGCGAGCCGGCGGGTGTGCCGAATCGCGAGATGCAGCACGAGCGTCGCCCCCGTCGCGGCGTAGGTCGCCAGCTGCTCGCCGGGCGGCATCGCCGTGGAGTCCCGTTGCGCGCGGGTGAGCACGACGGTCTGGGCGACCTCGGGCACGGTGAGCTCGCGACCGAGCACGGCCGCCGTCGCGGCATAGGCCGGAACGCCCGGCGTGACGTCCCACGCCACGCCGGCCCGGTCGAGACGCCGCGTCTGCTCGGCGATCGCGGAGTAGACCGATGGGTCGCCGGAGCACAGCCGGGCGACGTCCTTGCCGGCCTCGTGGGCCGAGACGAGGTGCGCCGTGATCGTGTCGAGGTCGAGGCGCTGGGTGTCGACGAGCTCGGCGCCGTCGGGGCAGTGCGCGAGGACGGCTGCGTCGAGGTAGGTGCCGGCATAGAGGCACACGGGCGACTGCTGGAGGAGCCGCACCGCGCGCAGGGTGAGTAGGTCGGCGGCGCCGGGGCCCGCTCCGATGAAGTGGACGGTCACGAGTTCCTCTGTCCTGCAGCGGTTTCGGTGGTCGCGGGGGCGACGTGAGGCTTCGTGGCGGCCCACTGCACGATGGGTCGCGCCGGCTCCCACGAGAGATGGCGACCCAGGGGCCGGGCCCGGTCCACGCCGAAGCGCCGCAGCTCGCCACCGTGGCGCTGCTGGACATCCACGACGACCGCCTCGGTCCCGAGGGTGACGGCGTGGACGACGATCCGCCCGCCGCGCCGCAGCGCCCGCCAGCACGCGTCGACGAGCTCGGCACTCGCGCCGCCGCCGACGAACACCGCGTCGGGAGGGGGCAGCTCGCCGATGCGGTCGAGCGAGGCCCCCTCCACGACCTCGACCGGCACCCCGAAGCGGCGGGCGTTCTCGGTCACCCGCGCGGCGCGCTGCGGGTCGCGCTCGACGGCACTTACCGAGGTGCGCGGCGCTGCGAGGCACCACTCGACCGACACCGAGCCGGAGCCGGCCCCCAGGTCCCACAGGTGCTGCCCGGGCAGCGGTCGGAGCGACGCGAGCGCAAGGGCGCGGGCCTCGCTCTTGGTGATCTGCCCGTCGTGCGTGAAGTCGTCGTCGGGCAGGCCCGGTGACGTGCCGGGCAGGTGCGCGTCGTCCGGGACCTCGAGCGCCACGACGTTGAGCGCCGGTATGCCGTCCGCTCGCCTCCTGGTGTCGCGCGCCGGGTCGCCAGGCTCACCCTCTGCACCCGCGGCATGGGCGAGATCCGTTGCGGCGCAGTCGAGGCGCGACTCGTCGTCCGTCCCGAGGTCACCGAGCACAGTCATCCGGGTCTCCCCCAGCCCGAGCTCGGCGAGCACCGCCGCGAGCCGCCCGGGCGTCTGGGCACCGGCGGAGAGGGCGACGACCCGCGCCCCCGGCGCAAGGTGCCGGCGCACGGCATACGGAGTGGACGACACGAGCGAGACGACCTCGACGGTCTCCGCCGGCCAGCCCATCCGGGCGCGCGCGAGCGCGACCGACGAGACCGCCGGGTGCACGCGCACCACATCCGAGCCGAGCACTCGGATGAGGGTCGTGCCCACTCCCGACACGAGCGGGTCGCCCGTGGCGAGGACGACGACGCCGTCGAGTCCGGTCTCGTCGAAGAGACCCCGCAGCCCGGGCAGCATCGGTGACGGCCAGGCCCGCCGCTCCTGCCCCGGCCGCTCGTCGAGGAGCGCGAGCAGCCGCGGCGAGCCGACGACGACCCGGGCCCCGGCGACGAGCTCCCGCTCCGCCGCGCCGAGGGCGCTGGGCCCGGCAGCGGGGACTCCGACGACGTCGATCACGCGCTCACTGTAGACAGCGGGGGCCAGAGACGTGACGTGCCCGACGACGCGGCGCGGGGCCTCGGTCACCTCTGGTACGTTCGCCGCGAGCAGTTGAGCTGCTCCCGACGCTGGTCGCACGAGAGTGCACAGGGAATCCGGTCCGAATCCGGAGCTGACGCGCAGCGGTAGGGGAGACGAACGCGACGACGAGCCACTAGTCGGGCCGAAAGGCATCGACCGGGAAGGCGTCGCGGGAGGACGATCCCGAGCCCGAAGACCTGCCAGCGGCGGATCCGTGACGTTGGCCTCGCGACTGGGCCCCGACCGAAGAGAGCTGGCCCTGTGCGACCTCCCTCCGCCTCCCGCCGAACCATCCGCGCGATCCTCGCTCTGCTCACCGCTTCACTCGTGGCGACCGCCTGCGCCGGCCCTCCCCCGGGCCCGACCGCCGGTGCCGACGCCGCTGCCGCTGCTGGCAAGGGCGCCACGCCCTCCTCGTCCGCGCGCGACGCCGGACCGACCCGGCTGACGAACTGCGGTGTGCAGGTCGAGGTGGCCGAGGTCCCACAGCGCCTCGTCACCCTGCACCAGGGGGCAACCGAGGTGGCCCTCGCGCTCGGTCTCGAGGACCGGATGGTCGGCACCGCCTCGATCGACGACGCGATCGCCCCACGCTGGCGGGCGGCATACGAGTCCGTGCCGGTGCTCGCGAAGGAGAGCCCTTCTGCGGAGGCGTTCCTCGCCACCCGGGCGGACTTCGCCTACGCCTCCTACGCGAGCGCCTTCGCCAAGGATGGTGTCGGCGAGCGCGACCTCCTGAAGAGCCGCGGCATCGCCAGCTACGTCAGCCCGTTCGGCTGCCAGAAGAGCGGGCCGCCGGCCACGGCGACCTTCGACGCGGTGTGGGGCGAGCTACGGGACATCGCGCGGGTCTTCGACGTGGAGGACCGGGCCGAGAGCATCATCGCCGCGCAGCGCACCGCCATGACAGAGCTGCGGGCGCAGGCGCCCGGCAAGGGGCTGCGCGTGCTGTGGTTCGACTCCGGCGACCGCACCCCGTTCGTGGGCGCCGGCGACGGTGGTCCCCAGGTCATCCTCGACACCGTCGGGGCGACGAACGTCTTCGCCGACCTGCCCGGTGCGTGGGCGGACGGGTCGTGGGAGCGCGTCGTCGCTGCTCGCCCGGACGTCATCGTCCTCGCCGACGCGACGTGGTCGACCGCCCAGCAGAAGATCGACTACCTGCGCGGCGACCCCGTGCTGGGCACGCTGCCCGCGGTGCAGCGCGAGGCGTTCGTCATCCTGCCGTTCAGCGAGACGACTCCGGGCGTCCGGCTCGCCGACGGAGCAACCTCGCTCGCCGCCCAGCTGCGCGAGCTGAACTCGCGATGACCCCGCGCCGCCACGGCTCCGCGGCCCGCCTCACGGTGGGGGTCGCGCTGTTGGGTCTGCTTCTCGGCAGTGCCGTGCTCGTCCTCGGCGTCGGTTCGGTCCCGGTGTCCCCGGGCGACACGGTCGCGGTCGTCGCGCGCCGGCTCGGGCTCATCGACGGACCGGGCGTGACCCGCATCGCCGACGAGATCGTCTGGCAGATGCGGATGCCGCGCGTCGTCCTCGCGGTGTGCGTCGGCATCCTGCTCTCCCAGTGCGGCGCGGTGCTCCAGTCGCTCACCGGCAACGACCTCGCCGACCCCTACCTCCTCGGCATCTCGAGCGGCGCGGCGGCGGGGGCCGTGGCCGTGCTCGTCCTCGGCTGGACCGTGCCCGGCCTGTCGACGAACCTCGTGCTGTCCGTCGGGGCGTTCGTCGGCGGGCTCGTGGCCCTGGGGCTCGTCCTCGCCCTCGCCACCGGACGGTCCGGGACGCTGCCGCCGGGGCGCACCATCCTCGCGGGCGTCGCGATAGGCCAGGTCGCGGCAGCGTTCACCTCGTGCGTCGTCATGGTCTTCGGCGACCGCGACGGCGCCCGCCAGGTGCTGCGCTGGACGATGGGCTCGTTCTCCGGGGTGCGCGCCGCCGACACCCTCCTCCTCGGACCCCTCACCGTGGTCGCCGTCGTCGGGCTGCTCGGGTTCGCCACCCGGCTCGACGCGTTCGCCTTCGGTGACGTCAGCGCGAGCTCGCTCGGCGTGCACACCGAGCGGGTGCGGTGGGTGCTGCTCACCGGATGCGCGCTCCTCACCGCCGCGACCGTGGCGCTCGTCGGGCCGATCGGGTTCGTCGGCCTCACGGTGCCGCACGTCGTGCGCCTGCTCGTCGGTCCATCGCACCGCGCCGTGCTCCCGCTGTCGGCGCTCGCCGGAGGGCTGCTCATGCTCTGGGCCGACACCCTCGCGCGCACCCTCTCCCCCGGTCAGGAGCTGCCCGTCGGGGTGGTCACCGCGGCGGTCGGCACCCCAGCCCTCGTCATCCTGCTGCGTCGACAGGCGGTGCGGTCATGACCGCCGACCTGCCGCACACATCCGGCGTGCACAACTCACCCATCCCTCCCCTCCGGCACACAAACGGCGTTTCCGGTATGCCGTCCGCTGCCGTTGCGTCGGCACGTTCCGGCGAGCCTTTCCTCACCGCGGAGCGCCTCTCGTGGGCGGCCGGCGGAACGCCGGTGCTCGACGACGTGACGTGCACCCTGCGGCCCGACGTCGTCACCGGGGTCGTCGGCCCCAACGGCTCCGGCAAGACCACCCTCCTGCACCTGCTCGGCGGACTGCGCCGACCGGCATACGGCACGGTCCGACTGCGCGGCGAGGACGTCCACCGGATGCCGAGCCGCGAACGCGCCCAGCGCGTCGCGCTCGTCGAGCAACACCCGTCGACGACGCTCGACCTCACCGTGCGCGACGTCGTCGCCCTCGGGCTCGTGCCGCATCGCGGCCGGTGGCCGTTCGGTGTGCCCGTCGACGACGCCCGCCTCGACGACGCCATGCGTCGGGTCGAGATGGACGCCCTCGAGGACCGCTCGTGGGCGACGCTCTCCGGCGGTGAGCGGCAACGCGCCCACCTCGCGCGTGCCCTCGTGCAGGGGCCGGAGCTGTTGCTGCTCGACGAGCCGACGAACCATCTCGACGTCCGCCACCAGCTGAGCTTCCTCTCGACGATCGTCGCGCTCGGCATGAGCACCGTCGTCGTCCTCCACGACCTCGACCTCGCCGCGGCGTTCTGCGACGACCTCGTCGTCCTCGATGGCGGCCGGCTCGCCGCCCACGGACCCGCCGAGGACGTCCTCACCAGTGACCTCGTGGCGCAGGTCTTCGGAGTCGCGGCCCGGGTGGAGCACACTGACCGGCTCCGGGTGACCTGGCAGGGGCTGGCCGACCGTGACGCCACGCCGCGCCTGGAGGATCGCTCGACGGCAAGGACGTCGAGCGCCTCGCCGACCGTGTCGGGGTCCGTGTCATGATGGCGCCGGTCCCCGCGAGGAATACCGGTGCAACTCCGGAGCGGTCCCGCCACTGTGATCCCGTCCCGTCGGGAGAGCCAGGACGTCGTCGGGGGCCCTCGCGCCCGGTGCCCCGGCGTGAGCCGCTGATTGGGCGAGCGTGGTCACTCGCCCCAAGGAGACCCGCGACGTGACGCACTTCCCCTTCACCGCTGTCGTCGGAGCCGACGACCTCTCCCTCGCCCTCGTCCTCACGACCGTCTCGCCCTCGATCGGCGGCGTCCTCGTGCGCGGCGAGAAGGGCACCGCCAAGTCGACCGTCGTCCGCGGACTCGTCGACCTGCTGCCCGAGCAGTCGGTCGTCGACGGTTGCCGGTTCGGCTGCGACCCGGCTCGGCCCGACCCCACCTGCCCCGACGGCCCGCACCCTACGGACGCGCCGACGAGCACGCGCTCGGCTCGGCTCGTCGAGCTCCCCGTCGGTGCGACCGAGGACCGGGTCATCGGCTCGCTCGACCTCGGCAAGGCCCTCGGCGCCGGCGAGGCGGCCTTCCAGCCGGGGCTGCTCGCCGACGCCCACCGCGGCATCCTCTACGTCGACGAGGTCAACCTCCTGCACGACCACCTCGTCGACCTCCTCCTCGACGCCGCGGCAATGGGCCGCAACACAGTCGAGCGCGACGGGGTATCGGTGAGCCACGCGGCGCGGCTCGTCCTCGTCGGCACGATGAACCCCGAGGAGGGCGAGCTGCGGCCGCAGCTGCTCGACCGCTTCGGTCTCACCGTCGAGGTCGCGGCCTCACGCGACCCGCAGCAGCGCGCCGAGGTCGTGCGTCGCCGGCTCGCGTTCGACGCCGACCCGGTCGGCTTCGCGCAGTCGTATGCCGCCGCGCAACGCGACCTCGCGGACCGGGTCGCCTCCGCGCGGGCTGCCGTCGAGGACGTCGAGCTGAGCGAGCGCGCCCTGTCGACGATCGCTCGCGTCTGCGCCGGTTTCGAGGTCGACGGCATGCGCGCCGACATCGTCACCGCCCGGGCCGCGATGGCGCACGCGGCGTGGCACGGACGCGACCGCGTCACCCGGGCGGACATCCGGGCGGCGGCGATCTTCGCGTTGCCGCACCGCCGGCGTCGCAACCCCTTCGACGCCCCCGGCCTCGACGAGGAGCTGCTCGACCAGCTCCTCGGCGACGAGCCGGACGACGACGACCCGGGTGACGGTGGCCCGGACGGCGGAGGTGCCGACGATGCCGGTGACGGGCCGAAGGACTCGCCGAGCCCAGCAGACGAAGCCGGGGCCGACACCTCTGACACCGACCCCGACGGCACGTCGCCCGACCCCTCGGAGCGCCCCGAGGCCCCGCGAGAGCCTGCCGAGTCGTCCGACGCAGACGCGTCGACTCCAGGCGGCGACACGGACACCACCGACGATCCGGACGCCGAGCAGCAGGCGGAACAGCCTGCGACGGGAGGAGCCGTCGCCGCCGGAGTCGCCACAGCCGGCACCCCGTTCCGGGCGCGCACCTTCACCCTCACCGGCCTCGGCTCGGGGGCAGAGGGACGCCGGAGCCGGGCGCTCACCCGCACCGGTCACACCATCGGGTCCACAACCGCGGGCAGCGGCCGGGCCCACCTCCCGGCGACCATCCTCGAAGCCGCGCGGCACCGCGCGACGCGCGGGACGGCATACGGACGCCTGGAGGTCCGGCCCGACGACCTGCGCACCGCCGTGACCCAGGGGCAGGAGTCCAACCTCGTCCTGCTCGCGGTCGACGCGTCCGGGTCGATGGGCGCGCGCCGGCGGATGGAGGAGGTCAAGACGGCGGTGCTGTCGCTGCTCCTCGACGCGTACCAGCGGCGGGACCGGGTGGGCCTCGTGACCTTCCGCGGGCACGACGCCGAGGTCGCGCTGCATCCCACGTCGTCCGTCGACGCGGCCGCGCGCTCGCTCACCACGCTTCCGCACGGCGGACGGACCCCGCTCGCCGAAGGGCTGCTCCTGTCGACCAAGGTCCTCGCCACCGAGAAGCTGCGTGACCCGAAGCGACGTCCGCTCCTCGTCGTCGTCACCGACGGTCGAGCGACAGCCGGACCGGAGGCACTGGAGCGGGCGCGCACCATCGCTGACGCCTGGGGCCGCACCGGGCACCAGTCGGTCGTGATCGACTGCGAGACAGGGCGATTCCGCCTCGGGCTCGCTGCCGACCTGGCCGCGCGGATGGGTGCCACCCACGTCCCGCTCGGCGAGGTCGCCGCCGGCGCCATCGTCGACAGCGTCGCCGCCGCGCGCGAGGACTGGCGCGCCGGTCGCACCCGCGGCACCCGCACAACGGGCAAGGTCGCCTGATGCCGCGCGGACAGGTCCCCGTCACCGCGCAGGACGGCCTCACGACGCGGCAGCGGCGCAACCGCCCCCTCGTCCTCGTCCACGGCGGCACCGGCAAGGGCAAGTCGACCGCGGCATTCGGTCTGGCGCTGCGCGGCTGGAGCCAGGGGTGGTCGATCGGCGTCTTCCAGTTCGTGAAGTCCGCCAAGTGGCGCATCGGCGAACAGTCGGCGCTCGAGGCGCTCGGCCGGCTGCACGAGCAGACCGGCGAGGGCGGCCCGGTCGAGTGGCACAAGATGGGCTCGGGCTGGTCGTGGTCACGCAAGGCCGGCTCGGAGGAGGACCACGCCGAGGCCGCCCGCGAAGGCTGGGCCGAGATCCGCCGGCGCCTCGAGGCCGAAACCCACGGGCTCTACGTCCTCGACGAGTTCACCTATGTCCTCAAGTGGGGCTGGGTCGACGTCGACGAGGTCGTCGAGGTGCTGACGAGCCGCGGCGGGCACCAGCACGTCGTCATCACCGGCCGCGACCCCCACCCCCGGCTCGTCGAGATCGCCGATGTCGTCACCGACATGACCAAGGTCAAGCACCCCTTCGACGAGGGCCAGAAGGGCCAGAAGGGCATCGAGTGGTGAGGCTCCCCCGGGTCGTCATCGCGGCCGCCGCCTCCGGCCAGGGCAAGACCACCGTGGCCGTCGGTGTCATGGCCGCGCTCACCCGGGCGGGGCACGTCGTCGCAGGGGCGAAGGTCGGGCCGGACTTCATCGACCCCGGCTACCACGAGCTCGCAACCGGACGCCCGGGCCGCAACCTCGACCCGTGGCTCCAGGGCGAGTCGCGCATCCTGCCACTGCTCGCGCACGGGGCGGCGACACCGGACCCTGCCGACCTCACCGTCGTCGAAGGCGTCATGGGGCTCTTCGACGGCCGCCTCGGCACGGACGGGTGGGCCTCGACCGCGCACGTCGCGACGCTCACCCGCAGCCCGGTCGTCGTCGTCATCGACATCTCGTCGGCGTCGCGCACCGTCGCGGCCACCGTCCATGGCCTGCGCACCTTCGACCCGGATGTACGCGTCGCCGGGGTGATCCTCAACAAGGCGGGCTCGACGCGGCACGCCGACGAGGTGCGTCGCAGTGTCGAGCAGCTCGGCGTCCCGGTCCTCGGCGTGCTCCCCCGTGACGCCGGTGTCAGTGCACCGTCGCGGCACCTCGGTCTCGTGCCGGCGGCCGAACGACCCGAGGCCGCAGCCGCCCTCGACCGCCTCGCGGAGCAGACCGCAGAGCTCATCGACCTCGACGCGATCGTCGAGATCGCTTCTGCCGCACCGGATCTCGACACCCTGCCCTGGTCGCCCGTCACTCTCCCCGACCGCGCTCGTATGCCGTCCCGCCGGGTTGCCGTCGCCGGCGGGCGGGCGTTCACCTTCCGCTATGCCGAGACCGAGGAGCAGTTGCGAGCCCTCGGACTCGAACCGGTCGTCTTCGACCCGGCCCTCGACACCGCGCTGCCCGCCGGAACCGCCGGCATCTACCTCGGCGGCGGCTTCCCGGAAGTCCACGCCGGCGCCCTCTCGACGAACCGCCGTCTCCTCGCGGACGTGCGCGACGCCGTCCTCTCCGGTGTGCCCACGGTCGCGGAGTGTGCCGGCCTGCTCTACCTCTGCGAGGCGGTCGACGGGCACGGGCTCGTCGGCGCCGTGCCCGCGCGCGCGGCAATGCACCCCCGGCTCACCCTGCGCTACGTCACGGCCACAGCCCCGGAGGACACCCTGCTCGCACCGGCCGGGGCGGAGGTGCGGGGGCACGAGTTCCACCGCACCCGGACCACGCCCGGCCACGGGGAACGCGCGGCGTGGCGCCTCCACGGCTCGGCCGCGGACGGTTCGCCGGAGGGCTGGTCGCTCGACCCGGCGGGCACCGGATCGCCCACCGTGCACGCGAGCTACCTGCACACGCACTGGGCCGGTCACCCCGAGCTCGGCCTCCGTTTCGCCGAGGCTGTCCACGCGAGCCCGCACGAGCGCTCCGTCGACCCCGGCGCACCGGGCGTCCGGTCCGTCGTCGATGCGCGCAGCACCAATGAGAGTGGCACCGGCGGGAACGCGCCCGCTGCGACCAACCACCCGGGCAGCGGGAATGCGCACGACCCCGGCGAGGACCTGCTGGAACACCATGGCGACCTGGAGACCGACCCCCATCTGGTCGACCTCGCCGTCAACGTCCGGCTCGCCGCACCACCGCCGTGGCTCGCGAACCGGCTGCGCGAGCACATCGGCGACCTCGCGGCATACCCCGACGTCCGCGGGGCGACCCGAGCGCTCGCTCGCCGGCACGGGGTCGGTGAGGACACGGTCCTGCCGACGAGCGGCGCCGCGGAGGCGTTCGTCCTGCTGGCGCGCATGACCGACGCTCGCCGACCGGTCGTCGTCCACCCCCAGTTCACCGAGCCGGAGGCCGCACTGCGCCGCGCGGGCGTCGTCCCCGAGCGTGTCGTCCTCGATGCAGCGGACGGGTTCCGGCTCGAGCCCGGTCGCGTGCCCGACGACGCCGACCTCGTCGTCATCGGCAACCCGACGAACCCCACCGGAGTGCTGCACCCACGGTCCGTACTCGAGTCGCTCCGGCGACCCGGTCGGCTGCTCGTCGTCGACGAGGCGTTCATGGACACCATTACGGGAGAACGAGACTCGCTCATCTCGCCCGACATGGACGGCGTCCTCGTGCTGCGTTCCCTGACGAAGACGTGGGGTCTCGCCGGTCTGCGCGCGGGGTATGCCGTCGGCTCCCCCGCCGTGGTCGGCGCGCTCGCCCGGCAGCAGCCGCACTGGTCGGTGAGCAGCCTCGCGGCGAGCGTCATGGAGGCGACCTCGACCCCCGCAGCCGTGGCCGAGGCGGAGGCGGCGACCCGTGAGACGGATCTCTGGCGGAACCACCTCGTCGCGGGGCTGCGCGCCCTCGGCCTCTCCCCCATCGCGTCGCAGACCTCGTTCGTCCTCGTCACCGTCGGCGCCGGGGTGCGCGAGCGGATGCGCGAGCGTGGCTATGCCCTGCGGCGTGGTGACACCTTCCCAGGGCTCGGCCCCGAGTGGGTCCGCATCGCGGTGCGGGACCCGCAGACGATCGACGGGATGTTGCGTGAGCTCGCCACCGTCCTCACCACGCAGGAACGCATCGCATGAGCCTGACCCTTCCCGTGCCTGCCGGCTCGCGTGTCCTCGTGACCTCGCCCGGCCGCCGCATCGCCGAGACGGTCCACGCCCTCACCGACCAGGGTGCCGATGTCGCGGTGACACCGATGGGATCCACCGACACGGCCACGCGCGCGACGCTCGAGGACCTCGCCGGGCGACAGCTCATCACGGTCCTCGGCGAGGTTCACCTCACCGACTTCGACGTCGTCGTACGTGACCCGCTGACCGACGACGCGACGGCCCCTGCTCGTCGTGAACCCGACGCAGCGGAGGCTCTCGACGCCCCACGCGACGCCTCCCCGGGACGGGTCACGCTCGTCGGTGGCGGGCCGGGGTCGGCGGACCTTCTCACGGTCGCCGGGCTGCGCGCGATCCGCGAGGCCGACGTCCTCGTCTGCGACCGGCTCGCACCCCTGTCGGCCCTCGCCGACGCACGCCCGGACGCCGAGGTCGTCCACGTCGGCAAGATCCCGCGCGGCGCGTTCACCCCACAGGAGGCCATCAATGACCTCCTCGTCCAGAATGCCCTCGCCGGCAAGCACGTCGTGCGGCTCAAGGGCGGCGACAGCTACGTCTTCGGCCGGGGCGGCGAGGAGTGGAATGCCTGCGTCGCCCACGGCCTCCCCGTCGAGGTCGTGCCCGGGGTCACGTCGGCTGTGGCCGTCCCGGCCCTGGCCGGCATCCCGCTGACCCACCGCGGAGTGACGCAGGGTTTCGTCGTCGTGTCGGGACACGTGGGACCGCGCGACGAACGCAACGACGCCGACTGGGCTGCCCTCGCGCAGAGCGGGCTCACCATCGTCATCCTCATGGGGGTCGCCGCGCTCGGGGAGATCTGCGAGGTCCTCGTCGAGCACGGTCTCGACCCCGACACGCCCGCGGCCTGCATCGCGGACGGTGCGATGCCGAGCCAGCGCTCTGTCCGCGCGACCGTCTCGGACATCGCCTCGGTCGCCGCCGCTGAGGACCTCACGCCTCCGGCGATCACGGTCATCGGTCCCGTCGTCACCGCTCTCGAAGGCTGAACACCGTTGTCGGACATGGCTTCTGGACTCCGTCTCGCCGTGGGAACGCTGACGGTCGTGCCCGTCGGGCCGGTGGCGGAGCCGACGCGTCGTCAGGCCCGCTGGGCGATGACGCTGGCGCCGTTCGCCGCGCTTCCGGTCGCCGTCGTCGCGGGAGTCGTCGCCGCGCTGGGTGAGCTGGCCGGGCTCCCGGCCCTCGTCACGGCGGCGCTCGTCGTGGGCGCGCTCGCCCTGTCCACCCGGGCCATGCACCTCGACGGGCTCGCCGACACGGTCGACGGTCTCGGCGCCGGGTGGACTCGCGAGCGCGCGCTCGAGGTGATGCGCCGCGGCGACGTCGGCCCCATGGGTGTGGCCGCGGTGGTCGTCACCCTCCTTGTCCAGGTGGCGGGTCTAGCGGCGCTCGTCACCCGCCCGTGGGCCTGGCTCGTCGTCGGCGTCGTCGTGGCCGCCTCACGCGGCGCGCTGCTCCTCGCCTGTCGGTCCGGTATGCCGTCCGCGCGCCCGAGCGGGCTCGGCGCCGTCGTCGCCGGGTCGGTCCCGACGTGGGCCGCCTCCCTGGGCGGGGTGGCGATCGCCGCGACCCTTGCCTCGGCGACGACTGCCGCGGGACTCGAACCGTGGGCTGGTCTGACGGCGACCGTCGTCGCAACGATCGTGGTGGCCCAGGTGCTGCGCACCTGCCGCCGGGCCTTCGGCGGGGTGAGCGGAGACGTCATGGGCGCCAGCATCGAGCTGGCCCTCACCGCGATCCTCGTCGCCCTCTCCTCGGGGCGGTGGTGACGTGCGCACCCTCGTGACCGGAGGCGTCCGCTCCGGGAAGTCGGTCATCGCCGAACGACTGGCGTCGCAGGCTGCAGGGTCGGACGCGGCTGTCACCTATGTCGCGACCGGACCGACCGCGGACGACCCGGACTGGGCCGATCGCATCGCCACCCACCGGGCCCGTCGACCCCCGGCCTGGACCACGGTCGAGACCAGCGACCTGGCGGGGGCGGTCGACGCGCTGACCGGGCCGGCGCTCGTGGACTGCCTCGGCACCTGGCTCACCGGTGTCCTCGACGAGCTCGACGCCTGGGACCGGCCGCGCGAGGCATGGCAGCCGGCGCTGCACGAACGCACCCGTGCCGTTGTCGACGCCTGGGCCCGGTGCCCCCACGACGTCGTCGCCGTCACCAACGAGGTCGGCTGGGGCGTGGTCCCCGCGCATCGCTCGGGCCGGGTCTTCGCCGACGAGCTCGGCCGCCTCAACCAGGACGTGGCCCGCGCGAGCGACCGGGTGCTGCTCGTCGTCGCCGGCCACGTCCTCCCCCTCCGGGAGCCCACGTGAGCCGGTCCCCGGCCTCAACTCGTCTCGACCCGGTTGCGATCGGGCTGCTTGTGGGCTTCGCCGCGGACCGGGTGCTCGGCGACCCCCGACGGGGGCACCCGGTCGCCGGTTTCGGCCGGGTCGCTGCCGCTGTCGAGGAGCGCGGCTACGCACCTCGCCGCGTTCGCGGAGGGTTGCTCGCGGGTGGCCTCGTGGCGGCGGTCGCCGGCACTGCCCTGCTGGAGCGACGACTCCCCCCGACGATGCGGGCCGTCACCGCCACCGTCGCCACCTGGGCGGTGCTCGGGGGACGGTCTCTCGAAAGGGAGGGCGAGGCCATCGGCACACTCCTCACCGAGCCTGACCTGTCGGGCGCCAGGGCACGCATCCGCAACCTCGTCGGCCGCGACCCGAGCAGGCTCGACGGTGACGGGATCGCCCGCGCCTGCGTCGAGAGCATCGCCGAGAACTCCGCCGACGCCGTCGTGGCGCCGTTGTTCTGGGGCGCTGTCGCGGGCGTCCCCGGGCTCGTCGGGTATCGGGCCGTCAACACCCTCGACGCGATGTGGGGTCACCGCAACGCCCGCTACGAGCGCTTCGGCTGGGCGGCCGCCCGCCTCGACGACCTGGTGAACTGGCTCCCGGCCCGCCTCACCGTCGCCCTCAACGCCGCTCTGGCAGCTGTCGGGGTCGGTTCGGGTGGTGGTGCGGATGACGGCGCGACCGGGGTCACCCGGGCCGGCCATGTGCTGCGCACGGTGCTCCGGGACGCGCCGGCACACCCCAGCCCCAACGCCGGCCCGGTCGAGGCATCGTGGGCGTCGGTCCTCGGCGTGCGGCTCGGGGGGACCAACCACTACGACGGGGTCGACGAGGACCGCGGGCAGCTCGGGGACGGACCTTCCGTCACGCCCTCCGACATCCCCCGTGCCACGGCCCACCTGCGTCGACTGTCCACCGTCGCACTCATCACCCTCGTCGCCGGCAGAGCCGCCGCCCGCCACCGACGCCACTGATTGCCGATTCCGTGCACCACTGATTGCCGATTCCGTGCACCACTGATTGCCGATTCCGTTCGGTCGGACCGAACGGAATCGGCAATCAGTCGGAAAGCCAGGTGAGGACGTCGGCGACCGTGCCCACCTCGGTCAGGCCCGAGGGGACCGCGGGTCGTCGCACGACGACGACTGGCACGCCGAGCCCGCGAGCCGCGTCGAGCTTCGCGGCGGTGTAGTCCCCGCCGGAGTCCTTGGTCAGCAGGAGATCGACGCCGTGCTCACGCATGAGCTTCCGCTCGTCCTCGACGCCGAAGGGGCCACGGTCGAGCAGCACGGTCCACGCCGACGGCGCACCCCGGTCCAGCGGCTCGACGACCCGGACGACGACCTCGCGGTCGGTCCAGGCAGCGAAGTGCTCGAGCGTCTGCCGCCCGGTCGTGAGGAACGGCTTCCGCGTGCCGAGGCGCTCGGCCTCGGCCCGGGCGTCGGTGTAGGAGTCGACCCAGCACCACCGGCCCGCGTCGGGGTGAGCAGACCATCCGGGCCGTGCCAGCCGGAGGCACGGAACCCCCGCCGCGCGAGCAGCCGCGGCCGCATGCGACGTCATCGTCGTGGCGAAGGGGTGAGTGGCGTCGACGAGGTGGGTGAACCCGCCCTCGCGCAGCTCCCGCACGAGGCCGTCCACGCCCCCGAAACCGCCGACCCGAACCGGGCCGACCGGCATCCGAGGCGACGAGACACGTCCCGCGAGCGAGGACACGACATCGGTCCCGCCTGCCACGAGAGCGGAGGCCAGCGCACGCGCCTCGGCCGTCCCGCCGAGCAGGAGCACCCGAGTCATGGTCGCCTCGCCCGGACGACGACGCCGTCGAGGAGCACGAGGTCCGCACGCGCCACTCCCTCGGCGACGACTCGGGCGTTGGCCTCGTCGGAGCGCAGCACCCACTCGCGCGCGGCGCCAGGCTCGCGGCCGGTGCCGACGTGCCGACCGACGAGCCGCTCGACGCGCACCGGGTCGTCCAGCTCGCACCACCACACTTCATCGAGCAGCGCGGGGACGGCCGTCCAGTCACCGTCATCGAGGAGCAGGTAGTTGCCTTCTGTCACAACGAGATCCGCCTCGGTGGACACCGTCACTGAGTCCGGCACCGGCTCGCCGACGACGTGGTCGAAGGTCGGCGCGGTGACAACCGCGCGCGGCACGCCGCGCACCGCAGCCAGCACACCGGCATACCCCACCGCGTCGAAGGTGTCCGGAGCACCCTTGCGGTCGCGGCGACCCAGGGCGTCGAGCTCCACATTGGTGAGGTGGTAGCCGTCCATGGGCACGTGGGCGACCCGGCCGGACAGCCGTGAGTGCCCGGCGGCCGCCTCGAGGATCCGTGTCACGACCGTCGTCTTCCCCGCGCCCGGAGGACCGGCGATGCCGAGCACGGCGCGACGGGGCGCGACGCCGTCGACGAGAGCAGCGAGGCGGTCGAGCAGCTCCTCGACCGCGCGCCCGACCAGGGCCTCGGGCACTGACTCACCAGACACCGAGCACCTGCCCACCGATCCGCACGATGAACGCGGCCACGACGACGACGAACACGACCCGCACGAACCCGCTCCCCCGCGACACCGCCGTGCGCGCTCCCACGTAACCGCCGAGCAGGTTGGCCGCCGCCATGACGGCGCCGACCTTCCACATGACGTGCCCGCCGGGCACGAAGACGGTGAGCGCGCCGAGGTTCGTGGCGAAGTTCGCGATCTTCGCCTTGGCGCTGGCCTCGAGGAACGCGTACCCCATGAGCCCGACGAGGGCGAACACCATGAACGAGCCCGTGCCCGGGCCGAGCGCGCCGTCGTAGATCCCGATGACGAACCCGACGAGCATCGCCGTCGCCGTGTGCCGGGTGCCGTCCCAGCGCAGTGCAGTGCTCGTGCCGAGAGAGGGCTTGAAGAGCGTGTAGGCGCCGACGGCGATGAGCATGACGAGGATGATCGGGTTGAACGCCGCCTTGGGGATGTTCAGCCCGATGAAGGCGCCGCCGATCGCCCCCACGTAGGCGACGGCGGCCATCGGCAGGGCCGTCCGCAGGTCGGGACGCACGCGACGCCAATAGGTTGTTGCGCTGGCGACCGTGCCGGCGACCGACCCGACCTTGTTCGTCGCGAGCACCTGCGCCGGTGTCGCGCCCGGGAAGCCGAGCAACAGTGCCGGGATCTGCACGAGCCCTCCCCCGCCGACGACGGCGTCGATCCAGCCGGCGACGAACCCGGCCAGGGCCATGAGGGCGACGGTCGTGAGCTCGACCTCACCCATCGGCGTCGGCGCGGCCTTCGTCGAGCCACCGGTCGACGATGTCGAGGATGTCGAGGAGCTCTTGGGCGCGAGCGTCGGGCTCGGCCGTCACCTCGACACGCTGGGCGGCGGGGATGTCACTGTGCGGGACCCAGATCGCCCGCATCCCGATCTGCTGCGGCCCGTGGACGTCCTCGAAGATCCGGTCACCGACGTAGACCGCCTCACGGGGCGCGACACCCACGGCCTCGCAGGCGAGCCGGAACGCGTCGGGGTGCGGCTTGACGCAGTGGATCTCGGACGAGTAGACGTCGCCGTCGATGAGGTCGAGCACCCCGTCGCGGGCGAAGATCTCGCGGTGGTACTCGCGCGACCAGATCGTGTTGGACAAAACGCCGACGCGAATTCCCCTCTCCCGCAAGCCTTCCCACAGCGGGCGGACCTGTGGGTCGGTGTGCGTGTGCGGCTCCCAGAAGCCTTGGTATGCCGCGAGCGCGAGATGGTGCCTATCGTCCTCGGCGTCGACGCCGGCAGCGTCGAGGATCTGCTCGATGCTCGCGCTCGAGTGGTCCTCGCGGCCCCGCTTCCACGCGTCCGACTCGGCGGCGAGGATCGTCTCGGCGAGCTCGTGGGCCCGCTCAAGGTCGACCTCGCTGACCTCCGGCGAGTCGACGGGGATGCCGTGCACCTCGCGGGCGAAGACGCGCCACTGCTCGGGCAGGTCGACGTCGTGCCACGGGGTGAGCGTCCCGCCCCAGTCGAAGATCACGGCGGCGACGGAGGACACGGGCGTCGGAGCAGTCACCGGCTCAGCCTATTGCTGCCCGGACCACTCCGATGTTTCGGTTGCCACATGCGCACTTCTGCATGAATAGTGGGCGATGCAAGCAGAGTCGATCATTTCTGAGCAAAGGAGCTCCTGTGCCCGTCCTCTCCCGCGCACCACACCGGCTGCGTCGCCCGCACCGCCGTCGCCTCGCGCCCTTGGTGACCGTCACCGTCGCCGCGCTGGCCGCCGCCGCGCCGGTGGCCGTCGTCGCCTCCCCCTCCGCCGCCGCTCCGGGGCGCACCCTGCACGTCGACTGCTCCGCCGCACCGACGGGCAAGGACAACGGCACCGCCAAGCGTCCGTTCACCAGCCTCGAGCAGGTCAACGCGCTCACCCTGCGGCCCCGGACGACGGTCGCCTTCCGCCGCGGCACCACGTGCGCCGGAACCCTCGCCCCGAGCGGCACCGGCGCCAGGGACGCGCCGGTGACCTTCACGGCATACGGCACGGGCTCGCGACCGGTCATCGACGGACAGGGAGCGCCCGACGCCATCCGCATCAGGAACATGGAATGGGTCACCCTCGAGAAGCTCGAGGTGACCAACGCCGCCAACCCCGGGACGAAGCGCCGCGGCGTCACCGTCGACCTCGAGAACTACGGCAAGGCCGAGGGACTCGTCGTCCGCGACCTCTACATCCATGACGTATGGGGTGACGACGCCAAGGACACCAACGGCAGCGGCGGCCTCTACTTTCGCGTCCTCGGCACCGAGCGGGCCAGCTGGTTCGAGAACGTCATCGTCCAGGGCAACCGCATCGAGGACGTCGACCGCACCGGCATCAACCTCGTTGCGAGCGTGTGGCGCGGCCGCGAGGACATCAACCGCCCGGACCTGCCGCCGTGGACGCCGAGCCGCAACGTGCGCATCACCGGCAACACCGTGACGAACACCGGCGGAGACGGCATCGTCATGACCCAGGTCGACGGCGGCCTCATGGACTACAACAAGGTCCACAAGTTCCAGATGCGCTCCTCCGGATGGAACGCCGGCATCTGGCCGTGGAACTCCGACAACGTCACCATCCGCTACAACGAGTCCTCGGGCGGCAACTCGACCGTCGACGGCATGGGCTTCGACATCGACGAGGGCACGAACAACACCGTCGTCGAGTACAACTACAGCCACGACAACGACGGCGGCTTCATGCTCATCTGCACCGCCGAGGGCACGATCACCGGGGCGGTCGTTCGCTACAACATCAGCCAGAACGACAGCTACCGCGGGCTCGAGATGTGCAGCGGCAGCATCGGCGACGCCAAGGTCTACAACAACACGATCTACATCGGCGACGGCGTGAGCCAGACGGTGATCAACGAGAACACCACCCGCCCGCACAACATCGCCTTCGAGAACAACATCGTCGTCAAGGAGGGGGCGGGCAGCGCGACCATGAACCTGCGCCCGAATACCCGGATCTCGTTGTCCGACAACACCTTCTGGAACGTCACGGGCGTGCCGGCCAACCCCGGCGGCATGACGGCCGACCCGCGGTTCATTGCGCGCGGCACGGGTCCGCAGGGCTACCGCCTGCACGAGACCTCGCCCGTCCTCGACACCGGCAAGGCCATCGCCGACGACGTCACGCGTGACTGGTTCGGCAACCCGGTCCCGCTGAGCGGCCCGGTGAACGCCGGCGCCTACGAGGGTGACGGCGTGAGCGGACCGGTCCCGAGCCCGGTCGAGTTGACACCGTTCACCCCAGCCGACGCCGGCTCGCGCTGACGTCGATGCTCAGCGCGCGCTGACGCGACGGCCGGGCCCCAGTCCAAGCCTCAGGCCCGCCCGACCTCGGCGACGATCATGTCCACCGCATCGGCAACCGGCACCTCACGCCGGTCGCCGGTGCGGCGGTCCTTGATCTCGATGACGCCGTTCTCGAGGGACTTGCCGACGACGACGATCGTCGGGACACCGATGAGCTCGGAGTCCTTGAACTTCACGCCGGGGCTGACCTTCTGCCGGTCGTCGTAGAGCACGGAGACTCCGGCGGCCTCGAGCTCCCGGGTGAGCCGTTCGCCCGTCTCGAAGACCTCGGGGTCGCGGGTGGTGTCCTTGCCGGTGGCGACGACGTGCACGTCGAACGGGCTGATCTCCCGCGGCCAGATGATGCCGAGGTCGTCGTGGTTGCCTTCGACGACGGCCGCCACGGCCCGGGAGACGCCCACGCCGTAGGAACCCATGATGACGGTCTGCAGCTTGCCGTTCTCGTCGAGCACCTTGAGGTCGAGCGCCTCGGCGTACTTCGTGCCCAGCTGGAAGATGTGGCCCATCTCGATGCCGCGCGCCGCCTCGAGCCCGTGACCGCAGGAGGGGCAGGCGTCGCCCACGCGCACGTCCGCGGCCTCGATGACGCCGTCGGCGCCGAAGTCGCGGCCCTTGACGAGATCGAGGAAGTGCTGGCCGTGCCAGTTCGCCCCCGTCACCCAACGGGTGCCGTCGACGACGCGCGGGTCGAGCAGGTAGCGGATCCCCGACGTCCCCTCGGCCCCGAGCACGTTGGGCCCGATGTAGCCCTTGACCAGGCTCGGGTTCGCCGCGAAGTCCTTCTCCTCGAAGGCTTCCACCGTCGCCGGCTCGACCTGGGCGCCGAGCCGTTTCTCGTCGAGCTCGCGGTCGCCGGGGATGCCGATGGCGAGCGGCTCGCGGGTGCCGTCGGGGTGGACGAGCGTGACGAGGACGTTCTTCAGGGTGTCGGCCGCCGCCCACTCACGTCCGTCCTCCCGCGGGAAGTGCGCGTTGAGGTGCGCCACGAGCGTCTCGATCGTCGGGGTGTCCGGCGTCGACTCGGCGTGCGCGGTCGTCGTGCCCTCGAAGGGGACCGGATCGGGCACCGGCACCCGCACGGCCTCGACGTTCGCGGCATATCCGCAGTTCGGGCAGCGAACGTAGGTGTCCTCACCGTTCTCGGCGGTGGCGAGGAACTCCTCGGACTTCGACCCGCCCATCGCGCCGGCCATGGCCTCGACGATGACGTAGTGGAAGCCGAGCCGGTCGAAGATCCGGATGTAGGCGTCGCGGTGCAGCTGGTAGCTCTTGTCGAGTCCGGCCTCGTCGATGTCGAAGGAGTAGCTGTCCTTCATGACGAACTCGCGCCCGCGCAGCACGCCGGCGCGCGGCCGCGCCTCGTCGCGGTACTTCGTCTGGATCTGGTAGATCGACAGGGGCAGGTCCTTGTAGGACGAGAACAGGTCCTTCACCGTGAGGGTGAACATCTCCTCGTGCGTCGGCCCGAGCAGGTAGTCGTCGCCCTTGCGGTCCTGGAGGCGGAAGATGTTGTCGCCGTACTCCTCCCAGCGGCCGCTCGCGGCATACGGCCCCTTGGGCAGCAGCGCCGGGAAGAGCAGCTCCTGCGAGCCGATCGCGTCCATCTCCTCGCGCACGATCCGTTCGACGTTGCGCAGCACCCGGAGCCCGAGCGGCAGCCACGTGTAGATGCCGGGGCTGACCCGCCGGATGTAGCCCGCCCGGACGAGCAGCTGGTGGCTCGGCACCTCGGCGTCCGCCGGGTTCTCGCGAAGGGTTCGCAGGAACAGGGACGACATGCGCATGGCCACGATGGCTCTCCAGGTGTCAGGTGTGTCGGGTGCAACCGGGTGGGACGCGCCAAGGATAACGAGCAGGCCGTATGCCGTTCACGCGGATTCCGCGTACCTCGCCGTGGGTGCCGCGTGGCGGAGCGCCGGCACCCACGCGAGGAGCGCGGCGCAGCCGTTGGCGACGGCGACGACGAGCAGGGCGGCAGGCACGCCCCATCGCGATGCGACCTGTCCGGAGACGAGCACCCCGATGGTCGCTCCCCCGCCCCACGAGATCGTCCGCGACGCCGTGCTCACCCGGGACAGCAACCGGTCGGGGACGATCTGCATCCGATACGTCACGGTGGCCGAGATGACGAGGACGTGCAGGAAGGAGTAGGCGAGGTAGACGGCGAGCGCCGGGCCATAGCGGTCCAGCCGGCTGAGCACCGCGAGCAACACCGTCATCATCGGGAAGAGCACCTGGGCCATCCGGATCGCGCCGAAGCGGCGGCTGAGCCGGGGCATGACGAACGACGCGAAGAACGCGCCCGCCGCCCAGCTGCCGAAGAGCAGCCCGAACCGCCATCCGCTCGTGCCGACCCCGAGGACGCGGTCGGCCCACGGCACGATCAGCCCGAGCAGCGCCGCCGCCGACCCGGCACCGAAGACCGAGACCATCGCCAAGGGCCACAGCGTCGGGTGTCGGCGCAGCCAGGTGAGGCCCTCGACGAGGTCGCCCCAGAGGTCGCGCACCGTCGCCCGGCCGCGCACCTCGCGGACGCCGCTCATCGCACCGCGGATGGCCCGCACGAGCAGCATGCTGCCGAGGAACGAGAGGACGTCGACGACGAGCAGGGTCGCCGGTGACCAGATGGCGAGCGCCAGGCCGGCGGCCGCGGGCATCGCGACGTCGAGCACGCTCTGCGTCCCCCAGATCCGCGCGTTGGCGTCCGGCAGCCGGGACCGGCCGACGAGAGAGGGCAGCGCCCCCGCGCTGGACCCATCGAAGAGGACGGCCGCGGACGCGGAGGCGAACGCGGCGGCATACACGTGGACGACGGTGAGCACTGACGCGAGGTGCGCCACGACGATCGAGGCGATGGCGAGAGCGCTCACGAGGTCGGCGGTGACCATGATGCGGCGGCGGTCGAACCGGTCGCCGAGGACGCCGCCGATCAGACCGAAGAACGCCATCGACATCGTGCTCGTCGCCATCAGCCCAGACGTCAGCGCCGGCGACCCGGTGAGCTCGTAGATCAAGACGGGCAGGGCCACGGCGGTGACCGACGAACCGACCATCGTGACCGCGCGCGAGCCCCAGTAGCGGAGGAAGTCACCGTCGCGCCAGAGGCTCTGCGTGGAGCCGGTGGCGGCGGTCTCGGTCACCACCCCACCCTAGGGTGGAGGCGTGGCGAGCGAGCTGACCGTGGAGCGGGTGTTGACCGTCGTCGAGCTCGTGCCGCGCGGACGCGTCGTGTCCTACGGCGACATCGCCGGGATCGTCGGCATCGGCCCGCGCCAGGTGGGTTCGTTCATGAGCCGGTATGCCGGTGGGCTGCCGTGGTGGCGCGTCACCAACGCGGCGGGAGACTTCCCAGAGGAGCTGCGGGAGCGGGCCCGCCCGCACTGGGCCGACGAGGGAATCCTCTTCAAGCGCAATGGTTTTGGCTGCCGTATCGCCGACTACCGAGCGGACCTCGCGAGCCTGCGGACGGCATACGAGCAGCGCATCGCCGACACGCTCGCCCGCATGGGGACACCGGTGCCGCACACGAGCAACCCGGCCGCTCGGGCGCTGGCGGCCGCGGGCATCTCGACGCTCGAGGAGCTCAGCGAGTGGCGCCGCGCCGACGTCGCCGAGCTGCACGGCGTCGGGCCGTCGTCCCTGACGGTGTGGGACGCGGCGCTCGACGAGGCCGACCTGACGTGGAAGGCCTGACGGGCTGTGTCTCGGCGCGTGCGCGGGTCAGCGCAGGCGGCCGGCGGCGCGCAGGGCCGTGCGGATGAGCGGCCACTGCAGCGGCAGGCGCGCCACGGTCCCGGCGAAGAACGCCTTCGAGCCGACGTCGTCCCGGCGCTGCGCCCGCTTCGCGTGGGTGGCGCTCATCTGGACGTTGGCCGGGAAGACCGCAACGAGCAGGGCGGCGCTGGCGAGGCCGGCGACCTTGCGGGTCTGCGGGAAGAGCAGGCCCAGACCGCAGGCGATCTCGGCGACACCGCTCACGTAGACGAGCTCGCGCTTGTTGGGCAGCAGCTTCGGCACGATGCCCTCGAACACCTGCGGGCGCACGAGGTGGGTCGTGCCCGACGTGAGGAAGAGCGTGGCGAGGCCGATGGTGGCCTTGTCAAGCGAGGCCACGTCGAGCGGCAGGTTCGAGGACGACTTCGGCGAGAGCGACGGCATACCGCCGATCCTAGGCAGCCGTCGTATGCCGTGTGCCCACCGGCCGCTGGAGCCTCGGCAAGTCTTTACCTCCGCTTTGCCGGGCGCAGAGCCGGCCGGTCCTAGCGTCGAGTTGCCCGTCGTTCGGTGGGCGCCGACCTCCAGGAGGGACCTCTCATGACCGTTCTCGCCAGCCGTTCCGCGCGCGCCCTGACCGCTGCGGCGGTCGCCACCGGTGCCGTCTTCGTCACGGCGCCGAGCGCCTCGGCCGTCACCAAGCTCACCCATTCGCAGGCCACGTCGAAGTTCCGGACGTACGGGCTCACGTGGTCCTCGTCGGGCGGCTGCAGCGACCGGTACACGTCGACGTGCACCTCGTTCGAGCAGATCAACCTCGCCACGGCCGACGGGATCGTGACGTTCAAACGGGCCAGCGGCTGCGCGACGAACATCACCGGCGGCACCGAGGTCGGCCACGCGTCGGGAACCTACAGCCACTGGAACGGCTACAAGGTCGACATCGGCATCACGACCTGCAACAACAGCTACATCACGCGGAACTTCGCGTATGCCGGTGTGCGCGGCGACGGCGCGACGCTCTACAAGTCGGCGGCGGGGAACATCTACGCCAAGGAAGGCAACCACTGGGACATCACGTACTACAACTGCGGCGGCTGCTGACCGCTCCGGCTCCCCAGCTCCGGTCCTCACAAGGGCGGCGTATCTCACGCACTTGTGAGGACCGGGAGCCCGAGGCCACGAGCGACCTGGTCCACGAAGCGGCCGGGCTCGAGCCGCAACCCCAGCAGCGGGATCCGGAGCACGCGAGAGCTGCCCAGCGACACCTCGTTCGCGCGCAGGGCGTCCTCGGTGGGGTTCAGCCCGAGCAGGTGGTGGCCGCCGTCGATCTCCACGACGAGGCCGTCCCACTCGGCGTCGAGGTAGACCCTCCCGGACGAAGTCACCCGCACCGTCTGCCGCAGTGGCGGCGGGAGTCCATATCGTCGGCACCAGCCACCGAAGTCGAGCTCACCCAGGGACTGTGCCCCATCGCAGACATCGGGGATCACGCGGCCGAGTAGGTCTCGACGCGCACATCGGCCGATCTGGTGCCAGACATCCAGCAGACTGCCGGGGCGGACCAGTCGCTGCTGGACGGGGAGGCAGATGAGCAGGGCGGCCTGCCGTTCGCTCACCGCCCAGGCCGCCGCATGGATGGTCGCCCATTCCGGCTTCAGCCGCGGCACGCCTGCTCCGAGGGTCGGCTCAAGCACCCGACGCTGGTGTCTCGTGACGCCGTCCACTCGACGCGCGGTCGCGGACCGAGGCAAGGACACGTCGATCGTGTTCGGGCTGAACCCCGTCATCCCTTGGGCGACCAGGGCTGCAACCCCGTCCAGCACTGCTCCCGGCCCCGACTCCCACACGGCGTGCCAGAGGTCTGCGACCGGCTCGGGCTCGACGTCGAGGATGCGGACGGTGTGGACACCCCATGTCGACCAGCGGCCTGCTCGGACCTCGGTTCGCACGTCCTCCTTGCCGATCTTGACGTCCCTGAGCAGACGACGGTGGACGACTCCCCCATGATCGCCCGCCAGCTCACGGGCGATGCGGCGGCGTTCGGTCCCTTCCATGCGACGAGGCTGCGGGAGGGGCGCCAACCACCGCACCCCGCACCTCGTCTCCCTGTGGACGGTCGGGCAGCCGGCCCTCGCCTGTGGACAACCCGCGGTCCTCACAAGGGCGGCGTATTTCACGCACTTGTGAGGACGGGAGCGGGTGGACGCGCGGGCGGTCAGAGGAGGACGGTGGCGAACTCGCCAGCGGGCGCGAACCCGAGCCGGTGGTAGGTCGCGAGCGCGGGACCGTTGAAGTCGTTGACGTAGAGCGACACGAGCGGCGCCGGCCCGGCCATGACGTCCTCCATCACCGCCGCGAGCATCGGCACGGCGAGCCCCTTGCCGCGCAGGTGCGGCGCGAGCCACACGCCCTGCAGCTGCGCGCACCCGAGCGCCAGCGAGCCGATGTCGGTCTTGAAGACGACCTTGCCGTTCTCGACGACGACATAGGTGTGCCCACGGGCGATGAGCGCCGCGAGCGACCCGCGATAGCCGCGCGACGACCCCGTGTAGGGCCGGTAGCCGATCTCCGCGGTGAACATGTGCTCGGCCGCGGGCAGGACGATGTCGACCTCGTCGGGCCGGGCCGGACGCACCCGGCGGTCGAGGTCGACCCCCAGGACCGACGGAGGCGTGGCCGTCGCGAGCAGCGGCTGGTGCTCACGGACCGCGCGCGCCGGCCCCCAGTTCGGCTCGAGCCGGTCCCACAGGTCCACGACCTCGTCGCGGGGACCCAGCACGGACGCGACGCGACCGCGCCACTTGCGGATACGGTCGGCATACAGGCTGCGCGCGGTCTCGGAGGTCTCGACCGGCACGACGTTTGCGCTCGCCCAGCACAGCGACGTGAGCCGGCCGTCCTCGCGGATGCCGAGCGCGGAGGTCGACGCCCCGGACTGGGCCTCGAGGATGCGCGCCGCGACGAAGACGTGGGCCGCGAGGTTGCGCGAGCACAGCTCGAGCGCGTCGTCGACGTCGGACCGGGAGAGCGTTCTCACCGGGTTGCGGGTGCGGAGCACGTGCCCAGCCTACGAGCCGCGCGGCCCGCTCACCTGCCCAAACGCACTGAAGCCGATGTCACCCGTCCTGAGTCGGCGCCGGCTGCGACACTACTGCCATGGAGCGTGACGACCTCGTCCGACTGCGGCAGGCCCGGGACCGGATCGACCGCGACTACGCCGAGCCACTCGACGTGCCGATGCTCGCGCGCGAGGCGCACATGTCGACGGGACACTTCCAGCGCTCCTTCAAGACGGCGTTCGGCGAGACGCCCTACGCGTGGCTGATGACCCGCCGGATCGAACGGGCCATGTGGCTGCTGCGCGGCGGGATGAGCGTCACCGATGCCTGCATGGAGGTGGGGTGTACCTCGCTCGGGTCGTTCAGCTCGCGCTTCACCGAGCTCGTGGGCGAGACGCCGAGCGCGTATGCCGCCCGGTCCCACGAGAGCCTCGTCGGCGTTCCCGGGTGCATCGCCAAGCAGGTGACGCGGCCCCGGCGGACCTGAGGCCGCACCGGACCTGGGGCCACACGGGACCTGAGCCGCAAGCGGTCAGGATCGGAGAAGCGGGGCGGCGCGCACGCGGCATACGGTCGCTGACATGACCACCACAGAGAACACCGCAGGCACGACCGCCGCTTCCGTCCCGGCGATGGCCTCACTGGCCGTCGTCAACGTCTTCGTCTTCACCAACGACACCGAGGCCTCGCTCGGCTTCTACCGCGACACCCTCGGGTGCGCCGTCCACACCGACGTCACGAACGGCGACTTCCGCTGGGTGACGCTCACTCCCCCGACCCAGCCGGACCTGCAGATCACCGTGCACAACTACACCGGCGGAGGGTCGATCCCGATGTCCGACGGTGACGCCGACGCCCTGAACGACCTGCTCGCCAAGGGGCTGCTCGCGGCGCTGATCTTCAAGGTCGACGACGTCGACGCCGTCTTCGAGCACGTGCGGTCGTCGGGCGCGGAGGTGCTGCAGGAGCCGGCCGACCAGTTCTACGGGGTGCGCGACTGCGCGTTCCGCGACCCGGTCGGCAACATGGTCCGCTTCAACCAGGACCTGCCGGCCGACCGCGTCCCCGCGTGGCCGACCGACGCCGCGGAGTGAGCCGTGTGCCACCACGAGTGGCAGGTCGCGAGGGCTCGGGCCGCCGCCCGGGCCCTCGCGGCTCCGCGCGACGACGCATCATCCGGGGAACCCGCGGGTAGACAGGTCCCATGCGCCTCGGAAGAAACGTCGAAGTTCGTCCGCTCGGCGGCGGCCCCGGCTGCCTCGCGATGATCCTGGTGTCGATCGTGCTCTCGGTTGTCCTGACGGTCGTGCTCAACCTGCTGGTGCGCTGAGCCCGACCTGCTGCTCCGCCGAGCCCAACCTGCTGCTGCCCCGAGCGGCCACCTGCTCAGACGATGCTCTGATCTTGCGTCGTCCTTTGGGCCACCGCGGTCCAAAGGACGACGCAAGATCAGAGCACTGCAGCGCCCACAGCGGCAGGCGCGTCCGATGCTCTAACCGGCAGGCGCGTCCGATGCCCGAACCCGGCAGGTGCGTCCAACCGGCCTCAGGGCCGCGTCAGCCGACGGTGACGCTCGGCGCTCCCGCGGACTCCTCGTCGATCGGCTCGCCCATCTCCTCGGCGATGCGCATGGCCTCCTCGATGAGCGTCTCGACGATCGCCGACTCGGGCACCGTCTTGATGACCTCGCCCTTGACGAAGATCTGGCCCTTGCCGTTGCCGGACGCGACACCGAGGTCGGCCTCACGTGCCTCACCAGGTCCGTTGACGACGCAGCCCATGACGGCCACCCGCAGCGGCACCGTCATACCCTCGAGGCCGGCGGTCACCTCGTCGGCGAGCTTGTAGACGTCGACCTGCGCGCGACCACACGACGGGCACGAGACGATCTCGAGCTTGCGCGGCTTGAGGTTGAGCGACTGCAGGATCTGGTTGCCGACCTTGACCTCCTCGACCGGAGGCGCCGACAGCGAGACGCGGATCGTGTCCCCGATCCCGCGGGACAACAGCGCCCCGAAGGCCGTCGCCGACTTGATCGTCCCCTGGAACGCCGGCCCGGCCTCGGTGACCCCGAGGTGCAGCGGCCAGTCACCGCGCTCGGCGAGCAGCTCGTAGGCGCGCACCATGACGACGGGGTCGTTGTGCTTCACCGAGATCTTGAAGTCGTGGAAGTCGTGCTCCTCGAACAGCGACGCCTCCCACACGGCCGACTCGACGAGTGCCTCGGGCGTCGGCTTGCCGTACTTCTCGAGCAGCCGCTTGTCGAGCGAGCCGGCGTTGACGCCGATGCGGATCGAGACGCCGGCCTCCTTGGCCCGTCGCGCGATCTCGCCGACCTGGTCGTCGAACTGACGGATGTTGCCCGGGTTGACCCGCACCGCCGCACACCCGGCGTCGATCGCGGCATACACGTAGTTCGGCTGGAAGTGGATGTCCGCGATGACCGGGATCTGCGACTTCTGCGCGATCGCGGGCAGCGCCTCGGCGTCGTCACGGCTCGGGCAGGCGACGCGGACGATGTCGCACCCGGCGGCGGTGAGCTCGGCGATCTGCTGCAGCGTCGCGTTGATGTCGGTCGTCGGCGTCGTCGTCATCGACTGCACGGAGATCGGGAAGTCGCTGCCGACACCGACCTTGCCGACCTTGATCTGCCGGGTCTTGCGGCGGGGAGCCAGCACGGGCGGCGGGAGGGACGGCATACCGAGTCCAACACTCATGCCACCCATTATCCGGTATGCCGTCCGCGCGCCTTCTCGCGCACCCTCACCGAGGCTTTCATCCGCCGAGGTCGATGGGGTTGACGATGTCGGCATAGATGAGCAGCGCCGACATGACGATGAGCACCATCGACACCCCATAGGCCACCGGCAGCGCCTTGGCCACGTCGACGTACCCCGGGTCGGGCCGCCCTCGCAGCCGCGCCCACGTCTTCTTCACGCCCTCCCACAGCGCCCCCGCGACGTGCCCGCCGTCGAGCGGCAGCAACGGCACGAGGTTGAAGAGGAAGAGCATGAAGTTCAGCGACATGAGCAGCGAGACGAGGAACCAGAACTTGTCGCTCCACGACTCCCCGATGAAGGCGTCGAGCCGGCCCGACGTCACCTCGCCGGCGACCCGTCCGACGCCGACGACGGAGACAGGCGAGTCGAGCTCGCGCTCCTGACCGCTGAAGGCCGCGTTCCAGACGCCGACCATCTTCTGCGGGATCCGCACGAGCGCCTGCGCCGTCTGGGCGAGCGTGTCGCCCATGATCGCCGGGACGGCCGTGACCGACCGCTCGAGCACGACCGGCGTGGCCGACGAGACCCCGAGGTACCCCGCCTCGATGACCTGCTGCTTGCCGTCGGCGCCCAGGATGGGCTGCCCCTCCTCGTCGTAGGCCGGCAGGGTGTTGAGGATCGGCGTCACCGTGAGGGTCCGCTGGGTGCCGTCGCGTTCGATGACGAACTTCGTCGGCTGGTCGACCCGCGGCCGGACGAGCTCGCCGACGTCGGAGTTGTCGCGGACGACGGTGCCCTGGACGGAGATGATCTTGTCGCCGGGAAGCAGACCGGCGGCGTTGGCCGGAGAGGGCTGGGCCCCCGTGCAGTCGGTGTCGGTGGCTTCGGCCGCGGGCTTGACGCACTCCGCGACGGCGGCGACGAGGGCACCCTCCTGCGGGCGCGGGAACCCGTGCGCGGGCACGAGCACGGTGAGCAGGACGAGCCCGATGAGCAGGTTCATCACCGGCCCGCCGAGCATGATGATGACCTTCTTGTGCACCGGCAGCTTGTAGAAGACGCGGTTCTCGTCGCCGGGCCGGATCTCCTCGAGGGATGCCTTGCGTGCCTCGTCGGCGAGCTGGCTGAACCGGCCGGTCGAGGACACCCGCATCTTCGTCGGGTCGTCACCCGGGCGCGGCGGGAACATGCCGATCATCCGGATGTAGCCGCCGAGCGGGATCCCCTTGATGCCGTACTCGGTCTCGCCGCGACGCCGCGACCAGATCGTCGGCCCGAAGCCGACCATGTACTGCGTCACGCGGACACCGAACTTCTTCGCCGGCACGAGGTGGCCGATCTCGTGCAGACCGATCGAGACACCCACGCCCAGGGCGAGGAACAGCACTCCCACGATGTAGGCGAGAACGGTCATGGCTCGTACCTCGGTGCCTTCCGGTGGTCGATGTCTGCGGTGTCAGCGTCTGCCGTGTCAGCGTCGATGTCGAGGCTGGGAACCAGCCGGGAGCCCGCTGACGGACGGCTCGGCTCAGAGCCCGAGCTCGGTGGCGGCCTGCCCCCGGGCCCATGCGTCCGCGCCCAGCACTCCCTCAACGGTCGACGCGTCGAATTCGCTCCCAGTATGCGCGCTCTCGTGCTCATCGACGACGCGGGCCACCGAGTCGACGATGTCGAGGAACCCGATCCGACCCTCGTGGAACGCGTCGACGGCGACCTCGTTCGCCGCGTTGTAGACCGCCGGGAACGTGCCACCGGCCTCCCCCACACGCCGCGCCAGCCGCACCGCCGGGAACGCGTCGTCGTCGAGCGGCGCGAAGTCCCACGACTGCGCCATCGACCAGTCGCACGGCTCGTCGACGTCCTCGAGCCGCTCCGGCCAGGACAGCCCGAGCGCGATCGGCACGAGCATCCGCGGCGGACCGAGCTGGGCGATGGTCGAGCCGTCGCGGAACTCAACCATCGAGTGGATCTGCTGCTGCGGGTGCACGACGACGTCGATGCGCTCGAAGGGGATGTCGAAGAGGAGGTGCGCCTCGATGACCTCGAGACCTTTGTTCACGAGGGTGGCCGAGTTCGTCGTGATGACCCGCCCCATGGCGAAGTTCGGGTGCGCGAGCGCCTGCTCGGGCGTCACGTCGCGCAGCTCGTCGCGAGAGCGCCCGCGGAACGGTCCGCCGCTCGCCGTGACGACGAGGCGCCGCACCTCCTCTGCCCGGCCGCCTCGCAGGGACTGCGCGATCGCCGAGTGCTCGCTGTCGACGGGCACGATCTGGTCCGGCTTCGCGGCGCGCCGCACGAGGTCGCCGCCGATGATGAGCGACTCCTTGTTCGCGAGCGCGAGCGTCGACCCGGCCTCGAGCGCGGCGAGGGTGGGCCGCAGCCCGATGGAGCCGGTGATGCCGTTGAGCACGACGTCGGCCCCGGTCCCGGCGGCGGTCACCGCCGCGCCGTCCCCGACCACGATCTCCGGTGCGTATGCCGTGTGCCCGGCGCGCGCGGCATACGCACCGATCGCGGTGCGCACCTCCTCGGGCGAGCCGGACGCGACGGCGACGAGCGGCACGTCGAACTCCACGGCCTGGCGCGCGACGAGGTCGATGTTGGACCCGGCAGAGAGCGCAGCGACGGAGAACCGGTCGCGATTGCGGCCGATGACGTCGAGGGCCTGGGTGCCGATCGACCCGGTCGAGCCGAGGATGGCGACGGAGCGCTGGCTCACGCGTCACCCTCCGACGCAGCGGCCATGCCCTCGGCGAGCTCGGCCTCGCGGGACGCCTCGATGGCCGCCCGTCGGGCGAGCCGGTGCTCGCGGCGGATCTGCGCCTCGCGGAACCGGCGCTTCTCCTCGGGCGTCTCGAGGTCGAGCGGCGGGACGGCCTTGGGCTTGCCGTCGGCGTCGACGGCGACGAAGACGAGGTAGGCGCTGGCGACGTGGACCCGGTCGGTGTTGGAGTCCCACCGGTCCACCTCGACCCGCACCCCGACCTCCATCGAGGAGCGGCCGGCCCAGTTGAGCTGCGCGCTCGAGTGCAGGATGTCGCCGACGCGCACCGGCGTCAGGAACGTCATCTCGTCGAGCGCGGCCGTCACGGCCGGCCCACCGGCATACCGGTTGGCGACGACGCCGGCGATGGAGTCGACCGCCTTCATGAGGTTGCCGCCGTGCACGGTGCCGAGGAGGTTCGCCTCGGTCGCGCGCATGATCTCGGACAGGGTCACGCGAGTGTCGCTCGGTGTGGTCACCCGGTCATCCTGCCAGCGGGCCTCAGGCGCGCCTCACAGCGCACGCAGCGTCGTCGGCGGACGCCACCGCGGGTCGCGGCCGGTCCGCGCGAGGACCCGCTCGAAGGCCGTGGCATGCTCCGGTGGTTCGACGGCGGCACCGAACGTGCCGGGCGTCCCGGCCGGGTCGAAACCCTCGACGTATGCCGCGAGCGCCTGCACCGTCGCGTCGTCCGGCTCGAACGCCTGCCCGGTGGCCTTCGCGAGGTCCCAGCCGTGGAAGGTCACCTCGCCGAGCGCCACGAGACCCATCACCTCGGCGGGAGCATCGAAGCCCCCGGCCCGAGTCATGCCGGTCCATGCCTCGGGCTGTCGCCAGGCGGCGGCGAGCGCGTCCGAGCGGGTGGGGATGTCGTCGCGCCAGGCCGGGTCGGCGTCGGGCCAGCCGTCGGCGTCGGGGTTGGTGTCGGTGAGCGGCCCGAGCTCCTTGTCGGCGCTCGCGCGGAAGGCCTGGGTCAGCCCGTCGACGTGGGCGAGGAGCTGCGAGACGGTGCGCCCATCGCACGGCGTCGGCGCGCCCAGCTGGTCGTCGTTGACGCCGCGCACGACATCGCCGAGCCGGTCGGTGGCCGGCGTGAGGTCAGGTGGGTTCGTCATGTGCCCACGCTCCCACTGGCGGACCTCGGAGTCGAGGGATGCACCAGTTGGCGAGCGATGCAGCCAGCCCTGGCTCACTCACCGCTCTCTGGCTCGCTCGGCTCGCAGCCCTCAGCGGTTGATGATCGTCATGTGGACCTTCGGGTGGTCCGCGCCGACGTCGGCGAGCACCGACTCGATCCCGGCCGCTGCCTTCGGGTCGGACTCGCGCAGTCTCGCGACCCCGTCCCAGACGAGCTCCCACTCGTTCGTCGTCTCCCGGGCGAAGGTGTCGAGGCAGTCGGCGAGCGCGTCGAGGTTCATGCCGAACCACTCGGGGAAGTTCAGCACCTCCGAGAACGCCGCGAGCGACTCCTCCTTCGTCGCACCGGCGGGGATGACCTCGACGGTCCGACCCTCCTCCTCGGCGTCGGCGATGAGGCCGTCGAGGTCCACCCGGTCTCCGAGGATGCGCATCACTGACCCTCCTGGATCTGTCGGAAGCTGTCGTAGTGGTCGTCGGTCCAGTACGTGTCGCCGGCCCGCCCACGCACGATGCGTCGGGCACCGCGGTCGTCGGATCCCGGTGTCTCGACGGTGTATTCGCGGTAGTAGCCCCGCTTCTGCTGCGGCAGGATCCCCTCGCGGTTCTGGAAGGTCTCGTCGTCCTGGTCGTACGGGTACGGCCCGCCGGCGCGGATCAGCCCCAGGGTCGCGCGGGCCTCGCGCGGCAGCCGGGACTCGGGGATCGTGTCGAGTCCGGAGTCGGGTGTGTTTCCCGTCGACGGGTATGCCGTCCCGCTGGGTCCCGCGGTCGCCGTCACCCGGGCGCCGGGCTGGGTGCCGTCGGTCCCGGCGTCGCTCGTGTCGCGGGTCGCGAGCCACCAGAGCCCGACGACGAGGGCGATGGCGAGCAGGGGCGCGAGCCACGTCAGGGCGCTGCGGCGTCCGGTCACGGGGGAGGTCACGGGCGCCATTGTGCCGTGCAGCACCGTCGCGCGGCGTGGGCCGCACGAGCCGCGAGAACGAGGCGACCCCGGTGTTGCGGGTCGTACGCTGTGGCGCGTGACCGACGTGTGGGGTGAGGACCGGCCGACGCGACGCCAGCTGGCGTTCGACGTCGTCACCGCGCTGGTCTTCGCCGCGGTCATGCTGCTCGTCCACGTCGGGTTGGGCCTCACCGCCCCGGTCGCGGTCGTCCTCCTCGCCGCTGCGCTGGCCGTGCGCCGCCTGTCGTGGCAGGCGATGTCGCTCCTGGGGTTCGCCGCAGCGGTGACCCAGGTCGCCGGTGACACCATCGCCTACCTCGCGAACACGGCATACGCCGTGCTGTTCCTCACCCTCGGCGCCCACCAGGACGGCCGGGTGCGCCGGTTCGGGCTCGTGGCCGCCGGAGTCGCGGTCACCGTCGCCGCCCTCTTCGGCGCGACGCGTGGCTGGCCCGATCTCGCCGCTCCCGACGTGCGAGAGCCCGGCACGAGCCTCGTCGAGCGCCTCACGACGGCGGTCGCGCTCGGCTCGAGCGCGGCCGTGTTCTGCCTCGGCGGGTGGGCCTGGGGCTACCTGCGGTGGCAGCAACGGCAGTCGGTGCAGGCGCGCGTCGACGCCCGCGTCGAGGCCGTCGAGCGGGCGCGCATCGCGGACCTGTTCGAGGTCGAGCAGGAGCGGCGGCGCATCGCGGCGGACATGCACGACGTCGTCGCTCACTCGTGGGCCGTCGTCGCGGCGCAGAGTGACGGTGCGCGGTATGCGTTGCGGGACAACCCGGCTGGCGCGGAGCAGGCGCTCGAGGTCATTGGTGAGACGGCCCGGGCCGCGATGGCCGACCTGCGCACGATCGTCGCCCAGCTCCGCGACCCCGACCTGCAGCCCAGCACGCCGGGGCGCGCACAGCAGGACGTCCTGCTCGAACGCATGCGGGCGTCGGGGATGGAGGTCGAGCTCGCCGAGAGCGGCACCCCGGACGAGTCGCCGCTCCTCGCGCTGACCGCGCACCGGTTGCTCGCGGAGTCCCTGACGAACGCCCTCAAGCACGGAGACCTGACGCGGCCCGTCACGGTGGGCATCGACTGGACCGACGGCTACGCGCTCACGGTACGCAACGGCATACCGACTCGATCCGATGCGGCGAAGCCGCCCGGTGGCCACGGTCTCGTCGGTATGGGCGAGCGGGCCGCCGTCGCGGGCGGCACCTTCGCTGCCGGACCCGAGGACGGCGACTGGGTCGTCCGTGCCCACATCCCCACGAGCGGTACGCCGCGACCCGGGGGCGGCTGGCCAGCGGACCCGTCCGCACGAGAAGGTGGAGCATGACCATCCGTGTCGCCCTCGTCGACGACCAAGCCCTCTTCCGCGCCGGGATCTCGATGGTCGTGGGCAGCCAGGACGACCTCGAGATCGTCGGCGAGGCCGGCGACGGTTCCGAAGCGGTGGCTCTCGTCGAGTCGGTCCGTCCGGACGTCGTGCTCATGGACGTGCGGATGCCGCGGGTCGACGGGGTGGAGGCCACCCGGCGGGTCGTCGAGCGCTTCGGTGACGCCGGGCCGCGGGTACTGGTGCTCACGACGTTCGACGTCGACGAGCTCGTCGCCGATGCCATCGAGGCGGGCGCGTCCGGGTTCGTCCTCAAGGAGACCCGGCCCGAGCTGCTCCTCGCGGCGGTGCGAGCAGTCGCGGAGGGGACGCAGGTGGTCGCGGCCGGAGCCACCCGGGCGGTGTTCGAGCGGTTCCGGGAACGTTCGACGAGCCCGCCCGGGGCCGACTACGAGCGCCTCACCCCGCGCGAGCGCGAGATCCTGCTGCGCGCGGCGCAAGGACTGTCGAACGCCGAGATCGCCACGGCCGAGTTCCTCTCCGAGGCGACGGTGAAGACGCACGTGTCCCGCATCCTCACCAAGCTCGCGCTCCGCGACCGGGTCCAGCTCGTCGTCTACGCCTACGAGCACGGCCTCCTCTGACCCTCTCGTGCCGTACTCGCCCAATTGGGTGACTTCGGGACCAACTCGCCCAATTGGGTGACTTCGGGACACGCCGGCCGTGACCAGCTCGCCCAATTGGGTGACTTCGGGACACACCGGCGGCATACCTCGCGGGTGGGCGGAGGGCATACGTCGGCATACATCTCAGGGCTGACCCAGAATCGGCACCGCGGCCGATGTGCGCGACCCCACCACGCACCTAGCGTCGTGGGCATGACTTCAACACCGTTCCAGGACAACGCAACCCAGCCCGTCGTCTCCCTTCGACGGGTCTCCCGCATCTACGGCGAGGGCACCGGCAGGGTGGCCGCCCTCGACGGCATCGACGTCGACATCCACCGCGGTCAGTTCACCGCGATCATGGGTCCGTCGGGGTCGGGCAAGTCGACGCTGATGAACGTCGCGGCCGGGCTCGACGACGCCACGAGCGGCGAGGTCATCCTCGCCGGCGCACCGCTGACGCACCTCGACGACGACGCCCGGACCCGGCTGCGCCGCAGCGAGGTCGGCTTCATCTTCCAGGCCTTCAACCTCGTGCCCACCCTCACTGCGCGCGAGAACATCCTGCTGCCGTTCGAGCTCGCTGGGCGCACCGTGACCCGCGAGCAGCAGCAGTGGATCGAGCACCTCATCGCCACCCTCGGCCTCACCGAGCGCGTCGGGCACCGACCGAGCGAGCTCTCCGGCGGCCAGCAGCAGCGCGTCGCCATCGCCCGCGCCCTCGCGTCGCGCCCGGCGATCGTCTTCGCCGACGAGCCGACCGGCAACCTCGACTCGCGCAGCTCGCGCGAGGTGCTCACCCTCCTGCGCACGGCGTCGCGCGAGTACGGCCAGACGATCGCCATGGTGAGCCACGACCCGGTCGCGGCGTCGTATGCCGACCGCATCCTCGTCATCGCCGACGGTCACCTCGTGGGCGACCACGGTCCGCTCACCCCGCAGCAGATCTCCGAGCTGCTCATCGGCTTCGAGGTCGGTGCGGCATGAACCACTCCTCGAAGGGCAACCTCGTCCTCGGCTCGCTGCGCGAGCTCGGCACCGTCGGTCTCGTGGCCGGCCTGAGCGGCGCGTATGCCGCGGTGCTCATCATGACCTCGACGGTGCTCGCGGCGATGAGCGAGGAGTCCGGCGGGAGTGTCGGACTCATGCTCGGCATCGTCGCCGGCGTCTTCATCCTCATCGCCCTCTATGTCGGCGCCATCGTCATCATCGGCGCGGTCGACACGGTCATCTCCGGCCGGCTCCGGCACATCGCCCTGCTGCGGCTGCTCGGATCACGGGCGAAGGACCTGCGGGTCTCGGTCGTGCGCGGCACCGCGACGGTGGGCGCCCTCGGTGCCCTCGCCGGGGTGGTCGTGGGCACCGTGCTGACGCACGCGACTCGTGCCGTCCTCGTGGCGCGCGGCACGCTGCCCGAGGCGGACTACCCGCTGGTGAGCTCCGCGCTGGTCGTCGCCTTCTGGGCGATCGCCGTGTGCGCCATGTGCGCCGGGTGGCTCGGCTCACGTGGCGTGCTGCAGGTCTCCCCTGCAGCGGCACTGTCCGGGACCGCGGCCCCGGTCACTGCGTCGGGACGGGCCTCGCTCCTGCGCGCCGTCGTCGCCGGCATCGGCATCGTCGGCGGGTTCGGGGTCCTCGCGGCCGGCGCCCTCGCCGGGGAGAGCGCCCCGGAGGCGGGTTTCGTCCTGTCCTTCTTCGGTGCAGCGGGCGCGAGCACCGGGTTCCTCGTCGGGGCGCGCCTCGTCATCCCGTCGATGGTCGCGGCGTTCAGCCGCCTCCTCGGGCGGGACCCGGCGAGTGTCGTGGCGCGGCGCAACGCCCTCCTCGACCCGCTGCGCACGACCCGCTCGACGATGGGCCTGGTCATCGGCGTCACCCTCGTCACGACCTTCGCCTCCGGGATGGCCGCCCTGCGCGCCTCCGTGGACGCGTGGGAGCTCGACGCGGAGCAGCGGGCCGAGGCCCTGCAGATCATGGACGTCACGACGGCCGTGCTCGTCGGCATCATCGTCATCTCCTCGCTCATCGCGGCTGTCGGCTTCGTCAGCACGATGTCGCTCACGGTCATCCAGCGGCACCGCGAGATCGGCCTGCTGCGCACGCTCGGCTTCACCCAGCGCCAGGTCCGCACGATGATCACCAAGGAGTCGGTCGCGCTGTCGGTGTCGGCGATCCTCTTCGGCACGGTGCTCGGAATCATCTACGGCACGAGCGCCGCCCAGTCCCTCGTCGGGTCGCAGGGGTCCGGCTTCGTCTGGGGTGTGCCGTGGGTGTCGCTCGCGGCGATCGCGGTGTGCGGCCTGGTGCTCGTGCTGCTCGCGTCCCGTGGCCCGGCGCGCCGTGCGATCGACATCGCGCCCGTCGAGGCCCTGCGCATCGAGGCCTGACCGTCCCGTCCCCCGACCTCTTGCGACTTCGCAGAGCGCCGCCGCCGGGCTCCGCACTCTGCGAAGTCGCAATGGGTGGCCATCAATGGTCCCTGACCAGGGTGGGCGCCGACAGTCAGGGGTTGAGCGAGACGTACGTCGTCTCGAGGTACTCGTGGATGCCCTCGAACCCGCCCTCACGCCCGAACCCGGAGTGCTTCACCCCGCCGAACGGCGCCGCCGCGTTCGAGACGATCCCGGTGTTGACCCCGACCATGCCGAACTCCAGTGCCTCGGACACCCGGATGACCCGGCCGAGGTCGCGCGTGTAGGCATAGGCGACCAGTCCGTACTCGGTGTCGTTGGCCAGGCGCACCGCCTCGTCCTCGTCGGCGAACGTCGTCACCGGTGCGACCGGTCCGAAGATCTCCTCGCGCAGCAGCCGGGCGTCGGCCGGCACCTCGGTCAGCACGGTCGGTGCGTAGAAGTGCCCGCGGCCGGCGACCTTCTCTCCCCCGGTCAGGACCCGCGCGCCCCGGTCGACGGCGTCGGTGACGAGCTCGTGCACACCGTCCCGGGCCTTGTCGGTGATGAGCGGGCCGACCTCGACGCCGGCCTTGGTCCCCTTGCCGACGGTAAGCGCGCCCATGCGCCGGGCCAACGCCGCCGCGAACTCCTCGGCCACCGACTCGTGCACGAGGAACCGGTTCGCCGACGTGCACGCCTCGCCGATGTTGCGCATCTTCGCGAGCATCGCGCCCTCGACGGCCGCGTCGACGTCGGCGTCGTCGAAGACGAGGAAGGGTGCGTTGCCGCCGAGCTCCATCGACACCCGGAGCAGCTGCTCGGCCGACTGCTCGACGAGGAGCTTGCCCACCGCCGTGGACCCGGTGAAGGTGAGCTTGCGCAGCCGCGGGTCGCGGATGATCGGCTCGGAGACCGATGCGGTGTCCGAGGTCGTGATGACGTTGAGGACGCCGTCGGGCAGCCCCGCCTCGGTGAGCAGCGCGGCGAGCGCGAGCATCGTCAGCGGAGTCTCGCTCGCGGGCTTCATGACCATCGTGCATCCGGCCGCGATGGCGGGACCGATCTTGCGGGTGCCCATCGCGAGCGGGAAGTTCCACGGCGTGATCATGAACGCCGGCCCGACCGGCTTGTTCATCGTGAGCAAGCGCGACCCGCCCGCGGGGTTGACGGCATACCGGCCGTGGATGCGCACCGCCTCCTCGCTGAACCACCGGAAGAACTCCGCGCCGTAGGCGACCTCACCGCGCGCCTCGGCGACCGGCTTGCCCATCTCGAGGGTCATGAGCAGCGCGAACTCGTCGGCGCGCTCGGTGATGAGCTCGAACGCGCGACGGAGGATCTCGCCACGTTCGCGCGGTGGCGTCGTGGCCCAGTCCTGTTGTGCCGCAACGGCTGCGTCGAGGGCGAGGGTGCCGTCGGCGATGGTCGCGTCGGCGACCTCGGTGAGGACGCCGCCGGTCGCGGGGTCGTGGACCGGGAACGTCTGGGCGCTGAGCGAGTCGCGCCACTCACCGCCGATGAACAGCTGGGTGGGGACGGATGCGAGCAGAGACTTCTGCGAGACAGCCATACGTTCGAGTATGCCGTCCGCGCGCCTCTCGCGTGCGGGGCGCCGCACGCACTCGGGCACCGCTCGACGACCCAGCGCCCCGGGGCGCGTCGAACCAGAGACGGCCCGGTCACCGCGAGGTGACCGGGCCGTCATACGGACTGGGAAGCAGCCGCGACTCAGCGCTCCCCGAGACCGAGTGCGCGCGAGATGGTGAAGAACATGTCGGTCTGGTCGGTCAGGCCGACGACGTTGGCCGCCTGCGGACCGTAGCCGGCGACGCGCAGCTGTGAACCGGTGTGCTGCTGCGAGTCTCCGGCGGCACCGGTGCCGTAGGCGATCGTCAGCGGCGAGCCGTCCTTGGTGAGGAGGTTGGCGGTGAGGCCGGGCGTGGTCGAGCCACCCTCGACGATCTGGCTCGTGTGGGCGTGGTCGGCGGTGACGATGACCGTGGTGTTGCCGTCCTTCTTGGCGAACTCGAGGGCCGCCTGGACGGCCTCGTCGAGGTCGATGGCCTCACCGATCTGCCCGCACGCGTTGGCGGCGTGGTCCTGCTTGTCGATGCTCGCGCCCTCGACCTGGAGGAAGAAGCCCTTGTCGCCCTTGGCCTGCGCATTGGCCTTGTCGTGGCCCTTGGCCTTCCCCTTGGCCTTGCCCTTGTCGTGGCCCTTGGCCTTGCCGTTGCCCTTGCCCTCGCTCTGGGCGGCGGGGGTGTCGAGGAGCTCGATGGCCTTCGTCGTCATCTGGGCCAGGGTGGGCTGGGTCGAGGGGCGCTCCGGGTTGGCCGTGCACTTCACGGGCGGGAGGGCGCCACCGGTGGGCGTCGCCTTCGGGCCGGTGTAGCGCACCGGCAGGTTGCCGGGGGCGAAGAGGCCGAGCAGCGGCGTGTCCTGGTTCGCCTCGGTGACGGCCTCGAGGCCGGCCACGTCCGTCACGGTGCGGTAGCCGCGGGCGGTGGCCTGCTGCGCAAGGGTCTGGCCGGCATACTCGCCCGCCTTGGCCTTCTCGGCGAACGTCTTCGCGCCACCGCCCAGGGTGACGTCGGGGCGGGTCGTGAGCAGCTGCTCGGTGATCGAGCCGGGGCCGCCGTTCTCGAGGGCGGCCTCGGGGCAGGTGGTGCTCGTCTTCTCCGGACCGAAGCAGGAGCGCTGCGAGATGTTGGCGACCTGGACGGCGGGGGTGGCGTCCTGGATGTCCGACGTCGTGACGTTGCCGGTCTTGAGACCGCGCTCCTTGGCGAGCTTGAGCAGGGTCGGGAGCGGCTTGCCCTCGATGTCGACCGAGACCGCGTTGTCGTAGGTCTTCGTGCCGGTCGCCCACGCCGTGCCGGTCGCGGCGGAGTCGGGCGCGTAGTCGGGCTTGCCGTCCTTGTAGAGCGAGTACGTCGTGTACTGACCGGTGAGCGGGAGGGCGTCGATGCCGGGGAGGCGCCCGGCCGCGCCGTACTCGTAGTAGCGGGCCGAGGTGATCTCGGAGTCGCCCATGCCGTCGCCGATGAGGAGGATGACGTTGCGGGCCTTGCCGCCGTCGATGGCCTTCTTGACGGCGGCGGTCTGGTCGCCGGAGAGTCGGGTGGCGCCGCCGGTGGCGGCGAGGCCGGAGGCGGCGTATGCCGCGGTGCCGGTGATGGCGAGGGCACTCACCGTGGCGAGGGCGAGGGTGGTGCGTCGGGAACTGCGGATCAGAGGAGTCATGGGCGACACCCCACTCCCGTTGGATGAACCGCCGGCGAACGACCGTCGCCCCAAAGACGAACGGCACCTGTGACTGCCAGCGAAGTCACAGGTGCCGTCGAGGGTTCTCTCGGAAGGCTACTGGCCGGTTCCGTGGGTTCCTGGCGTGCCGCCGTGCGGCGCCTCGGGGTCCTGCGGGAAGGGCGAGTCGCCGCGCGGGTCGGTGTCGGCGCCCGGCGCCTCGTGGTCGCGCGGGAACGGCGAGTCCGCCGTGACCGGCCGGTCGCCGACCGGACGATCCGTCGCCGGCCCCTCGGTGAACGGACCGTCGGTCGCCGGGGCGCCCGTGGTCGGACGGCCGGTGGACGGGAGGTCGTCGCGCAGCGCGTCGGTCCGGGTACCCGGAGCCGGGGCCTGGTCGGCGACCTTGTCGAAGCCGGAGTGGGCCGCGCCCTTGGCCTTGGCGACCTTGTCGGCGTACTTGCCGTCGGTCTTCTCGTCGATCTTCGTGGCGGCCTTCTCGACCATGCCGTGGACCTTGTCGCGGTTCTCGTTGGCCGCGTTGGTCGCGGCGTCCTTGGCCTTGGCAGCCGCGTCCTTGGCGGCGTCGGTGAGCTTTTTGAAGTCGAAGCCCTTGCCTGAGTCGGTCATCTGCCTGCTCCTCGCTGGGTGGATGGGCGGGATGCTCTCGACCCTACGCGCCCGGCGCCTCGAAGGGTGGTCCCGTCGACCCGCGGATGACGAGCTCGGTGGGCAGCGTGACCGAGGCTGCCGGCGACGCGTCTCCACCGGCACGTCGCGAGCGCACGGCGTCGACGAGCATCGACGCGGCGAGCCGCCCCTTCTCGGAGACGTCCTGGCGGACGGTCGTGAGCTGCGGTCGCAGCCGCAGGGCGAGGGGGTTGTCGTCGAAGCCGACGACGGAGAGCCGGCCGGGCACGTCGATGCCGGAGTCCTGCGCCTCGAGGACGATGTCGGCGGCGATGACATCGGAGAAGGCGAGCACCGCCGTCGTGTCCGGCGCGGCCTCGAGGATCTCGGCGAGGATCGCGCCGTGACCGCCCATGGCGTCGATGGGCAGCCGGTAGACGACCGGCGTCACCCCCGCCTCCTCCAGCGCCTCCGTCCACCCGGCGAGGCGCTCGATCGAGGCGTAGCCGTCGCTCGCGCGGTGCCGGTCCGCCTCGCCCGGGTCGACGATGCCGTATGGCGGCTCGCCGGACTTCGTCACGAGCGCCACCTTCGTGTGGCCGAGCTCGACGATGTGCCGGGCCGCGGCCCGGGCACCCTCACGGTCGGCGACGTTGACCCCCGGGGTTCCGGCCTCGGATGCCTGGTCGACGTTGACGATGGGCAGTCCGCGCCGCACCACCTGCTCACGAGCCCCGGACGCAGGGTCGCAGTTGTAGACGATGACGCCGTCCATGGCGACGTCCCGGGCGGGCACCACCTCACCGGACGGCTCGCTCGACAGCAGGGTCAGGGCGAGGCCGGACTCGTTCAGGGTGTGGGCGATGGCCCCGAAGAACGCGGACGCGACCTCGTCCGAGAACGCTGTCGCCGTGCTGTTCGACAGCAGGACTCCGACCGAACCGGTGGCGCCCCGGGCGAGCGCCCGCGCCGACGGGTCCGGCCCGGTGTACCCGAGCTCGTCCGCCGCGGCGAGGATCTTCTCGCGCAGCTGCGCCGAGAGCTGGTCGGGCCGGGAGAAGGCGTTGGAAACGGTCATCCGGCTCACGCCGACCTTGTCCGCGACCGTCTGCAGCGTCACCCGGCCCACGTGCTCCTCGCTCTCCGGGAACCGCGCGGCTCCCGGGGCAGACGCTATCCGGTCCACCGCGAGGTCCGGCACCGGCATGCGGCCGGCGCCCGGGATCACCGGGCGGCGGGCCGGGCCGTCGGCCGGCACGCGCTGCGCGGCTCCACGGCGGACGCGATGCGGCGCAGCGCACCGGCCAAGTGCGTCCGCAGGGCAGCGGAACCGGTCCGCAGCCGCGGTTCAGCCGTGGGGCGTCCGGGCTGGGCCGGGCCGTCGACGCGAGCGCCGGCGAAGTGGCGCTCCTGGGCGCGCGTGGCGGTGAGACTGGCGAGGGGCAACAGGTCCATGGGACTCTCCTTCTGGCGGGCTTCTGTACCGCTACAGTAGCGGTGTGCACTGTACCGGTCAAGTGCAGCCTCACACGCGCCGCGTCTACAGTCGGCGCCATGCGTGACACCGAGATCGAGTCCGTCGCCGACCTCGACGCCGCCCTCGCCGACAGTCGGCCCCTCACCGGACTGCGCCTCCAGGACCTCGACCTGTCCGGCCACGAGGACGAGCTCCTCGCCCGCTCCGACCTCGACGGTCTCGTCGTCCTCGGCGGCCGCCTCTCCCCCGAGCTCGACACGCACCTCCGCACGCAGGGCGCCCTCGTCTTCCCCACCGATCCGGCGGCCCCGGTCAACCCCTACCGCGCCACGCTCTACCAGCCGCACGAACTCTACGCCGGCCTCGCCGAGAGCGGCTACGAGTCGACCCCCGACTACCTCGCCTACGAGTGGGCCAAGCGCGCCGAGCTGCGCCACGACGCCTTCGTCACCCTGCTCCGCGCGATCCACGACGACTCCGTCACCGATGCCCTGCGCGACGTCCTCGGCGAGTCCCCCGTCGTCGGCGTCATGGGCGGGCACGCGCTCATGCGCGACAGCGAGGCGTATGCCAGCGCCGCGCGTCTCGGGCAACGAATCGCCTCCGCGGGCCTCGTCGTCGCGACCGGTGGCGGGCCCGGCGCCATGGAGGCCGCGAACCTCGGCGCGCTCTGCCCGGACGACGCCGCGGTGAGCGACGCACTCGGGCGACTGGCCGGCATACCGTCGTTCCTGCCGTCGGTCGACGACTGGGCGCGCGTGGCGCTCGAGGTCTATGACGACCTCGTGCGAATCCCCTTGCCGGACACTGCGATTCGCTCGATCGGAATCCCGACGTGGTTCTACGGGCACGAACCGCCGAACGTGTTCGGCAACGGCATCGCGAAGTACTTCAGCAACGCCATCCGCGAGGACGGGCTGCTCGCCTGCTCCACCGCCGGACTCATCGTGCTGACCGGCGCGGCGGGGACGGTGCAGGAGATCTTCCAGGCGATCACGCCGCTCTACTACGCCCCCGAGGAGCGCACGCTGCCGCCGCTCGTCCTCGTCGGCGTCGACCACTGGACGCGGCAGGTGCCGGTCTGGGATGCGATCCAGGCCCTCGGCCGGGACCGGGCGCTGGGCCGGGCCGTGCACCTCGTCGACACCGTCGACGAGGCCGCCGACCTCGCCCTCACCTGACTCGGGGAAACCGACGACGCACGGCCACGGCGCACAGGCCGTGGCCCTCAGAGACCGAGGACGAGGCGCAAGCCTGCGTCAACCGAGCGCATCGTCGCTGAATCGAGGCGACCAACGGTCTCGGTGAGACGTGAGCGGTCCACGACCAAGGTCTGCGAGACGTTGACCACGCTGGCCTTCGGCAGCCCCGCATCGCCGGCACTGAGCTCGACGTTTCCGGGCGCCGCAGCCAAGCGGAGGTTGCTGGTCACGGCACTGACGATCACTGTCGCAATGCGTGATCGGTTGAACCTGTCCGAGGACACGACGACCGCGGGTCGGCGATAGCCGGGTTCTGACCCGACCGGCTCCCCGAAGTCGACCCAGCACACCTCCCCGCGGGCTACCACTCCCACGCACCGGACGAAATGAGGTCCCGACCGTTGACGGTCGGCGCCTCAGCCCCCATCTCATCCGCCAACGCGTCGAGCGCAGCCGTCACCGGATCATCCTCCTGCTCCGACAGGAAGGAGCGGATGGCGTGGGTGTACAGCTGCGAGCGGGTCCAGCCGTGCCGCTCAGCCACGTGATCCGCCTCGCGGAAAACGTCGTCAGGAATGGAAACGGCCGTCTTCATGATCGAAGTATAACCGGTATTACCATCGTGACGGGTTGGAGCCTCAGGCCGTGGCGGCGGCGAGCTGGCCGCAGGCGCCGTCGATGTCCTGGCCGCGGGTGTCGCGGATCGTCGTGGGGATGCCGTGGGCGCGCAGCCGCTCGACGAACTGCTGCTCGACCCCCGGTCGCGAGGCGGTCCACTTCGAGCCCGGCGTCGGGTTGAGCGGGATCGGGTTGACGTGCACCCAGCCCTTGCCGCGGGCGCGCAGCTTCTCGCCGAGCAGGTCGGCCCGCCACGCGTGGTCGTTGATGTCGCGGATGAGCGCGTACTCGATGCTCACCCGCCGGCCGGTGGCCTCGTAGTAGCGGTGGGCCGCGTCGAGGGCCTCGTCGACCTTCCACCGCGTGTTGATCGGGACGAGCTCGTCGCGCAGCTGGTCGTCGGGCGCGTGCAGCGACAGTGCCAGCGTGACCGGGATGCCTTCTGCCGCAAGCTTGTCGATGCCGGGAACCAGCCCAACCGTCGACATCGTGATGCCGCGCGCCGACATGCCGAGGCCGTCGGGTGCCGGGTCGGTGAGGCGGCGGATCGCGCCGATCGACGCCTTGTAGTTCGCGAGCGCCTCGCCCATGCCCATGAAGACGACGTTGGAGATCCGTGTCGGTCCCTCGAACTCCGGTATGCCGTCCTCGGCCCCGAGCTCGGCACTCCCCTCCCCCGCCGGGTCGCCTTCTCCCGCAACGGGACCGGGCTGGGAGGCGAGCTCGCCACGGCGTAGCGAGCGGGCGGCATACACGACCTGCTCGACGATCTCAGCCGTCGACATGTTGCGGGTCAGGCCGGCTTGGCCGGTCGCGCAGAACGGGCAGTTCATGCCGCAGCCGGCCTGGCTCGAGATGCAGATCGTCACCCGGTTGGGGTAGCGCATGAGCACCGACTCGACGATCGCGCCGTCGTGCAGCCGCCACGCCGACTTGATCGTCGCGCCGTCGTCGGCGGTGCGCTGCACGATCGGCGTGAGCAACGGCGGCAGGAGGTCGCGCACGAGGTCGTCGCGGATCGCCTTGGGCAGGTCGGTCATGTCGTCGGGCGACTCGACGAGCCGCTCGAAGTAGTGCGTCGAGAGCTGCTTGGCGCGGAAGCCCTTGTGGCCCAACTCCTCGACAGCGGCCTTGCGTTCCGGCGCGCTGAGGTCGGCCAGGTGCTTCGGAGGCTTGCCGCGGCGGGGCGCCTGGAAGGTGAGCTGGCCCGGGGCGGGGCGAGCGGTCGTGGGCTCGGGCAGGGAGGTCATCGCGTCGATTCTCTCACCCGCGCGAGGCTCGCCGGACGAACCTCAGGGTCAGGGCAGCGCCCAGAGCAGCAGCGCCCAGACGACGGGGACGCAGAGGACGAGCGAGTCGAGCCGGTCCATGATCCCGCCGTGCCCGGGCAGCAGCGCCCCCATGTCCTTGATGCCGAGGTCGCGCTTGATGCTCGACTCGATGAGGTCGCCGACGGTGGCCGCGCCGGCGACGACGACACCGATGACGGCTCCCTGCCACCACGTGCCGTCGAGCAGCAGCACGATCGACACCGCACCGACGAGCGCGCAGGTGAGCACCGAGCCGCCGAACCCCTCCCACGACTTCTTCGGCGACAGCGACGGCGCCATGGGGTGCTTGCCGAAGAGCACCCCGAACGCATAACCGCCGATGTCCGAGAACGTCGTGACGAGGATGAAGAACACGATGCGCAGGTGCCCGTCGTCGGCCGCGAGCAGCAGCGACGCGAACCCGCCGAGGAAGCACGGGTAGAGCACGACGAGCAGCGCCCCGGCGATGTCGTTCATCGCCTTGTCGAGCCCGTCGGCGACGCGCCACACGAGCACGCCGACGCAGGTCAGCCCGAAGGTGAGGATCAGTGCCTCCGGCCCGCGGAAGTACGCCGACAGCAACATCGACACCGCACCGACGACGACCGGCACGAACGGCACGTCCATCCCGGCCTGGCGCACCGCCCGGCGCATCTCCCACGCGCCGACCCAGATCGCGACGACGAGGACGGCGAGGAACGCCTCCCTCCGGAACGCGAGCGAGGCGATGATGACGAGCGCCAGCCCGACCCCGACCCCGATGGCCGCCGGCAGGTTGCGCCCGGCACGCGACGAGCGGGTCACCCGAGTCGGGCCCTCGGCCTGCTCGGCAGGTGTCGCTTCACTCATGGCGGGAGTGCTCATCGGACGTCGGACGCCGAGGTCAGACCTCGAGCAGCTCGGACTCCTTGCCCTTGAGCAGGTCGTCGACGGTGTCGACGTACTTCTTCGTCGTCGTCTCGAGGTCCTTCTCGGCGCGCGAGCCCTCGTCCTCGCCGACCTCGCCATCCTTGACGAGCTTCTCGATGGACTCCTTGGCCTGGCGGCGGATGTTGCGGATGGAGACCTTGGCGTCCTCACCCTGCGCGCGCGCCATCTTGATGTACTCCTTGCGCCGCTCCTCGGTGAGCGCGGGCAGGACGCAGCGGATGATGTTGCCGTCGTTGCTGGGATTCACCCCGAGGTCGGACTCGCGAAGCGCCTTCTCGATGTTCGCCATCGCGCCCTTGTCGAAGGGCGTGACGAGGATCGTGCGCGCCTCGGGCGTCTGGAACGACGCGAGCTGCTGCAGCGGCGTCGGCGCACCGTAGTAGTCGACGACGATCTTGCTGAACATCCCCGGGTGGGCACGGCCGGTGCGGATGCCGGAGAAGTTCTCCTTGGCCACCTCGACGGCCTTCTCCATCTTCTCCTCGGCCTCGAGCATGGTGTCGTCGATCATCGGGGCAGGTCTCCTTCGGTATGCCGTCCGCGAACCTCGCGTGGCGCGGGTCCAGTGTGTCAAAGATCGCCGCCGCCCGTTGCAGCGACAGGGCGGCGAGCGGGCCTTCAGCCGTCGTGAGCGGCCCGGGGGAGTCTCAGGCGGTGACGAGGGTGCCGATGCGCTCGCCCTGGATGGCCCGGGTGATGTTGCCCGCGCCCTCCATGCCGAACACCATCATCGGCAGCCCGTTCTCCATGCAGAGGCTGAACGCGGCCGCGTCGACGACCTTGAGGCCCTTCTGCAGCGCCTCGCCGTAGGTGATCGTGTCGAGCTTGCGAGCGTCCGGGTTGGTCCGCGGGTCGGAGTCGTAGACGCCGTCGACGCCGCTCTTGGACATGAGCACGATGTCGCAGTGACACTCCAGCGCCCGCTGCGCGCTCACCGTGTCGGTGGAGAAGTACGGCATACCGGCGCCGGCACCGAAGATGACGACTCGCCCCTTCTCGAGGTGGCGGATGGCGCGACGCGGGATGTAGGGCTCGGCGACCTGGCCCATGGCGATGGCGGTCTGGACGCGGGTGTCGATGCCCTCCTTCTCGAGGAAGTCCTGCAGGGCGAGGCAGTTCATGACGGTGCCGAGCATGCCGATGTAGTCGGCGCGCGAGCGCTCCATGCCCTTCTGCTGCAGCTCCGCGCCGCGGAAGAAGTTGCCGCCGCCGACGACGATGGCGACCTGGGCGCCGCTGCGGACGGCGTCCGCGATCTGCGCCGCGATGCCGCGCACGACCTCGGGGTCGACGCCGATCCGGCCACCACCGAACACCTCACCGCTGAGCTTGAGGAGGACCCTCCGGGGCCGCTCACCGGTGGTGCTGGGAGCGGGCTGTGTCTGGACGTCAGTGGTCACCATGCCTCCTCGGCACAAGCGTCTTGGCGGTGGTTCGCCGGCGGGTCGCCCGTCGGTCGGCGGCGGTCGGCGGTGCCCCGCATCCTCGCACACTGCCATCCTGTCCTCGTATGCCGCGTGCGGCCTCGCGCGCTGCCGTCACCGCCCCTGACCTCAGGAGATCCCGTTGTCCGAGCCGGCTCCCTCCCGCCGCGCGACGCCGGCCCGCCCGAACGTCGTCCTCATCGTCTCGGACGACCACGGGTATGCCGACCGCGGCGCCCTGGGCCGGCACACGGACGTCCGCACGCCCGCCCTGGACCGGCTCGCCGCCGAGGGCGTCTCGTGCACCGAGGCCTACGTCACGGCGCCGAGCTGCTCACCGTCGCGCGCTGGACTCATCGCCGGGCAGCACCAGGCCCGCTGGGGCGCGCGATGGTTCGACGACTCGTGCTTCCCCGACCACCTGCCCTCCCTCGCCGAGCGGTTCGCCGATCTCGGCTACGCCACCGGCTACTTCGGCAAGGTGCACTACGGCCCCGAGGACGTCAGCGACCGGGCCACCCCGCCGCACCACGGGTTCGAGGAGACGTTCTACGGGCTCGCCGGGCAGCAGACCGGCCGCCTCAACTACCTGCGGCACTCCGCGGCCCTGGCCGAGGAGCTGGGGCCCTTCGCGGCGCGGGTCAACGCCGTCCAGCCGATGCTCGAGGGCGACACCCCGGTCGACTGCGACCGGTTCCTCACCGACGAGCTCGGTGAGCGGACCCGGGACTTCGTGACGCGGCATACCGCGCATGCAAGTGACCCGGGCGACGCCAGCGACGAGCGCGACGAGCGGCCGTTCTTCCTCATGCTCGCCTTCAACGCCGTGCACAACTTCTGCTGGCAGCTGCCGCCCGAGGAGCTCGAGCGTCGCGGCCTGCCCACGCAGAGCGGCTACGAGGGTGATGGGAGCGACTACCGCGGCTGGTACGACGGGCAGGTGGCGCCGAAGCTCGAGCACGGGCGCGACTACTACCTCGCCCAGCTCGAGCTCATGGACGCCCAGATCGGCGCCCTCCTCGACACCCTCGACGCCACGGGTGCCGCCGACGACACCGTCGTCGTGTATCTCACCGACAACGGCGGCTCGAACTGCAACCACGCCGACAACACCCCGCTCGCCGGCACGAAGTACACCCTCCAGGAGGGCGGGATCCGCGTCCCGTTCCTGTGGCGCTGGCCTGGCGGTGGTGTCACCGGCGGCGTCGAACGGTCCGGGGTCGTCTCCTCGCTCGACCTCTACCCCACGCTCCTGGCCGCAGCGGGAGCCGAGCGGACGGCATACGACCACTGCGACGGGACCGACCTGCTGGCGTTCCTGCGCGACGGTGACCCGGGCCTCGCCGAGCGAGAACTGCACTGGGACAACGGTTTCCAGTGGGCCGTGCGACAGGGCCGGTGGAAGCTCTCCTTCACCGACCCCGAGAGCGGCGAGGTCGAGGCGCTGCGCGAGATCGAGCGCGCCGAACCGATCCTCGGGCTCGGGCTGTTCGACCTCGTCACCGATCCCGGTGAGACGCGCAACCTCGCCGAGGAACGCCCCGATGTCGTGGATCGGCTGACCACTGCCCACGAGACGTGGCGGGCGTCGGTGCTCGGGACGCCACAGCAGCCGACGGGGCGCGTCCCGGATTCGACCCGGTGACGGGCGCGTCGGCACACTGGTCCCCGTGAGTGACCAGCCCTCCGCTCCCCTGCCCGACAGCGCTCCCGACCGCACGCCGCGCGGCACGTCCGGTGGCCCGGTCACCGTCGCCATCACCCGCAAGGTCCGGCCCGAGGACGAGCTGCTCATGCGGGCGTGGGCCGAGGCAGGGGCGTCGATGGCGAGCCACTTCCCGGGGTTCCTCGGCTCGGGCTGGGTGCGGCCGTCGACGGCATCGAGCGAGTGGCACATGCTCTACCGGTTCGACTCGCGCTCCTCCCTCGACGCCTGGCAGGAGTCCACCGAGCGCAACCGCTGGCTCGCCGCCGCGACGAACCTCGTCGAGGACACTCGGGTCGAGCACCGCACCGGCATCGAGGGCTGGTTCGACGAGCCCGAGGAACGCTCGGTCGACGAGCTCGGCGCGCTCACCGCTCCCCCGGCACCGCCGCGCTGGAAGCAGGCGAGCATCATCTGGCTCGCGTTCTTCCCGACGAGCCTCGCGCTGACCTACCTCATGGCGCCGTTCACCGGCGACTGGCCGGCGTGGGCGCGGGTGCTGCTCTCGACGCTCGTCGCGACCCCGCTCATGACCTACCTCATCCTGCCGAGGGTGACGAAGCTGTTCCACCCCTGGCTCACCCGCGCCTCCGGCGGGTAGCCCTCACCCCGTGCCTGCGGCGACCAGCCCTGGACGCAGGTATGCCGCCCGCTCACGAGAGCGGACGGCATACCGGAATGCGTTGCGGGAGAACCGAGATCAGGCTCCGACGCGGAAGCGCGCGAAGGCCTTGACCGTGGCGCCGGCCTCCTCGGCGACCTTGGCGACGGTCTTCTTCGGCTCCTTGGCGAACGGCTGCTCGAGCAGCACGTTGTCCTTGAAGTAGCCGTTGACGCGACCCTCGACGATCTTCGGGAGCGCAGCCTCGGGCTTGCCCTCCTCCTTGGCCGTGGCCTCGGCGACGCGACGCTCGTTCTCGACCGTCTCGGCGTCGACCTCCTCGCGGGTGAGGACCGTCGGGCTGAACGCCGCGATGTGCATCGCGATGTCGCGGGCGACGGTGTCGTCGCCACCCTCGGTCGCCACGAGGACACCGATCTGCGCGGGCAGGTCGGGGCTGGTCTTGTGGAGGTAGGACACGACCGTCGGGCCCTCGAGGCGGGCAACCCGCTTGACCTCGATCTTCTCGCCGATCGTCGCGTTGGCGTCGTCGAGGAGCTCCTTGACGGTCTTGCCGTCCGCGAGGGTGCTCGCGAGCAGCGCGTCCGCGTCGGCGGCCTGGGTGTCGACGGCCTGGGCGAGGACCTGGTCGGCGAGGGCGATGAACTTCTCGCCCTTGGCGACGAAGTCGGTCTCGCAGAGGACCTCGACGAGCGTGCCGACGCCACCCTCGGCCTTGGCGGCGACGAGGCCGTTGGAGGTCGTGCGACCCTCACGCTTCGTCACACCCTTGAGGCCCTTGACGCGCAGGATCTCGGTGGCCTTGGCCTGGTCGCCGTCGGCCTCGTCGAGGGCCTTCTTGACGTCGAGCATGCCGGCGCCGGTGGACTCACGCAGCGCCTTGATGTCAGCGGCGGTGTAGTTCGCCATGGATGAATTCGCTTCTCTCTCTTGTCGAAAGGGCGGGCTGGGAAGGAGGTGGTGCGGTCAGGCCTTCTCGGCCGGGGCCTGCTCGGCCTCGGTGGCCTCGACGGCGGCGACCTCGTCGGCCGGAGCCGACTCGGCGACCGGGACCTCGAGGGCCGGGTCGGCGTCGGTCGCAGCGTCAGCAGCCTCGGGGGCGTCCGCGGCGGCGGTCGCGCCGGCCTCCGGGGCGACGGCCTCGGCGGTGGCGGCGGCCTGGTCGGCCTCGGCACCGAGGAGCTCGCGCTCCCACTCGGCCAGCGGCTCCTCGCCGGTGCCCTCGGCGTCGGCGGCGGCGTTGTTGCCACCCGAGCGCGCGATGAGACCCTCGGCGACGGCGTCGGCGATGACCCGCGTCAGCAGCGTGACGGAGCGGATCGCGTCGTCGTTGCCGGGGATCTTGTAGTCGACCTCGTCGGGGTCGCAGTTCGTGTCGAGGATCGCGATGACGGGGAGGCCGAGCTTGCGGGCCTCGTCGACGGCGAGGTGCTCCTTCTTGGTGTCGACGACCCAGACGGCGGACGGCACCTTGGACATGCCGCGGATGCCGCCGAGGGTCTTGTCGAGCTTGTCGCGCTCGCGCTTGAGGAGGAGGAGCTCCTTCTTGGTGCGACCCGAGCCGGCGACGTCGTCGAAGTCGATCTCGTCGAGCTCGGTGAGCCGGGTCAGACGCTTGGAGATCGTCTGGAAGTTCGTGAGCATGCCACCGAGCCAGCGGTGGTTGACGTAGGGCATCCCGACGCGCGTCGCCTGCTCGGCGATCGGCTCCTGCGCCTGCTTCTTCGTGCCGACGAAGAGGATCGTGCCGCCGTGGGCCACGGTCTCCTTGACGAACTCGTAGGCGTTGTTGATGTAGGTCACCGACTGCTGGAGGTCGATGATGTAGATGCCGTTGCGCTCCGTCATGATGAAGCGCTTCATCTTGGGGTTCCAGCGACGGGTCTGGTGCCCGAAGTGGACGCCGCTCTCGAGGAGCTGGCGCATGGTGACGACGGCCATGCCGTGTTCTCCTTGTGTGGTTTTTCGGTTCCGTCGGCGACTCACGGTGTTGTGGCCGCCTGCCTGGCGCCGGCGACACACCACGCCGTATGCCGTCCGCTCGCCTGAGCGGGACATCCGGACCATCGTGGTGCGCCCCGCTTCGTGGTGATCCAGTCAGCGGAGGTGCGACGCGCGAATTTGATCCCCGGGTGCGAGCACACGAGAACCAGCCCACATCGTACGCGCGCGGACGGCATACCGAGAAATCCGGTAGGCCGCGCACGTGGCCGCGCGTAGGCTCACCGCTCGTGTCACGCCTCGGGGAGATCGTCGCGCCGGCGCGCCTCGGTACCCCGTTCCGGTGGAACCTCGCGTCGGTGTGGCTGAGCAACCTCGGCGACGGCATCGCCCTCGCCGCCGGTCCCCTGCTCGTCGCGTCGCTGACCCGCAACCCGACCCTCATCGCGGCCGCGGTCGTCGTCCAGCGGCTGCCGACGCTCGTCCTTGCCCTGTATGCCGGCGCGCTGGCCGACCGGGTCAGCCGCCGCACGCTCGTCGTGACCGCGAACGTGCTGCGCTCGCTCGTCATCGGCGTGCTCGTCGCGACGATCGTCACCGACGTCGTCACCATCTGGGTCGTGCTGGGGACGCTGCTGCTCATGGGCGTGGCCGAGCAGTTCGCCGACTCCGCGACGCGCGCGGTGCTGCCGATGATCGTGCGCCGCGAGGACCTCGCGATCGGCAACGCGCGCATGCTCGCCGGCTACCTCGTCGCGAACGACCTGCTCGGGCCGCCGATCGGTGCGTTCCTGTTTGCCGCCGGAATGGCGCTGCCCTTCGGTGCACAGGCGGCCGCGGTGCTGCTCGCGGCGTGGCTCTTCACGCGGCTCGACCTGCCCGCCCCCGACCGGACGGACCGCGAGGACCGGCACATCCGGCACGACATCGTCGAGGGGCTGCGCTGGATCCGGGACAACGCGGCCGTTCGGACCCTGTCGATCGTCATCTTCGTCTTCAACCTCACGTGGGGTGCGCCGTGGGGGATCCTCGTGCTCTGGGCGCAGGAGCGGCTCGGGGTCGGGGCGGTCGGCTTCGGCGTGCTGTCGACCGCCTCGGGAATCGGCGGGCTGCTCGCGATCGTCTCGTTCGACCGGCTGGAGGCGCGGTTCTCGCTGGCGACGCTCATGAAGGTGTGTCTCACGCTCGAGGTCGTCGTGCACTTCGCGCTGGCCCTGACGACGGTGCACTGGCTGGCGCTCGTGCTCATGTTCGTCTTCGGGTCCTATGCGTTCGTCTGGGGTGCGGTGTCGACGACGGTGCGGCAACGGGCGACGCCGATGGAGTTCCAGGGGCGCGTCGCGTCGGTGTACTCCTTCGGGCTCGTCGCCGGGCTGCTCGTCGGGCAGGCCCTCGGCGGGCTCATCGCGAGCCGGTGGGGTGTGGCGGCGCCATTCTGGTTCGCCGGGGTCGGGGCGGGCGTGACGCTGCTGCTCGTGTGGCGGCAGCTGGACTCCATCGCCCACGCCGGCGACGACATTTCCCACTGATTGCCCGTTCGCACCCCACGACTTATTGCGCACAGTTCGCACGGGCCGTGCGAACTGTGCGCAATCAGTCGGGGGTGACGTGGCCGAGCGGGGCACACTGGGTGGTGTGGACGACGTCATCAGGGTGGTGCTCATCGCGCTCGCCGTGCTGGTGGGCCTGTTCGCGCTGGTGGTCGGCTTCCTCATGTGGCGCTACCGGATCCCGCCGCGTGGGGTCGTGGCGCTGGCGATGGCCGGGTTCTACCTGCTGAGCCCGGTGGACGTGCTGCCCGAGGCCGTGCTGGGGCCGCTCGGCCTGGCCGACGACGCCGGGATCCTCGGGGTGGCCGTGCTGTTCGCGCTGCGGCTGGCCCGCGCCCGCAAGGTCCTCACCGACTCGGGCGTCGACTTCGGCCGCCTCCGACGCGGACCGACGAACCGGCAGTGACGACCACGGTGGGCCGCGGCACGCACGGCGCGCACCCGGCATACGGCATCACCGAGGCCATTGCATGTCCGTGGGCCCGCTGACTCAGCCCGGGTCAGCGGCCACCCTGAGGCGAGGTGGCCAAAGGTCAGCGGTCAGCCCGGGTCAGCGGGCGATGGCGGTGCAGGTCGCGGTGGCGGTCTTGCTCGGGTCGCTCTCGCTCGTCGCCGTCAACGTGACCCTGGCCGGTCGCTTCGTGCCGTCGGCGGCGAGGGCCTGGACCGGCACCTCGACGCTCTCCCCCGCCTGGGCCGTCGCCAGCTCGTTGGGCAGGTTGACCCTCCAGCCGGCGGTCGACGTCGAGGCCGAGAGCCGGTAGACGTCGCTGTCGAGGTACGGCGTCACGTCCTCCGGCTGACCGGACGAGTCGCCCACGCCGGACCCGGTGTTGGTGAGCCGGAAGCGGCAGGTGCTCAGCCCGTCCGAGCCCTTGGGTGCGGCCCGGCCCTGGAGGGCGACACCGCGCTGCTGGTCGCCGGAGCCGTCGAGCGAGCGCACGGCGACCGTGTAGGTGAGAACGCCTTGGGCGTCACGCTTCAGGTCGAGGACGTAGAAGTGCAGCCGGTTGGCCTCGTCGACGTACTCGTACTGGCTGCCGGACTTCGCGCCCGCCTTGAACAGGGCGTCGGAGAGCTGGCGGTAGTCGCCGATGGTGATCGGCACCTTCGTGCCGTCGGGGAGGACGTAGTCGGTCATGCCGATGTCCTGCGGGTTGGCGTCGATGACCCAGGCGAACGGCGAGCGGTTCGCGTTCTTGGTCTTGGCGAGCAGGACCCCGGAGTCGGGGGTGAAGGAGTCGGCGCCCATACGGTCGACGACCTCGACCGTGTAGTTGTCGTAGCCGCCGCCGTCGCACAGCGGGTTGGTCGCGGTGCTGCACGCCGGTGAGCGGTCGCCGTTCTCCAGCTCGACGTTGATGCCGGACAGGCCGGCGTCACCCGGCTCGACCGCGCGGGCCGTCACCGTCGCGACGGCGAGACCGGAGTCGGCGAGCGCTTCACGGGACAGCCTGAGCACGTTGGCCTCGTCGACCATCTCGAGCTTCATCTTGTTGCGCAGCATGTGCTGGGCTCCGAGGGACCCGCCACCCGTCGCCGGGATCACCCACCGGCTGTGCGGGCCACCGGGACCGTTGAACGAGCCGCGGCTGAGCATGTCCCAGATGCCCGAGTAGGACCGTCTCGGCGGTATGCCGTAGGGGTTGTTGTAGTTGTCGCCGATGCCGAGGATGTGGCTCAGCTCGTGGGCGTAGACGCCCATGCCGCTGCTCTCGGCCTGCGTCGAGGACCCGCCCCCGGCGTTGGGCCAGATCGTCGAGCCCGACGCCCACGAGGTCCAGTCGACGTAGCGCGTGTCGGACCAGTTCGGCAGGGCACTGTCCGGCGGGCCGAAGGGGTCGGTGACGTCCTCCTTGGTCGGGAACTTCATCATCCCGAACTCCTGCCACGTCGAGGACTCGTCCTGGCCGGCGGAGAGGATGAAGACGAAGTCGAACTGCTCGCGGATCGCGGCGCCCTCCGCGCCCTGCCACAGGGCGAGCCCGTCGGTGCGGATGTTGCGGGTGCACGTGTCACCGGCGGGGCAGGCCTCCTGGCCCTGGAACTCGAGGCCGTACTCGTGGTCCTTGCCGGGCATCGTGTACGGCCCGAACGCCGTGAGGTCGACGCCGTAGCGGCCGCCCGAGTCTTCCATCCAGTACTCGTGGATGGTCCGGCCACCGTTGAGGGCCCCGGGCTTGTTGAGGAAATCCTCGTAGAACTGGGCCACCTGCGAGCGCGGGACGTTGCTGGCGACGCTGCTCGGGTTGCCGAACACCGTCGACCCCTGGGGTTGGGTCACGACGAACGGCTGGTTGGGGTAGTCGAGCAAGACGAGCGCACCCTTGAAGGTGTCCTTGGAGCCCTGGACGGACGGGTCGTTCCACGTCGTGCCCGGCGGCTTGGTGTAGTCCTCCCACGTCATCTCGTCCGGGTTCTCCCAGTCCTGTGGGTCGATCGGTGCCGGGAAGCCGGCGGCTCGCAGCTCCTGGGCCATCCGGCGCTGCGTGGGCGAGCCCTTGGGGCCGTCCTTCTGCCACGGCTGGGTCTGCGGCCACTGGTCGGCACGCCACGGCGTCGGCTTCGGGTCCGCGGCGCGGCCGGCTGCCGGACTGGCACCCGCCGACGTGCCGACGAGGGCAAGCACGATGAGGGCGAAGAGGGGGACGACTCGGCGGACGGTGCGCGCGCTCATACATCGGACCTTAGACCCGAACGCACAGGTGCGCCACGGGAGCGTCACAGGTGCTTGAGGGCCTCACGCCGGCTCAGTCCCGACATGGAGTCCGTATGCCGGGTGACGACGTCGCGGACCCACGCCGGGTTCGTGCGTGCGTACTGCCGCAGTGCCCACCCGATTGCCTTGCGCACGAAGAACTCCCGGTCGCCGAGGTTGGGCACGATGACGTCCTCGAGCAGCTGCGTGTTGGTGCGTTCCCGGTGACGCAGCTGGCTGATGATCGCCGACCGTCGCAGCCACAGGTCATCGCGTTCGGCCCACTCGCGCATCCGCAGCCCCTCCCCTCGGGATCGACGAGCAGCACCTCCCCCACGACGTTGGACAGCTCGTCGACGAGGTCCCACCACGCCCCCGTGACGACGAGCTCCTCGACGAGCGGCATGACCTCCGGGTCCCGCCACGCGCGGTAGGCGCGATGGCGGAGCAGGTCGAGCGCGGCATACCGCTCCTCACGAAACGCGGCCTCGTCCCAGAGGCGACGGACCGTGCCCTCCCACTCCCCGCGGGTGGCGAGCCGCAGTCCCGGGTCGCCCATGAGCGGGCGCAGCGCGACACGCCGATCCGCCGAGGTGAGCCCGAGGAACGGCATCTCGCTCTTCATGTAGCGCTGCTGTCCCACCGCGCGCTCCGGGTCGGCACCGGTGTGCAGCGTCTCTCGGACCGCCTCGACGAGGTCGGCAGACGTGGACATGTCATCGAGGGTAGGGCGACGGGAGCCGCGTAGCCTGCGAGGCATGGAATCGCCTCTCGTGCAGCGGATGCAGGGCTTCGGGTCGACGATCTTCGCCGAGATGTCGGCGCTCGCCCTCGAGCACGACGCCGTCAACCTCGGGCAGGGCTTCCCCGACACCGACGGGCCGCGGGAGGTCCTCGACGCCGCCAAGGCCGCGATCGACGCCGGGCGCAACCAGTACCCGCCGGGTCCCGGCGTGCCCGAGCTGCTCGATGCCGTTGCGGCACACCAGGATCGGTTCTACGGGATCTCTCTTGACCCGCGCAGCCAGGTGCTTGTCACCGTGGGAGCGACCGAGGCGATCGCGGCGACGATCCTCGCGCTGTGCGAGCCCGGCGACGAGGTGGTCACCTTCGAGCCCTACTACGACTCGTATGCCGCGTCGATCGCCCTCGCGGGCGCTGTCCGTCGCACGTCGGTGCTGCGGTTCCCGGACTTCGCGGTCGACGAGGCTTCGCTGCGGGCGGCGTTCTCGGAACGGACCCGGCTCGTCCTGCTCAACACGCCGCACAACCCGACCGGCAAGGTCTTCACGCGTGACGAGCTCAACCTGATCTGTTCTCTCGCAAGGGAGTTCGACGCGTGGGTGGTCACCGACGAGGTTTACGAGCACCTCGTGTTCGACGGTGGCGAGCACGTGCCCATCGCGACGCTGCCAGGGATGGCGGAGCGGACCCTGACGATCTCGTCGGCCGCGAAGACCTTCTCTGTCACCGGCTGGAAGGTCGGCTGGGTCACCGGTCCCGCCGAAGCCGTCGCCGCCGTACGCACCGTGAAGCAGTTCCTCACGTATGTCGGTTCGGGCCCCTTCCAGCCGGCCGTCGCCGTGGGTCTCGGGCTCGGTGATGACGTGTATGCCGGGTTCACCCGGACGATGCAGGCGCAGCGGGACGTGTTGGTCGCAGCGCTGCGCGACGAGCTGGGACTGCCGGTGTCGGTGCCGGGCGGGACCTACTTCGTCATCGCGGACGTGGCGAAGTTGGGAGCGCGCGACGGACTCGCGTTCTGCCGCGAGCTGCCGGCCCGTGCGGGAGTCGCCGCGGTGCCGGTGTCGGTCTTCCACGACGACGAGGACGCTGCCCGCACCCTCGTCCGGTTCGCCTTCTGCAAGCGCGAGGACGTGCTGCGCGAGGCAGCCCGGCGTCTCGCGCAGCTGCGCACGGCTTGACCGGCGTTCGTCCACAGGCGGCGGCTCCGGTCGGCGCCGTCCACAGGCACCCATCCGGCGGGTGGCGCGGCCCCGGCGCCACCCGGACGCTGGGGCCATGGACACCGTCAGCAGCTCCGCCATCATCGCCGCCCTCCGCCGCGCCGCGACCGTCCTCACCCTCGCCGGCTCGCTGGCACCCGCGGGCGTGATCACGATGCCCGACCCTGGACCGACACCGGTCGCGGCAGGGGGCTCGCTCGCGCCGGCGCGCATCGACCCGGCGTCGCTGCGCGGCACGTGGGAGTGGCCGTTGTCGCCGCGACCGCGAGTGCTCGCGCCGTACCGCGCGCCGGCGTCGACATATGGCGCCGGGCACCGTGGTATCGACCTCAGTGCGAACCAAGGCCAACAGGTCGGCGCGGTCGACGACGGCGTCGTCACGCACGTCGGCATCATCGCCGGGCGCGGCACGGTCACGGTGACCCACACATCGGGGCTGCGCAGCACCTACGAGCCGGTCGCCGGAGCCGTCACGACCGGCCAGCGCGTCGCGTCCGGGCAGCGTCTGGGCGTGGTCCGGGGCCGGACGCACTGTGGTGGCTCGTGCCTGCACCTGGGGGCGCTCACCGAGAGCAGCCCCAGTGGCTACACCGACCCTCGTCCCCTGCTCGGTGGGAGCCGGGTCATCCTGCTACCGCAGGGGACGACGAGCCCCTGACCCGAGGGCGAGCCGCGCCGCCCCGACGGCCACGAACGGCTCCTCGATCACGTGACGGTGGGCCAGGCGTTGGCCTTGCACCCGTCGAGGCCCTTGGTCTGCTGCAGCATGATGGGCGCGGGCGCTCCCTTGCTCGGGCACTCGACATGGCCGTGGTAGAGCCCGTGACCGACCTCGTGGTTGACGAGGTACTGGCGATACCCCGTCAGGTCCGTCCCGAAGTGCGGCACCGCCTCGGTCCACCGTCGCGCGTTGAGCACTGCCTTGCGCAGGTTGAAGCAGGACACCTTGCCGTTCGTGTCCAGTGGCGCGCAGAGCTTGTCCGTCGTCTTCGGACTCGCCAGCACGACGGTGAGGTCGACGTCTCCCGCCGCGGTCTGCTCGGCCGTGGCGGCCCGGAACCGGACCCGCTCCTCGGTCTGCCAGCCGCGGGCGTCTCCCAGCGTGGCGGAGATGATGCGCGCCGCCTCGGCGGAGTCCACGCCAGCACCCTCCTCGACCTCGAACCCCACCCGCAGCGTCTTCGTCGGGTTGACCGTCGGCGCGGCGATGGCCGGCAGTGCCAACGCCGTGAGGTCGCCCGATGCCGCCTCGGGCACCTGCCCCTGACGTGGCGTCGCGGCAGGCGTGGCGCTCGTGGTGGGAGTCGGAACCTCCTCCGCTGCCGCGGCAGGCTGGACGTCCGGCCGGGGCAGGGAGGCACGCTGCGACGTCAGGTCGGCTGTGCTCCGTCCGGAGCCGCTGAGCTCGTCGCCGGGCCAGAACGACCACAGCGACAGACCGCTCAGGACGGCGAACACGCCGGCCACGACGGCCCTCCGTCGAGCCACCTGCACCGCTGTCGGGCCGCGCCGACGGCGACGACGCTCACGCACCGGAACCGGTGACGTCGACCCCAAGGACGTGTGGCTCTCCCCGAGGTCACCTCGGTGCGCCACCGAGCCTGGACGACGTGCCGTGGTGGACCGTCGGTCAGGCACCGCCGAGTGCCGGCCCCGTCGGTCGCGGCGTCCCCCGCCGGCGGTCCGCTCCTCGGCCAGACGCCGATCCGCCAACCGACGGAGCTCCGCACGCCGCAGCGGCGCCGGCTCCTCGACCGTGGTCGAGGAGCCATGGTGGCTCACCCAGTCGGGGACGTCGAGGTCGTCAGGCACGGGGGTGGGCCTGGGCATAGGAGGCGGCGAGGCGCTCGATGGACACGTGCGTGTACAGCTGCGTCGTCGAGAGGGACGCGTGGCCGAGCAGCTCTTGCACCATGCGCAGGTCGGCCCCGCCCTCGAGTAGGTGGGTGGCAGCACTGTGCCGCAGACCATGCGGTCCGAGGTCGGGGGCGTCGGGCACGTGGCTCACCATGGCATGCACGACACTACGCACCTGGCGGGGGTCGATGCGCCCACCGCGCCGCCCGAGGAAGAGCGCCGGGCCGCTGCGTTCGGTCGCCAGCCGGGGCCGAGCCCTCGCGAGCCACTCCTGCACGGCTGCTCGAGCCGGTGCCCCGAAGGGCACCCGGCGTTCCTTGTCCCCCTTGCCGATGACGCGGACGACGTCCGCGTGCAGGTCAACGTCGTCGACATCGAGGCCGGTGAGCTCCCCGACCCGGATGCCCGTCGCGTAGAGCAGCTCGAGGACGGCGCGGTCCCGCAGGTGCACTGGGTCGTCGTCGTCCGCCGCGACGGCAGCGACGTCGAGGAGCTGGGCAGCGTCCTGCCGGGCGAGGACGGCGGGAAGGGTGCGGTGCTTGCGAGGAGCGACGAGGCGGAGCGCCGGGTCCGTGGGCACATGGCCCTGACGGGTCGCCCAGGCGAAGAACGTGCGCAGGGAGGCCGACCGACGTCCCAGCGTGGACCGTGCGGCGCCTCGGGCGGCGAGGTCGCCCAACCAGGCCCGCAGGTCTGCCAGCCGCACCGACTCCAGCGGCGTCGCTTCCCCGCCCTCGCCGTCGAGGTGAGCGAAGAAGTCCCGCAGGTCACCGAGGTAGGCCCGCACCGTGTGCTCGGAACGGCTCCGTTCGGCACGCAGGTGGCGCTCGAAGGCGTCGATGACCTCCGACCGGGTGGCACTCACACAGGTCACGGTCCCAGACGACCCTTCAGGGTTCAACCACCCCCGTCGGCGGGTCCGTCCGCGCCGATGACCCCGCCACGACCACCCCACCACTCGCCGCCCGGCCATCCCGGCCGCCGCGACCACCCGGCCACCCCGGCCGCCGCGACCACCCGGCCACCCCCGCCGCCGCGACCACCCGGCCACGCCGGCGGTTCAGTCCGGGAGCACCTTGCGCCACCGGTCCTGGTCGCGGCGCACGAGGCCGACTGCGCCGAGCCGTCCCAGCACGGACAACAGCGTGGGGGTGTCGACCGCGGTGAGTCGTTGCAACGCGGCGAGGTCCGCGCCTCGGCGCAGCGGTATCGCCGACCAGACGGCATGGGCCACCGGGTCGAGCTCGGCCTCCGCGCTCGAGGGTGCACGGGCCGGTGCGGCGGCGTCGAAGCTCAGCCGGCCGACGAGGTCCACCACCTCGGCGGTGTCGGTGACGAGGCTCGCCCCGGTCTCGCGGATCAGCTCGTGGCAGCCGGCCGACTGCACCGACGTCACCGGCCCGGGGACGGCGGCGACGTGCCGACCGAGCGCCGCAGCGGTCCGTGCCGTGTTGAGCGAGCCGGAGCGCAGACCCGCCTCGACGACGACCGTCCCGGCCGTCATCGCCGCGATGAGCCGGTTGCGGGCGAGGAACCGATGCCGGAAGGGCGCCCAGCCGAGCGGCAGCTCACTCACGACGGCCCCGTGCTCGGCGATGTCACGGAGCAACCCGTCATGGGCGGCGGGGTAGGCCCGGTCCAGCCCTCGCGCCAGCACCGAAACGGTCGGCCCGCCGGCCGCGAGCGCGCCACGGTGCGCGGCAGCATCGATCCCGAACGCAGCCCCGGACACCACGCCGATCCCCCGCGCGGCCAGTCCTTCGCCCAGCTCGGTCGCGATGGTCAGGCCGTAGGGGGTGGCGGCCCGTGACCCGACGACGGCCACGCCGCCTTCGACCAGCCCGAGGCCGCCCCGGCCGCGGACATACAGGCAGATCGGTGGGTTGGCCAGCTGCTCCACCCCCTCGGGCCAGTCGTCGTCCCCGGGGATGACCACTCGCACCTCGAGCCGGTCCAGCGACCGACGTGCGCTGTCGATGTCGAGCGACTCGAGCCGTTGGTCGTAGCGCCCCGTGGGGTCCAGCGACCCGGCCCGCAGCCTCGCCAACGCCTCAACAGGACCGTGCCTGCGCAGCCACGCCGTCACCTCTTCGGTCTGGGGCTCGGCGAGGCGACTCCAGGCGAGGCGCGCCCACCGCTCCTCGTCCGACGCAGAGGCAGCGCCACGGCCTGCGTTGATGACTGACAGCGTCATGCCGCCGCTCCTCCCGAGCGCATCGTGAACGCGAACCCGACGTCGTCCACGGTCGGCGTGGTGTGACCTCGCAGGTCGGCTGCCGACCACGCGAGCCGGAGGGTGCGGTCGTACCCGCGCAGCGTGAGCCGCCCCTCGTCGTGCGCTCGGTCGATCTCGCCGGTGACCCGGCTCGGGAGGCGCCACGGCTGACGCCGCAACACATGGCCGGGAACCTCGGCGTTCGTCCGCCAGCCGTGCTCGGCCCATCGTTCCCGCTGGGCGCCCCGGGCCGCGAGCACGCGCTCGAGGACCTGGGCGCTGCTCTCGCCACGCGCGTCACCGAAGGCCGCACGCGACACCGGAGACACGATGACCTGGATGTCGACCCGGTCGATGAGGGGTCCGTGCAGCTTGCTCTGGTAGCGACGGAGGGCGAGCGAGCTGCACGAGCAGTCGGAGCCCTTGCGCCACGCGCCGCCGCACGGACAGGGGTTGGTCGCGAGCACGAGCTGGAAGCGGGCCGGCAGCTGCAGGTGCTGACGGGCCCGGGTGATCATCGCGACGCCCGACTCGAGCGGCTGGCGGAGCTGCTGCAGGACGCTCTGTTTGAACTCCCCGGCCTCGTCGAGGAATGGAAAGTACACCTCGGTGTGTGTACAGGAATTCTACCGCGAGCTGCGCTCAGACGGCCCCTGCTGGAGCCGCGGACCGCAACAGCCTGATCGGCGAATCGTGACACCTCCCACCAACCCTGTCTCCCCGTCCGCCAAGCGACCAGGAGCACGTGTCCTGCACACCGACATGGCCGTGCGCCCGCACTGCGGCCGGCAGGTGTTCTTGTGCTCGGCGCATGGCACAAGTCTCCGATGCCGCGCGGATCGGACGACGACCTCCGGCCTGGGTGGTCGTCAACTGCTCCGCACCGACGCCGCCGCTCTACGAGACTCCGTAGCCAACGACGCTCGCGCTCACAGGTCGGCCGTGCCGCTACCTAGCGCTTCTTGCCGCGGGTGCCGTAGGGACTCTGGTTGGTCGGCTTCAGCGAGACACCCAGCTCGCCAGCCCGGCTGCGCACGGCGTCTTCGGTCCGGCCAAGGTGTAGGCCCAGGACTCTGGTCGGGGTGTTCTGCGCAACCTCACGGCGAAGCTGAGCGTCATGGGCGGCTGTCCACGACTTGCCGGCATTAGCAGGCTTCTTGGCCATGCTGGGACCTCATCTCTCGGAAGGGGGCGGGTACGACATCCGCCGCTGGCACCAGCGTGCCAGCAAGCGGGAGAGGACTCAAGCAGCAACACGCGTGTCTGCTTAATTTTCCTACACATGTTCCACGGTCTTGCTCATCAGCGTGTCGCATCGACGATTGACGGGCGGTCCTGCTTAACTGGTGTCATGACGTCATGGGACCCACATGGGCAAGTCCACCTGGACTCGCTCCGTACCAGCTTCGCCGAGGCGGGGTTGATCGACTTCGTTCAGACTGCGGCCGCCGAGGTGTGGCGGATCAACCGAGAGCGCCACGAACCGGTGGAGGCGCACGACGACGCCTTCACCTTGAGCGTGCTCTCATCGCGGAACCTGGCCAACAGGTTGCTCGCCGAGGTGCCGGACAATGCCGCGCTCCGAGCCTCGGGTGTGGTTGCCAGCAAGGAGTTCGGCTCGACGGTGCTGCACACTCCCCGAGCTGACGTGCGCTTGGTGAAGGCACCCTTCGGGTCGGGGCGTCACCCGAGTTTCGAGGCGGACTTCGATTGGTCCGACTCCGAGGGCAGACAGGCCGCAGCGCTACGCAACCACGCCGCGTACGACCCGCCGTCGCGAGACCCGCAGGCTGAGCCGCTGTTCGAGCTTCCGTTGCCGAACGCTTCTGAAGCGGTCACTCACTGTCGTGAGGTGTTCCTGGTGTGGGGTGCGGAGCTGAGGACGGGACTGACTGCGGGGTGGTTGGGACTGCCCACAGCGAGCGCTCAGCGCTGGATCGCGGTGACGCCCGTCTGGTGGGACGAAACACCTGCCCAAGACAGCTCGACCAGTGGTGAAGGACCCGGTTCCGACGACGGATCGACCTTCGGCGATAAGCCCGCCCCGGTGCCCTCTCTGACGCTCAAGCCGCGCCGGCAGGAAGGAGGCAACAGACTGTGACGTTCGAGTCCGAGTCACGTCAAAGGGCACGTCGTCGCCGCGCGAGCGGAGCCTTGGTCGACTTCGATGGCAAGCGCCTGTCGGTTGCGCGGCGCCTACGCAGGATGCAGCGGACCGCTCTGGCAGCGCAGACCAGCGTGACAGCAGCCGCTATCACCCAGTACGAGCGCGGGGGCCGGCCCACGAATACCGTCGCAGCAGAACTGGCGTTGGCTCTGGGCGTGCCGATCGAGTTCTTCCGGCAAGGCCGCCCTTTGACAGCGGTCTCCACGGGCGACGCTCATTTCCGGTCACTGCGAGCCACACCGGCCATCTCCCGCGACCAGGCCCTGGCCTTCGCCGAGATCGCATTGGCCGTCATCGAGGTCATTGAGCAGTACGTCGACCTCCCCCAGATCACCGACATCATCGAGCCAGTCGACGACGAGCCCTCCCCGACCCTGATCGCCTCCATCGCCGCCGACACCCGTTCCCGACTCGGCGTGGAACCGGGGCCAGTCCCACACGTCGTTCGTCTCCTTGAGGCTCACGGCATCATCGCCCTGCGCCTACCACCGGAGATCGACCCCCGCGTTGACGCGTTCTCCACCGAAGCCGGCCACCGACCCCTGGTGCTGCTCTCTCCGCTCAAGGACGACCGAGCACGAAGCCGTTTCGACGCCGCCCACGAACTCGGCCACCTCGTGATGCACCAAGACGTCGAGCCCGGCTCCAAGATCATCGAGACTCACGCACATCAGTTCGCTGCGGAGTTCCTAGCACCGACACCAGAGCTAGAGCCGGACCTGCCACGCAAGGTCGACTGGGATGCGCTACTGCAAGCGAAGACCAAGTGGGGCATCAGTCTGGCTGCTCTCGCCTACCGATGCCACGCCATCGGACTATGGGGCGAACACAGCTACCGCCGCGCGAACCAGCACCTACGCAGCCAGGGCTACCCCGAACCCGGTCCGCTCGGTCCCCCTGAATCCCCGTATCTGCTCGGCGCTGCCGTCGATCTGCTCAACCAAGCAGGAACCACAACCGATGACCTGGCAAGAGCGAGCCGCTTCACCGTCGAGCAGATCGACGACATCGTCGCGGCCGGCAGCGAGACCAAGCCCCGGCTGCGCCTAGCCGTCGACCCCACACCCTGAGCCCACCTCGATCCCCGGGAGAACCAATGCGACTCCTTCCCGCTCCAACTGAGCACGCGGGTTCAGCCCTGATGGAGGACCCGATGCCGGACGTGTGCGCGCGGGACGGGCACGGTATGCGGCAGCGCACTACCATCGCGCAGCCGACCAGCGAAGCAAAGGTCCACGGTGTGGGGAGCATGAGATGAGGTTCAGCAGCGCCTTCGGTGTCACCCACGGCAAGAAGAGTCCGTGGTTCAATCCCCTGCTTGACCAAGACACGCCGCTGTACGTCGACCCGTTCCTGGTGTTCGACGACAACAAGCCCCTGTGGGCGGGTGCCAAGCAGGAAGTCACGGACTTCTTCGACGCCGCAGCACGTCTCATCGAGCAATCCAAGGGCAACCAGAGCTCGCTCGCATACAAGAAGGCGCTCGAACTGCTGAGGTTCCCCGAACCCAACGAGTTCTGCCTCGGCCTGAGCATGGGAGCCCCGCACGGGTCCGGGACGGGCACCAAGTTCGCCCGCGAGATGGCAGGCGTCCTCGACCTCGCACGCCAGTACGGGCATATTGAAGACCTCGCGTCCATCGCGGGCTTCAACCTCTTCGCCAGCGGGATCGGTCTGGATCGGATCAGCGACATCCTCTGCAACATCCTCAAGCACCGGTTCATCCGATACACCCAGAAGGTGTCCAAGAAGCTCGGCATCCCGATGGAGCTAGTGACCGTCAAGCACCCCGGCTGGGACCGGCAGCGATCCAGGTGGCTACCCGACGCCAAGATCGAACTACCTAAGTCGCCCTTCGGTGACGGTGGAGCACTGCTCGCACCCGAGCGGTTCTTGAAGGAAATCCCGACGGTGACCCCGGACGAGTTCTGGAAGTGGGCCGAGGTCCACGAAGCTCGTCTTCTGCGACAGGACTTCAGCTACGAGATCGCACAGGGCCTCAACCAGGCGGACCGCCGCGTCCTGGCACGACGCTTCGCCCGCAAGTATCCAGACAAGGCAGCCGACTACCTGCGACTGGTAGCACAGATGCCCCACCTGCCCTACGACGTCGAGATGGACCCGAAAGGCCTGGTCTTCTGGCGGGAGACCGGAGAGGCCGTGGGTAAAGCGTCGCCCATCACCTCAGCCGAGGTTCCTTCCCAGCAGCGGGAGTTCCCGGCGTTCGTCGAACTCCTCGCGACACGCTTCCAGCACGCGGTCGAGAGCACTGATCTGTGGCGGGCACTGTGGGCCGCCGGCAACCCGCAAAAGGAAGAAGTCATCCAGGCCATCGCCGGCGCGATGTGGACAGAAGCCTGCCGCGCCGCACAGGTTGACATCAGCCAGGAGGTCAACCGCGGCCGCGGCCCTGTCGACTTCAAGTTCTCCAAGGGCTGGGAAGATCGCGCCCTTCTCGAAGTCAAAGTGATCCGCAGCAGCAGCTTCTTCAAGGGCGCCGCGACCCAACTGCCCCAATACATGAAGACCGAGCAGATCAGCCATGGCGTATACCTGTGCATCGGACACTACGACGAGGACTTCGCGCCCGCGCGTATCAAGCGCGTCGAGGACACGATCGCTACTCTCGCAAAGAAAAAATGCATCCAGATCAAACTCGTCCTCGTCGACGCCAGGCGAGACAACAAGACCTCTGCGTCAAAGCAGTAGACGGCGCCAGTTGCATGAAGCTGTTCATCGGAACGCCTAACCGGCGCACCACCTCCCGGTCAGGAACCGGCCAACCCAGAATGCGGTTGCAGACATCGCCGGAGACAGGTTGGTGCAGCGAGTACATCAGATCTGCGGTGCCGCTATCAGACGAGGTGGGGTGGTGCTTGACCTGCACAGAAGTTGCCACTCCGCACAGATTGGACATCCGCCAGAAGAACCAGTCGCCTACCAATCACCGGGAGCCGTGCATCGTGGTCGGCCCATCTCTTTGGTCTTGGTATCGAGGGAATCTGTGTCGTCGCTGCTTCATTGGAGGTTCAAGATGACCAACGTTGCCGAACACATAACGGCCGCCGACGCAGTCATCTGCGCCAACATCGCCACGCTGCGTAGTCAGCGTGACCTCCTATCCCAGAACGTCCTGGGGCAGCTACGGAATTTGGTCGAGGGCGTCGCCGTGCGCTTGCACACCGGCAGAGGGGACGTCGAGTACAACTACGACGCGATCGAGGCCGCACTCTCCTGGGTGAAGGCGAACGGTCGACTGAACTTCGTCACAAGGTTCCACACCTTGCTGAAGCCGTCGGTCTCTCACTACACATTCGACGGTGACACCTCGGAACGACTCATGCTCCGCTACTACGAGTACATGCTACGTCTGCGCACGCTTCTGTACGACGAAACCAGCGTCGCGATTCTCGGCAACCTTGAGCTTTTTCCGCTCGACCAGGACCCGGCGCTCGCTGAGTACCACGAGAAGATCGCCATAGAGATCGACAAGCTGGGCAGGGCAACCTCGGCCCGTCACGACCGGTTCTACATCCACAAGACACGGCCGTTCGTCACCGGCGGCCGAGTATTCTACGAGGTCACGTTCTACAAGGCCGTCAATCGAGTGAGCAAGGCCGACCGCATCATTGGGTTCACCGACATGGACATCGCGGACAACTACTCTGCGAACCTGGGCCTTCAGGCGGCCAGCATCGAAGTCTTTGGGCAGCAGATGCCGGTGACCCTCATCCGCAACTGGGAAGTGTCCATCCGGCCGTGCGAGGTCGACCACTTCGCCAGCCTTGTCGGGAGGCCGACGAAGGTGCGGACGGACTCTGCCGAGTACAAGTTCGTCATGGCTGGCTTGACCGGCGGCTCAACTCTGCTGGACCTCATCGACGCCTCCGATGAGTGGTACAACGACGTCAAGGCACGGGGAACGGCCACCTCCCGGAGTCCGCAGATCTTCCCTGCCATCGACGAGGCGCGCAGCATCATCCGCGGGAAGAGGCCCGGCCACAATCTCCTGCGCTACCTGCTTCTTCGGATGCGCAACGACTGGCTGAAGGCGCAGTACCACTGGGAACCGAACACCCGCCTTTCGAACCTCAACGTCAGCTACTCGTGCATCCCGTTCGACGACATGCCGTTCTGCACCGCACCGCGGGCCCACAACCCGCGGTTCTGGGACCTCATCAACAGCCTCGATACCGCTGGCCGCACCCACGAGCTGTTGGCTCGCCGCGTACAGCGCAATGTCGAGGATCGCGGGATCTTGTACACGCCGATCGCCGAACTCGAGGACCTCGGCGACGTAGCAGCCCTCATCGCCACCTACAACAGCAAGCTGTACTACAAACACCGGCCCGCTCGTAACCTCGTCCTCGACAACGGCCACGTCTTCATCCAGAGCTATGAGGACGACACCCACGACATCGTCACCAAACTCCAGGCACACGCGGCCAGCGGCATCAGCGGGTACACGGCCGCGGTGGAACAGTGGCTTGGGACGACGGCACACACCGTGGACGACACCGCGAAGCGAGCGGCACTCATCAGGTTGTTCGCTCAGTCCCGCGTGGCGCTCGTCTACGGGGCTGCCGGGACAGGGAAGACCCGCATGGTCGACCACATCGCCAACTACTTCGGTGGTAATCAGAAGCTGTTCCTCGCCAACACCCACCCCGCAGTCGAGAACCTGCGCCGCCGCGTGAGCGCGCCAGAATCCACCTTCCGGACGATCGCCAGCCACAAGCACAACCCCACCGGCGACTTCGACCTGCTCGTCATCGACGAGTGCTCGACGGTGAGTAACGCCGACCTCCTCAACATCCTGCAGAACACCAGCTTCAAACTCATCGTGCTCGTCGGGGACGTTTTCCAGATCGAGTCCATCAGATTCGGTAACTGGTTCAACATCGTTCGGTCCTACATCGAGCCGTCTTCCATCTTCGAGCTGGCTACGCCGTACCGCACCAGCAGTGATGACCTCATCGACTTCTGGACCAAGGTCCGCAACCTCGACGAGGGCATCACCGAGGCCATCGCCCGCAACGGGTACTCGACCGCCCTGGATGCCAGCCTCTTCGACAACCACTCTGCCGACGACATCATTCTGGCGTTGAACTACGACGGCCTGTACGGCATCAACAACATCAACCGGTTCTTGCAGGCCAGCAACACCTCGCCCGCCGTCCCGTGGGGGCCGGCGGCGTACAAGGCCGGTGACCCGGTCCTGTTCGCGGACACCAACCGGTTCAAACCGCTGATCTACAACAACCTCAAGGGCACCATCGTCGACATCCAGGCCTCCGACGGCAGCATTCAGTTCGACGTTCGGCTCGACCGGCCAGTGACCGAGTTCGACGTCGAGGAGTACTCCGACTTGCAGTGGGTCTCCGATTCGACCGTGCGATTCGCGGTCTACGACATCGACATCAGTGATGAGGACGACGACACCGACACCACCACCGTCCCATTCCAGGTGGCGTATGCGGTCGGCATCCACAAGGCCCAGGGCCTGGAGTACGACGCGGTCAAGGTCGTCATCACCAGCGCCAACGAGGACGACATCACGCACAACATCTTCTACACTGCCGTCACACGGGCCCGGCAGGACCTGCGGATCTACTGGTCGCCCGAGACGCAGCAGGCGGTCATCAGCGGGTTCCGGGCTGCGGACACCAGGAAAGACGTCGCGCTCCTATCGTCGCGGAGGGGTCTCACTCCTATCCGGCGGCGTCGGCCCTGAGGAGACGTAGCCTTGCGGTGGAGTTTGACCGCGGGGTCAGTGCACCAGCGCGTCGGCCCGAGACTCCTGGGTTGTCTCACTGACCTCGGCACGCTGCTGACGACGGCGCTCGGCACGCTCGCGCAGGCGCGCACCGATGAGCAGGATCACGCTGACCGGCCCGATCCAGAGCATTTTCAGGCTGTTCCAGATCACCCACAACACGACCAGGTGCAGCCAACCGGGGCCGTTCTCGGCGATGGCCTGCACGCAGAGGTTCGCGATCAGCAGGTACGGGACGGCGAGCAGCATCGCCGGGATGCCCCACCGCAGCCCGCGCCTGGTGCGGATCGCGTCGAGCAGGATGTTGGTCGGCATCCAGGTGCGCAGGAACAGGCGGGTACGGATGCTGAGGTTCCAGATCAGGCGGATCATCGCGGACAGTCCTCTCCTCGGGGTTCTGTAGCGAACGAACTTCCCTGAGAGGGCCTTGTCGCCGAAGCGATGGGCCATGCCGCCGAACCGGTCGACGGCGCATAACTATGGCGCTACCTGCACCGAATTCTACGACGGGGCGCCGACATGCGGAAGGGCACCGGCCTCGGCCACGATCGGGATGCCTGTTCTCACAGGCTCGGGCCCTGCCGGGTCGGAGCGGGTGGGCGGTGCTGCCGGTGTGGTTCGGGCTGGCCGGCGAGCTGGCGGAACGCGGCCTCGGCCCTGGCCCGGTCGATCTTCTGCGCAGCGTTCTCCGGAACTGGACCAAGGGGCGTGTCCTCGGTGATGCCGTACCGGTCGCGGTAAGCGGCGATGGTGCGGGCGTAGCGTCGCCACGCCGCTGCTTTGCGGGGGTCGCGCGGTGGCTCACTGAGTGGCCGCGTCCATGCTTCTCCGGCGTCGCGAGCGGTGTCGAGCACGGCGTCTGCGCGGGTCTCGATCAGCTCGCGCCGCTCATGGAGGGCGTGGCGCATGTCGCGGGTCATTGGGCCGTCGGCGGACGGGACCAGTCCGGCGATCAACCGTGGCGCCTTGCGGGTGCGGCCCGAGCTGGCCGGGCGGGCGGTGGCGCGGGTCACCCGGTAGTGCAGGACGGAGGCGATGTCGTCGGCATCGGTGAACCCGCGCGCGGCCACCAGCCGCGGGAACAAGGTGTCGAGGTCGTGGTGGTTGGCCTCTGCGCGACGCAGTTCCGCGGTGAGCGCCCCGAACGCCTCGGACTCGATCGCGGCGTCGGCCTGTTCGGCAGTCAGGCCAGAGGCACGGATGAGGGTGGCCCAGCGGTCTCGTTGGGCAGCGGCGGCGATGGTCTCGTACTCGGCGGCGAGCTGCGCGATCGACCCCCACTGATCCTGCTCGGCGGTGATGGTCTCGTGCGCGGACAGCTCGGCACCGACGTGCTGGAGCACCCCGAACAGCACGGACCGGCCGGTGGCGTCGGCGTTGTCGCCCGGATACGGGTGGGCGTGTTCGTCGGGCCGGTCGAGGATCACGTAGGCGCGGTTGGCGTGCTTGCCGCGGGTCATCGCGACGTAGAAGTTCTCCCTCGTGGTGGTCGGCTCCACCAGCACATGCGCGGTATCGACGGTGACGCCCTGAGCCCTATGCGCCGTGACCGCGTAACCAAGATCAACATGCTCGACCACATAGGCCGTGGGCAGGACGATAGAACCGCCGAACCGGCGTCCAGCCTGGCGGATCGTGACCGACCCGTCGTCACGAACGCCAGTGATGGTCCAGGCATCGCCGTTGTGCACCCACGTCTTCCCGGCCCGTAGGCGACGGTCGTTGCGGCGGGTGATGATCGTGTCCCCCACGCCGGCAGCGGTCCCGTCTGTGAGTTCTACCTCCCGACCGGGCTTCAACGTGCCGTCGAGGATCAGGTCCGCACGAGCACGCTGATTGAGGGCGCTCACGTCATCGCGGGTCTCAGCAACCAGCACCGACACCAACCCGCGCTCCCGGTCGGCGCGCCAGGCGGTGTAGGCGGCGTCGCTCATCGCCTCGGCCTCGCCATCGCGGATGCGGTCGTGGTCGAGGTAGGTGTCGATCACCTGCGTGCGACCGTGCCGCAGCGCGAGGGAGGCGGTCTTCTCCCACTCATGGGTGAACCGGTGCACGTCGACCAGCTCGGGAGCATCGTCCCGGTCACCGACGAGGAGCCCGAACGCACCGCCTGCGTCCACGGACTGGAGCTGGCCGTAATCGCCGACCAGCAGCACCTTCGCCCCGGCTCGTTCGGCCAGATGCGTGATCCGGTCCAGCGAGAGGGTTCCGGCGAGGGAGGCTTCGTCAATGATGACGAGCTGACCGGCCCGGAAGTCTTCGCCGTGAACGAGGTGGTTCTGCCACCACTTCGCCGTGTTCTCCGTAGCGATCCCGAGGTCGTCGGCGAGGACCTGCGCGGCCACCGCGGACGGTGCGAGCCCGACCACGGACCCGGCGCCGTTTTCCTTCTCCCATGCCCGACGCAGTGCGGACATCGCCGTCGTCTTCCCCGCCCCGGCCGGTCCGACCAGCACATCGAGGACACGGCCGGAGACCGCGATCTTCATGAGTGCGTCGGCCTGATCCTCGCCGAGCATCCGCCCCTCGGCATCGGGACGAGCGGCGATCTTCTCGACCGTCGCCAGCGGCACGGTCGGCCCGGTCGTGGTGCGGGAGCGGTCGAGCAGTCGGTCTTCGGCGGCCAGGAGCAGCTCGGAGGAGAACACGGTCGAGTGCTTGGGCCGGAACACGCTGGTGCCGTCCACCCGCCGGAACGCGGCCGGGCTGGTGGCAAGGTCGGGCGGCGTCAATCGCAGCGATACGGATTCGGCGGCGTCGGCAATCATCCCCACGACGGCTTCGCGGTCGTGCATGGTGACGAAGCGCCAGCCCATCGTCTGCCGGGACGCCTCGGCCATGAGGTTCCATCGCCGCCAGTTGGACCGTTTCTCACCCACCACCTCGACCACGGTCTGGCCGAGTTCGGCGATCGCGTCCAAGGGGACGTCATCGGCACGCAGCAGCAATGGCTTGTCGTTGTCGGTGATCGTGCGTGCCCAGCCGGTGGCGTCGTGGCCGAGCACGCCGGTGGCGCGGGTACGCCACTCGGCGGTCAGGTCGGCCAGGGACCGCACCTCCTTCTCAGGCCGCGTGGACAGAGTGGCTTGCGCGCGGAGCTTCACGATCGTGGCCGGGGACGGTCGCCGCCCGTGCTTGCTCACGTAGTCGGTGATGAGCCGATCGGTCTCGGCGTCGATGTGCCTTGCGCGGGTGGAGAACTCCTGGACCAGCTCCTCCGGCACGGTGCTGATCGCCCACGCCGGGTTCCGGTCCCGGCCCATGTCCCTTGCTTCCCACTCGACGCCGAACGTGCGGGTCATCTGGTCGGCGAACACCGCCTCGTGCAGCTCCGAGAGCGCGACCACGGCGGCGTGCATCGGCCGACCATCCAAGGACCGCCACTTGCCGTCGAACGCGGTCTGCACCTTGTTGCTGATGACGACGTGGGTATGCAGGTGGGGGTCGCCGGCGCGGGAGTCGAAGTGATCGAACGCCGTCGTCACCAGGCCGGTCACATCGACCTGCGCAACAGCACCGTCACCGGCGGTTGCACCCGAGCGGGTGGCTGCAACCTCGCGCTCCATGAACGCAACCACCTCCGCAACCGCCCGATGATGCGCCTCCCAAATGAGCGCCTGCGTGCCGGCATCGGCGACCGCCCACAACACCGAGGCCGACTTCGGGACCGAGAAGGTGAAGTCGAACCCCGCCACAGCACGGCGCCTGCCGCGCTCGGTCTCCTCGCCCTCGATCTGCGCGACCGCCTCACCTTTCGCGCCGGGACTCAGGTCCGGGTCGAGGTCGGCGATCCGGGCCTCGATCCGCTCCGGCACCGACTTGTAGGCGGGGAACGCATGCCCGAGGGGATTGCCGGTGATCGGGTCACGACCCATGCCCATCACAAGCTGGAGCTGAGCCTCCGACACTCGATCCCCCACGACGAGCTGACCCTTGCCGAGCGCGGCGACACCGGACCCGAGCCACTGGCCCGGTGGTGTTCCCGCCTCCACGTAGTACCTCGTCAAAGGCGTGGACAGCTCACGGTCGCCGTCCGCGGCCGCGATCGTGCGCAGCAGGTACTTGTAGCCATCACCCGCGCTCATCACGCGCATCGAGACCGTCACCACGCCACCGCCCTTCGGTGGACAGGTGAGCGGACGACGACCGCGCGAACGCGCCGTCAACCTAGGTTGACCTCGACCTGCAAGAGGCGTGGTACCTCGAATAGAGGCATCACGGAGAGCCTGTCAGAAACTCGTGCGTCACCCCTCGGGACACCTGGGCGATGACCTGAACGGCGACAGCACTCCAAGACGGAACGCTGGCCAGGGATCGTCGACCTAGCGCAGTTCCCCTACGCGAAGACCCGACAGTGCGCCAAGTCGGCTGTCAAACGGCGCGCACTGTTCTCCTGGCGTCTCGGCCCCGTATGGAGTCTCGTGTGGCCCTCGCGTAACGGATGCGATCGGCGGACCGCCGACGCTCACTCGGATTAGTGCTGGCAGCCACCCGCCCTCCGGTCTCACAGCAAGCGGCCTGAGGTCAGGACGGCATGGACGCTTGGCGCCGGAGTCATTCGCCGTCGAGGAGCCGACGCGGCCCGGTTCCCGCCTCTCCGAGCTGGTCATTCCGATTGGCGAGCATGCACCTGTCGATAGACAGGCACCCACATCCCACACAGTCTGTGAACTTGTCCCGGAGTTGTTCGAGACGCCTGATCCGCTGGTCTAGCTCAACCCGCCATTCCGCTGTGAGTCGCTCCCAATCCTGACGGCTGGGTGCTCGATCTTGCGGCAGGGTCTCCAGCTGGCCGCGAAGCGTTGCTAAGGGAATACCGACCTGCTGCGCTATCTGGATCAGCGCGACGCGGCGAAGCGCATCTCGCCGGTAGCGACGCTGGTTGCCAGATGTGCGCGCACTCGTAATGAGACCCTGGCGCTCATAGAAGTGTAGTGCCGACACGGCGACGCCGGAGCGCGCCGAGACTTCCCCGACTGAAAGTTCAGTCTGCTGCCAGTTCGGACGTCTCATAGTCGCTCTGCACCTTTTCATGGTCGATGGTGCCAGTCGCTTCGGCGACCACCTCGACACCTCCGGAACGCCAGCTTCGCGAAGCAAGCCCAACGCACTCATTTCCGCTGCCTGATGCCGGAGCGACACCCGCACGCCCACATTTTAAAACCTCAACCATGGTTCAGGTCAAGCAACGGGCTGCCCAGCCAACCATCGCGTCAGGCCAGACTCAGCGGGGAACGCGACCTCACAGTGGACAAGGTGTGGTCTCACGGTTGGGGCAACACCCAGTCTCACGACCTTCACGCCAGATGGCTCCTCAGTCAGCCGGAGTCGCATCCGTTGGCGAGCAGCGCCGCACTTGACCTGAACCATTGTTGAGGTTCTAGCGTGAACGTATGCCCCTAGAAGCGGCAGAACGCACGCCTCCCAAGGCACTTCAGCGGCGGCGCTTGAGCCGAAAGCTCGGCCGGGCCCTGCTCCCTCGTTGTCGTGTCGATGTGCGGCTGGCGCACGACTGGAAGGAATAGCAATGGACTCTCAAGCGACCAGTTTTACCCCGGATGTGTCACTCGGGAACGTGCCACGTCCGCCATCCCGGCTGACTCTGCCGGTTGTCTTGGTCGGTGTCGGTCTAGTAGCGATGTCGATTTCGGGCACAGCCATCGCACTACCGAGTATCGGTCGGGAACTCGCCGCCTCGGGCTCGGCACTGAATTGGGTCGTCGCCGGCTATAACCTGGCCTTTGCTGCAATGACTCTCATCGCAGGCGCAGTCGCGGACCGCGCGGGTCGGCGTCGAATCTTCATCATCGCTTCAGTCGTGTTCTCTGGCGGGTTCCTTGCAACAGCGTTGGCGCCATCGGTCATCGTGGTAGACATCGCACGGGTGGTGTCCGGTATCGGTGGTGCCGGAGTGATGGCTGCGGGCGGAGCGCTGCTGGCATCGAGCTACGAAGGAGGCGCCCGCAACCGTGCTTTCGCGTTCATGGGCACCTTGGCCGGGGTCGGCATCGCGGTAGGGCCGACGGTGATCGGTGCTCTGATGGCATTGACGGGATGGCGCGGCAGCTTCATCACGTTCGCAGTACTTGGCGCACTCATCGCGGGCGGAGCCGCGCGGCTTCAAGAAACTCACGCCGCTCACAACCGTACCGACTGGCTCGGGAGCCTGTTGTTCGTCGTGACTCTCAGCGCCTTCATGTTTGCTCTCCTTGAAGCGCCGGAGGTCGGCTGGGCTCACCCGATGACGTTGCTGGCATTTGCCGTGGGCGTGGTGGCATTGGTTCTGTTCGCTATCGCCCAGCGCCGTAGCGCTTCCCCGTTGCTCGCGCCCGAACTCGTCTCTGACCGCGGATTCATGGGTTGGTGTCTCGCGACCTTGACGACCTCAATCGGGTTCCTCGGCGCGCTGGTGTTCCTCCCGACCTACCTGCAGGCTGTTGCAGGTCAGACCCCGGCGGCTGCGGGTTTGACGATGCTGCTGCTGACAGCGCCCGTGGTGGTTACCCCCACCCTCGCTGTCACGTTGGTCAATCGTGGCATCTCGGCGCGACTGCTGATCATGTCCGCGCTCGTGCTCGTTGTCGCGGGCAACTTCAGTTTGGTAGTCCTAGGTCCAGAAAACACGACGGCGCTCGTCGCGGTCCCGCTGCTGCTGATCGGGGTCGGCATGGGGGCCTCGTTTGGTATCACTGATGGCCAGGCGATGGCCCTAGCTCCGGCGCGGCTCGTCGGGACCGCCGCTGGCTTCCTCAACACGCTCCGTGGTGCGGCAGAAGCTCTGGTGATCGCTGTGTTTAGCGCCTCGCTCATAGGGTTCCTCGCCGACCGACTGGGTGACTCCAGCCACGCGGCCGATGTCGCCGCCGGCAACCTCGACACTACGGCCACCAGCGCCCACGGCGCCGAAGTCGACGCATTCACTTCCTCTTGGCACCTAACGCAGATCGGCGTCGGCTCGGTATGTCTTCTGATGTCCGTCGTCGTGGCTCTCTTGCTCCTCGTCCCTTCTCGCGGCCCGCGTGTGAACGAGGACGAGGATCATCTGTCTATGGACTCCAATTGATTCCCGATCATGTCCACCACAACGCTCTCGTGCTTGTGGCTAGGAGCGCTCCCGGCTGGTCGCAACCGAGAGTGCTCCGTACCCGAGGCCGCAGCCCTTCTAGTTCGGCACTGGTCAGTGCTGAGGGCATGCAATGCGTAGCGATGCCCACCAACGAAGATGTCCACGATCGACGGCCACAAAGTCTCTGGCTCGTGTGGGCCAGCACGCTCGTGGACGGCACTCCGAACTTACGTATCCGAGAAGCACGCGCGTGCGTCTCCTGGTCGATCACGTCCCCACTTGTGGTGGATCAGACCGTCCACTCCGGTCTGGCATCTCGCGCCTGGGGCTGACGAACATCGAAGACGATGGGCTCATCACCGGGACATGGCCGGGCCGCAGGGTCGTGTACACGATCACCGACCGCGGACAAGAAGACACCACAGCGTCCGGGGCAACATCGCGTCGAGTGGGTTCTGCGACGCGACGCGACGCGCGGAGCCGGAGGGCAAGGGTGCCCAGCTCTCAACAGCACAGCGCATTGTGATCGAGTTCGTCCGGGACGTGAACGAGGAAATCGCCATGTGCGCGAACCGAGACGACCTGTCACCGGAGACCGTCCGGCGACTCGGAACCGAACTGAACCGAGCAGAGGAGGCGATCGCACGCCGCCTCGGCCGGCCTTAGCGACCTCATCGCGTCACGGGGATGTCGATGTCGTCAAGGTCGAACGATCATCAGCCGATCCTGGCGCGGACGCGAACAGTCCATTCGCCGGTGGGTCCGGTGGCCTACGACTGTGTGAAGGTGATCGTCGTCAGGTCGGGCTCGGCGATTCTGTTCAGCGAGTTCGGGCAGAAGCCCGTCAACGTCGGCGACGCGGTGATTCTCGGCGCGAACGTGCTGTGCGGCTCGGAGCCCGAGGGGCATATCACCGTCACCACCATCTACCTGGACACCGATTACGTGATCGACCAGGTGTTCTGGCAGCACGCCGGGCTGTTGCAGGATAGGCTCGAAGCCCAGGGGCTCGCCGAGACCGTCTACTCCGATCCGGCGCAGATACTCCGCCTCGGTGAGGAGCGCGCGGGCATGCTCATGCCGTGGCTGGACGAGCTGGTCGAGCGGAGCATCGACGGCGGCTTCGCCCAGAACTTCTACCGGGTGCAGGCGGTGTGGTTCAGCATCGCTCACGTGATCGCCCCGTTCGTCAAGGTCTCCCCGGTGCGGATATCACCATCCCAACGTGCGCGCATCCGGCCCACCCTCCCGCGCCACCGCCAGTTCGCGCCGTTGCGTGCCGAGGCTCGCCGGGCCGCCGAGCTGCTGCATCAGGCACCCGCGGAGCAGTGGACCCTCGCCGCTCTGGCAGTGAGGGTGCATCTGTCGCCCTCGCAGCTCAGTCGGGTGTTCACCGACGCCTACGGCAAGACACCCTTGGCGTATCTGACCATGCTGCGCGCCGAGCACCTTGCCAAGTCGTTGCGGGAGACCGACCTGCCGATCGAGACCGCGATGCGGGAGGTCGGCTGGCGCAGCCGCGGGCACGCCGCCCAGCAGTTCCGCAAGTACGTCGGTCTCACCCCCACCCGGTACCGACAGTTGACCCTTCGCGCGAGCTGAACGCCGCTCCCGATCTGAGCATCACGAGCGGGATATCGGGAGCATCCCGGCACCGAACCCCACGGAGCACGAAATTGCCGGTAGGCCGGTATGTCCTACGTCAGGCGCATCACGAGTTCTCCTGACGGCCGACCTATCGAACCGACTGGTTCGCTGACCGTCTCGACATACCTGCTGGTTCTCCTGGCGCACCTAGTTGGTGCACCGCCGCCCTGTGCTGGGCGCGGTCGATGCCGGGAGGAGGCCAGAGCAGATGGCGACGAGGCAGGAAGCCCGCGAAGCACGCGAGGCGAAGCTCGATGAGCTGCACGAGCGGCTGACCGGCGCGGTCGAGCGGCTAGTGTCGGGGCCGGATTGGGCGCGGGCGCTGGCGTTCGCCGCGAGGTTCCGGTCGAGGAGCTTCAACAACGCCACCTTGATCTGGCTTCAACACATGGAGGCGTTCGAGGCCGGCCGGGTGTCGGAGCCGTTCCCGTCGTATGTGGCCGGTTACAAGCAGTGGCAGCAGCTCGGCCGGCAGGTGGAGAAGGGCCAGCCCGGCTACCAAATTCTCGCGCCGGTGACCGGCCGGTTCGCCTCGGCGAACCCCGCGGATGCGGATTCCTGGCGGCGGCTCGGGAAGGGTGAGAAGCCCCGGCCGGGTGAGGTGGTGCGCTCCAAGATGGTCGGCGTCCGCCCGGCGTATGTGTGGGACGCATCGCAGACGTCCGGTGACCCGATCCCCGAGCCGCCGGCACCGCGGCTACTGGAAGGCGAAGCGCCTGCCGGGTTGTGGGACGGCCTGGCCGCGCAGGTGGAGGCGGCGGGGTTCGCGGTGCTGCGGGTGCCGCACGAGGGGATGATCCACGGCGCGAATGGGATGACCGACTACACCGCGAACACCGTGGCGGTGCGGGAGAACATGGACCCCGCCGCGCAGGTCAAGACCCTCGCCCACGAACTCGGCCACGTCCTCCTGCACGGCCCCGACGCCGAGGAGGCGCGGCAGCATCGCGGCATCGGCGAGGTCGAAGCCGAGTCGGTGGCGTTGATGATCGGCGCCGCCCACGGGATGGACACGAGCGGTTACACGATCCCGTACGTGTCGACCTGGGCGGCCCGCGTCGATGGGAGAGAGCCGGTCGAGGTGGTCAAGGCGACCGGGGAGCGGGTCCGCAAGACGGCCCTGGCGATCCTGGACCAGCTCGACACCGAGCAGATCGGCGACGGCACCCCGCCCGGCTTGGACCGGGACGCAGCCCGGCGGGAGGCACCCGCACATGCGCGCTCGGCTGCCGAGCCGGCTGCTCCGCGTCGGGTGGCGTCGTTGCCTGAGCCAGGTGCGCGACCCGTCGCGGTGCCGGCGTTCGAGGGTCGGGGGCTGTGATGGCCGAGCACGGCGCGGTCTCATCGGTGCTGCTGCGGATGAGCGGGTCGTGGCCGCTGTCGGCGGCCGCGCGTGAGTTCGCGGCTGCGGGGGTGCCGGTGTTCCCGTGCGCTCCGGTCGGGAAGCGGCCGGCGACCGAGCATGGCTTCCACGACGCCACCACGGACCTGGATCAGGTGGAGGCGTGGTGGCGGAAGTCGCCGGGCGCGAACATCGGCGTCCCGACCGGCGCCGCGTCCGGTGTGGTCGTGGTGGATGTGGATGTGCATGGCCCGGTCGATGGCCGCGCCGGGTTCGACCTCGCCCACCGCGCCGGGCTGGTGGAGGGTTGGGAGCTGCTGGTGCGCACGCCCACCGGTGGGATGCATGCCTACTACCCGGCCACACCCGGCATGGAGCAGCGGTCGTGGCAGGCGGCCCGCGCGGGGATCGACTTCCGCGGCGACGGCGGCTACATCATCGTCCCGCCCTCACTCCGCTCCATCGAGGGCACCACGGTCGCCTACGGGGTCGAGACGATCAACACCGGCCCCGCCCGCACCCTGGATGCGCAGCGGCTGCGGGACTTCCTCGACCCCCGCCCCACACCGAGCCGTCCCGCGTCTGGCGGTCCGGATCGGGACGTCGATGTGGACGTGTCCCGGTTGGCGGCGTGGGTCGCGGCGCGTGGCGAGGGTGAGCGGAACCGCGGCCTGTTCTGGGCGGCGTGCCGGCTCGCGGAAAATGGGCTCCCCGCCTCCGATGCGCTGGACGTGCTGACCGCGGCCGCCGGTCACGCCGGGCTCGCCGAGCGCGAAATCGCCACCACGGTCCGCTCCGCCTACCGCACCGTCCACCCCGCACCCGCCCGGCGTGACGCACGCGATGGGTCGTCACCGGTTCGGGGTTCCTCGCCGCTGGCCGCGGACGGCTGGTTCCGCCCCGACCCCGCCCGCCCGTCAACCGGGCCGTCGAAGGCGCGGGGGCTGTGATGACCACCCCGATCGCGAGCAGGACAGCGGGTCGCCGGTGGGCGGTGGTGACGGCGGTGTCGGGGACGGTGTTCATCGCCGCCGGAGCCTTCTGGCTCTCGTTCACCGCGCTGGCGGACCTGGCTGCGAGGTCCGGCGTCGGGGCCGGGCAGGCGTGGGCGTGGCCGCTGATCGTGGACGGCATCATCGTCGTCGCCACCGTCGCCGTCGTCGCCCTCGCCGCCCACCGATCAGCTTGGTATCCGTGGGTGCTGCTGATCGGCGGCGCTGCGGTCTCGGTGACCGCCAACGCCCTGCACGCCGTGGTCGCCGCCGATGCCGACGTGCCTGGCGTGCTCGCTGCGAGTGTGGCGGCGGTGCCGCCGGTGGTGCTGCTGGCGATCACCCACCTGACCGTCATCCTCACCCGCCCCGCACCCGACACCGGCGGTCCCGAGGTCGCGGCATCCGACCCCACGGCCTCGTCCCCCGCGGTCCTCGACGCACCGTCGCCGTCACCGCCGCGAGAGCTGACCGCACCGCACAGCGCGGTCGAGCCAGCCCATCGGGCGGGCAGGAACGTGCCCGACACGTCTACGTCCGCGCCGGCACTGGAGCGCAGGGGCCGGGCGGCGGACCTGCGGGACGCGGGGTGGTCGAACAAGCGCATCGCCCGCGAACTCGGTGTGCATCCGTCCACGGTCGGGCGCTGGTTCACGGCTGCGCACCTTCCTGACATGAGGACCCCTGAGACGACCGATGGTGAGGAGGCGACCCGATGAACGGGAACCCACACGAACAACACGAGCAGCACGAGCGGCGACGGCCTACCCCCGAGCCAGCGGAGGAGCGGCCGGAGCCGGTCGAGAAGACCGGCACACCGGATGCGGTGGAAGCCGCCCACGTCGGCCGCGGCGACCAGGGCACGCCCGGACACGAGAGGCGGGCGCGGGGTGTGGAGTGGGTGCGGCCCACGGACCTGATCGCCCGGCACGCCGCGACGCTGTCGGGGCGGGGTATCGACTTCGAGGCCGAGCTGGCCCGCCGCGCCCGCGCGCCGTTCGCGAACCGGATGCACGACCTCGCCGACCGGGCACGGCGGTTGCCGCCACTGTCGGCGTTCGGCCGCAGCAGTGCTACTCCCGAGGGTCCGGTGCGCTCGGGTGTCGGGATGAACAGGTGAGGCGGCCATGACCACCACGACACACCACGACCACAACGACGACGGCGAGCCGGTGGAGGACTTCACCACCGGTGAGGGCCTGCGTGCCCTGCTGAACCGACTGCACAAGACGGGCGAAGGCGCCTGGGCCTCCGACCCCGTGGCGCGGGAGCTGATGACCCACGCCGCACAGAAGTACACCCCGCTGGCGCGCAAGCACGGTCTGGACCCGTGGGAGGCGGCGTCAGCGGCGTTCGACGCGATGCAGTACGACTCCACCCGGCGGGCGGATGATCCGTGGGCGATGGTCACCCACGGGGTGCGGATCACCTGCATCTTCGAGGAACGCGCCCAAGGACTGCTCTGCTCGGTCCACCAGGCCCGCCGTCCGCACGTGTCTGTGTTCCACGACCCGGAGCGGTTCGGCGACCGGGATAACCCCCTGACGGAGTACCACCCGGCCTTCCACGTCACCGACCCCAGCTCGGCAGAGGCCGAGACCGACACCAGCGCCGATGCGGGCGACGGTGGCTCCGGCGGTTCGGATCGGGCGTGCATGTCCGCTGAGTCAGCGAGCGAGGATGCCATCGGCCTGCTGTGCCTGCTGGGCTGGGCACCGGAGACCGCGCGGGCCTCGGTGGAACACGTCTGCGGGGCGCTGATGCGGGCCGGTACCCGGCAGTCCGCCTATGAGAGCCTTCGGCGGGACCGGCACGCCCGCGCCCTACTGGACCTGCCCCGCGCCTCGTGGACCGCGCTGCTGCGGGCACTGCTCGGCAACCCCCACCCCGCCTACGCCGCCACCAGTGCCGGCAAGGGGGTGCTGTTGCGGCTGCTGATCGGCGAGACGCTGCCGGTGCTGCTGCGCGACGACGACCTCGTGCTCTCGCTCTCCCTGGCCGCCCCACGGCGCCGTCCCGCCGGGGGTGAGGGGCAGTGAGCTTCGATCCGGGACACATCGAGCTGGAATGGACGGTCGAGTCCATCCGCGTCGGCCGCCGACACCGCACCGAGCTGGGCGACATCGACGAACTCGCCGCCTCCATCGCACGCGACGGACTGCTGCAACCCATCACCGTCACCCCGGACGGCGCCCTCGTCTGCGGCGCGAGGAGGCTCGCCGCGATCCGGAAGCTCGGGGAGAAGAAGGTCAACGTGTGGGTCCGCTCCGGCCTCTCCGACCGGCTCGGACAACTCCTAGCCGAACAGGACGACAACATGCTCCACAAGCCGCTCACCCAGCGCGAGGCTGCCGCCCTGTACCGGGAGCTGAAGCAGGTGATGGCCGAAGATGCCGCCCGGCGGAAGGCATCGACGCAGTTCAGCAGCGACTACCAGCCGGGGAGTGACGGTCCTGCAAATTTTGCAGGACCGTCAGCAGGTCCGCTCGGTGTCGCTCGTAAGCAGGCGGCGGTGATGGTCCCCGGGGGCGCCTCGCACACGACCCTGGAGAAGATCGGCTACCTCGAACAGATCGTCGCCGACCCCGCCCAGCCCGAGAGCCTGCGCGCCCAGGCACGGGCGGGATTGGAGCGGATCGAGGCCGGCGCGCCCGTGCATCCCATCTACCTGGCGGTTCGCGACGCGGCGATCGCTGCGCAGGACGCGCGGGAGGCCGACCTGCACCAGATGGCCGACGAAGCCGTCGCCCGCGCCACCGCCGCCAAGAAGCAGAAGGGCAAGACGCCGGTGCCGCCTCCGGTGCCGCTGACCGGTGTCGATGGGGAGCCGGTGCGGTATCCGGTGCGGGCGTTCATCCACACCTGGGGCGAGCTGACCGAGTGGTGGACCCACTACGACGCCGACCAGCTCGCCGCCGATCTGAGCGACGAGCAGATCGCGGGCTTCCTGGACACCGCCGACGGCACGAGCGGGTTCGCCGACGAGCTGCGCGCCGCCCGCGACCACCAAGCCTCCGACCATCAGCCGGCCGACGAGCCGCCCACTGGTCGTGCACACCTGCGCGCCCTCTGACACGGCGCTGTCTGAGCGCGAAGGCAGGACTGGCGCACCTGTCGGGTATGAAGACCCCACTCGCCTCGTCTGATCCTCGTTCCCGTCACCGGCTCATCGCACTCATCGCCGCTCTCGTAGCGATCGTGGTACTCGCCGGAGTCGGCGTCTACGGCCTCCTGGCCGGGCCACCGAAGCCCGATACATCGGACGGCGACGGCGGGACACGGCCGGGGCCGGTGGTCACCTCGCCCGACGAACCAACCCCCACCGGGATGCCGCGGCTGCCGGAGATCGAGGCGTCCGATGACCCGGAGACCTTCGCCGGCAACGTCGCCGAGGCGTTGTTCGCCTGGGATACCGCCTCGGGGTTGATGCCCTTGGACTACAGCGCGGTGGTCCTCGCCGTGGGCGACCCCTCGGGTGCGGAACAGGCCGGGCTCGCCTCCGACGTCGCCGCCTACCTCCCGAGCCGGCAAGCGTGGCTGGAGCTTCGGCAGTACGGCACCGCCCAGCACCTCACCATCGACAACCTGTTCGTGCCGCCGGCGTGGGGTGAGGCGGTCGAGCAGGCCCAGCCCGGGCAGCTCGCGCCCGGCACCGTCGCGTACACGATCGAGGGCACCCGCCACCGCGAAGGCGTCTGGAACGACGAGCAGGTGACCTCCGAGCATCCGGTGGCGTTCACGGTGTTCATCGTCTGCGCACCGACGTACGACACCTGCCATCTGCTGCGGCTGTCCCAGCTCGACAACCCCCTGCGTTGAGACAAGGGGGCTGTCGTGTTGAAGAAGGTCGCCGTCGCCGCGCTGGTCCTGGTGTTCTTCGGACCCGCTCTGGCGTTGCTTTCGGTCGGGGTGCTGATGAACCCCGCCGCGACCGCCACCGCAACCTGCACCGTCAACGGGGGCGGAGTCACGGTCGGGGACGTCCCCGACGAGTTGGAGGTCACCACCGCCAACGGTGAGACCTTCACGCTGAACCGGACCCAACTCACCCACGCCGCGACGATCATCGAGACCGGCAGCCAGATCGACGGAGTGAGTCGCGACGGACTGGTCATCGCGTTGATGGCCGCACTCACCGAATCCACCCTGCGCCAGCTCTCCAACACGTCCGCCTATCCCGAGTCGGCGAACTACCCCAACGACGGGGACGGTGGAGACCACGACAGCCTGGGTCTGTTTCAGATGCGGCCACAGTCCGGGTGGGGCACGGTCGCGGAGCTGATGGACCCCGTCTATCAAGCGGAGGCGTTCTTCGGCGGGCCCACCGGTCCGAACCATCCCTCGCCGCGGGGCCTGTTGGACATTCCCGGCTGGGAGGAGATGGACAAGGGCGAGGCCGCCCAAGCCGTCGAAGTCTCCGCCTACCCCGACCGGTACCGCAACTACGAGCCAGTCGCCGAGACCATCCTGTCCACCCTCACCACCACAGCGAGCACGGGCGGCGAGGTCGTACCGGTGGCTGGGCCGGAGTCGTCGCGGGTGGTGTTCCCGGTCCCTGAGGGCACCTGGGTCCTGACCTCCGAGTACGGGCCACGCATCCACCCCATCACCGGCGAGCAGAGCTTTCACACCGGGACCGACTTCGCCGCCCCGGACGGCACCCCGCTGCTCGCGGCAGCCGATGGCACCGTCACGGTCGCGGAGTTCTCCGGTGGCTACGGCGGGCTCATCGTCATCGAGCACACCATCGGTGGGCAGACCGTCGCGACCGCGTATGCGCACATGTGGGAGCACGGCATCCACGTCGCGCCCGGAGACCAGGTGGTCGCCGGGCAGCACATCGGCGACATCGGCAGTTCCGGTAACTCCACGGGTCCGCACTTGCATTTCGAGGTCCGCCTCGGCGGCACGAACGGCGAGCACACCGACCCCGCCGCCTGGCTCAACTCCCATGACGCGGCCGACCTGCCCGAACCCGAGACCGGCCCCGGCACCCCCGGCGAGGACTGCGACCCTGAGAATGGCAGCGCTCCCGGTGGGTCGCCGGAGCCGTTCGAGGGCGACCCGAACCGCATGGTCGACGACCCCACCACTGGTGGGCAGATCACCGCCCGGATGCTGCACCTCTACCAGCAGACCATCGCCGCGTTCCCCGACACGAGCTGGGCCTGCTACTCACCACGCCCCGGCACCGTCTCCGAACACCCCCTCGGCCGGGCGTGCGACGGCACGTTCGGCAACGCCATCGGCCAGCACCCCACCCCGGCACAGCGCGAACTCGGCTGGGACGTCACCAACTGGATGAAGACTCACGCCGAAGCCCTGGGCATCGAATACCTCATCTGGGACGGCAAAATCTGGTCCCTCGCCCGCGACGCCGAGGGCTGGCGCCCCTACAACGGCGGCGGCATGCACGACCCCGGCGACGTGACCGGCGGCCACTACGACCACCTCCACGTCACCGTCTCTCAGAATCCGTGATTATTCGCTTACATCTGATGCACGAATCATGCGTCAGATGTAAGCACCGGATCGGCCACCGTCCCGGCCACAACCGCCGCTGAGCCGGTGCCGGCAATCCGAGCGAAGACCCTGGTCATGTGGCGTCCGCCGGACCAGGCGGCCGGTCCCGGCATAGCTGGGCCAGCGGGTCGCACCTACCGGCATGAGGGCTATTCCGTCACTTCGATCATCGGACACCACCAGCATCGCTTTCACTCGCTGCACCCGCAAAGAACGTGCCCGTGGTGATGCGGCATGAACGTGTTCCCGGACTTCGACGGGCTCGGCGGCATCGGCGACCTCCGGGCGGTGATCGGTGCGCTGCTCACATTCGTACTGATCATCGCGGTCCTGATGCTGATCGTGTCCGCGATCGTGTGGGCCATCGCCGCCGCGAACGGCAACCACGCGATGGCCGGCAAGGCCCGCACCGGCGTGCTCGTCGCCGTGGGCACCGCCGCACTGGCCGGTTGCGGGGTGGCGTGGATGAACTGGCTCATTGCCCTCGGCGACCAGCTCTGACACCCGCCCGTCGTCGCCGTCGTCGCCGATGCCGTCTCGCCCTGTCCAGGTGGGGCGGCACTCGCGTGGTGGGGGGATCAGGTCGGCCGGGCACGGGCGGGGTGGAGGTGCGGGCGCACCTGACCTGCGAACCCCGTCCGTGTTCCCCGCCCTTCCCGGCGGGTCCGCATCTGTCAGGAGCCATCGTGTTCGACCTCGCCATCACCTATCTCACCGCACCGCTCGTGCTGCCGATGGACATCAACATCGACCCCAACAGCGACGGCCTGCCCGGTATCGCGCAACTGCGCACCATCGTCGGCGCCGTCATGACCGTCGGTCTGATCCTCTCGGTCCTGGCGCTGATCATCTCCGCGATCGTGTGGGGCTTCGGCGCCAACTCCTCGAACCCGCACCTCGCGGGCAGGGGCAAGATCGGCGTCCTCGTCTCCTGCGGCGCCGCAGTGATCTGCGGCGCGAGCGTGACCCTCATCAACTTCTTCTGGAACGTCGGCCAGCAGGTCTAACACCCATCCATCGAGCAAGGAAGCAGGTTCTGTGATGGGTGTCTGCGACGTCCCTGTCATCTCCAGTGTGTGCGATGCGGTCGGCGAAGGTGCCGCGTCCTTGGTGGCGGCGCCGTTCGACTGGCTTGCCCAAGCGATGGGCGCCGCCGCCGGCTGGCTATTCGAGGCCGTCTGGGCCGTGTTCGACACCACCACCCTCGTGGATGTCACCAGTCCCGAGTACGTGAGCGTCTACAACATCCTGTTCGGCGTCGCGGTGTTCGTGATGCTGATCTTCTTCTGCCTCCAGCTCATCACCGGCCTGATCAGACGCGACCCCACCGCACTCAGTCGTGCCGCCCTGGGGCTCGCCAAGAGCGTGCTCGGCAGCTTCGTCGTCATCACCCTGACCGCATTGCTGCTGGAGATTGTCGACCAGCTCTGCATCGGGATCATCCAGGCCGCCGGGGAGACCACCGAGAGCATGGGCGACAAGATCGCCCTGCTCGCCGCCGGCCTGGTCGGCATCAACATCGCCGCCCCCGGCGTCGGCGCGATTGTCACCATTTTCCTCGCCGGCCTCGCGATCGCCGCCGCCGCCATCGTCTGGCTCTCCTTGCTGGTCAGGAAGGCGCTGCTGCTGGTGGCGATCGTGTTCGCACCCCTCGCCTTCTCCGGGGCCTCGTGGGATGCCAGTCGGGGATGGATCAGCAAGTGGGCGATGTTCGTCATCGCCCTAATCTGCTCCAAGCTCGTCCTGGTCGTGATGTTCCTCGTCGCCATCACCCAAGTCAGCGCACCCATCGACGGCGACCTGGCCTCAGTGGCCGATCCGATCGCCGGGATCGTGCTGATGGCGATGGCCGCGTTCGCGCCCTACCTGACCTACAAGTTCATCGCGTTCGTCGGGTTCGACATGTACCATGCGATCGGCTCCGAACAGGACGCGAAGCAGGCGCTGAACCGGCCCGTGCCTATCCCGTCCAAGCCCGGCAACGGCGGTGACGAGCCCAAGAAGGTTCTCGACGGCAACGACGGTGGCGGCCCGGGCGGCGGCCCTCCCGGTGGCGGTGGTCCCGGTGGCGGTGGTCCCGGTGGCGGCGGGACACCGCCGCCCACCAGCTCTGCGCCGACATCGACGGCGGGGACGACCGGCGGTGGCACGGCTGCGACCGCGGGCAGCAGCTCTGCGGGCGCTGGCGCGGGAGCTGGTGCTGCGGCGGCGGGTCCGGTCGCGGCGGCCGTGGTCGCGGCGAAGGTCGCCAAGGACGCCGCTACCGCCGGACCCAAAGCCGGCCAGGCCCTCGGTGCACAGGGCGAGGGCGCCGCCGACGCCGCCGGCCAGACCGGGCAGGGACACACCGGTACCAGCCCGGAGCCACAGACGCCCCCACCGCCATCGACGCCGGCACCGAAGACCCCGAACGGCGGACCCTCCGCGCCTCCGGCGCCGAGGCCGACCAACACCGGGAAGGAGTGAGATGGCGATGGCAACTACCAAGAACGAGAACAGCGTCTCCTCGGCGTTGGTGCCGGTGAAGTTCTCCCGCCTCACCCGCCGGGGCGTGTTGTTGGGGCTGTCGTTGGCGCAGCTCATCACCCTCGCCATCGGCATCCTCTCCATCGTCGGCGCCCTCTACGCCGGCGGCGGCATCCTGCTCGCCTACACCGCCCCAATCTGGGTCATCGCCGCCGCCTTGACCTGGATACCCATCGCCGGAAGGCCCGCGGTCGAGTGGCTGCCGGTCGCGTGCTGGTGGCTCTGGCGCACCACCGTAGGCCAGCTCCTCTACCGCCGCCGGATCGTCGCACCCCGGCCAGTGGGCACGCTCGCGCTACCCGGCGACCAGGCGCGACTCCGCGAGTACACCGACCCCGAGACCGGAGCCGGGATCATCCACGACCCCACCACCGCCACTCTGACCGTGGTCTGCGAGGTGACGCATCCCGCGTTCGTGCTCCTCGACCCCGGTGAGCAGGAACGCCGCGTCACCTCCTGGGGCCGCGTCCTCGCCACCGTGTGCCGCTCCGGCCGCATCGCCACCCTCCAAGTCCTGGAACGGACGCTGCCGGACTCCGGCACCGGGCTCGCGGAGTGGTGGGAGGCCCACGGCACCGCCGACGACACCTGGGCCTCACAGACATACGCCGAGCTGATCGACCGCGCCGGCCCCGCCGGCGAGAGGCACGCCACCACGCTGTCGCTCGCGTTGGACATGAACGCCAGCGCCAGGCAGATCAGGACCGCCGGCGGCGGCCTGCGCGGCGCGGCCGCGGTCCTGCGCCAGGAGATGAACACCCTCACGGCCGCGCTGCGCTCGGCCGACCTGTCACCCTCCGGCTGGCTCACGCCGGGCCAGATCGCGGTGATCCTCCGCTCGGCCTTTGACCCGGCGATCGCCGCCACCCTCGAACGCCACGGCCAGCTCGGCCAGTCCCTCGCCACCGCCGGGCCGGTCGCGGTCAACGAGTCCTGGTCGCGCATCCGCACCGACTCGGCCCACCACGCGGTGCTGTGGGTCTCCGAGTGGCCCCGCTCGCTGGTCTATCCCGGTTTCCTTTCTCCGGTCCTGCTCTCGACGGGGATTCAGCGATCGTTCTCGTTGCTGTGCACACCGCTGCGCTCCGACCAAGCTGCCCGCGACATCCGCAAGAAGAAGGTCGAGCACATCTCCGATCGGGCTCAGCGGGCCAAGATCGGGCAGATCGAGGACGCCGCGCAGACCGCGGAGTACCACGACGTGCTCCAGCAAGAAGCAGACCTCACCGCCGGCCACGGAGTGCTCCGCTACACCGGCCTCATCGCCGTCTCCGCACCCACCGTCGAGGAGCTGGATGCCGGGGTGGCGGCGATCGAACAGGCCGCCATCCAAGCCTCCTGCGAGACCCGGCTCCTGGTCGGGCAGCAGGCCGCGGCGTTCACCGCGGCCGCGCTGCCGCTGTGCCGGCGCATCTGACCGCACCTGTGCTCGGTGGGTGGGCGGGTGCACCTGACCGGTGGCCCCCGAATCGCCGGGGGTGCTCGCCCACGTTGCCAGGGAGGCTGTCATGCCCACGTTCCACGACCCACTCGCCGATGCCGCCGAGGCATCCGAGGCGATGCGGGGTCTCGCCCACGCCAGCCGGGTCTTCGACCAGCCCGCCGATACCTACCAGGTCTTCGGTGACCTCACCGCGACCATGCGATCGCTGCGGCAGGTGCTCGACCAGCTCGCCAGTGCCCACCTCGCCCAGCGGGACCGGGCGCACCACGACGACGGCGACCACCTCGCCGGGGACCCCTCCGCTTTGGCGGCGGCCGATGAGCTGCACCAGGCCGGGACCCTGCTCGACCAGGCTCACGACCACCTCAATGCCGCGTTCTCCCACTCCGGGCGGATCGCCTGGCACCCCGGACCCGCACGGACCGGCCTCGACCACGACGCCCCCGTGCCCACGACAGTTACCGCGGGGACGCTGAGGCTGATGGTCTGGCCTGATACCCCGGTGGGTGAGCACCAGCGCTACGCCTACCGGATCACCGACACGACCACCGGCCAGGAGCTGGAGGGCCGGGACCTGTTCACCGGGGCCGGCCAGCCCGTCGATGCCGACCACGCGATCCGCGACCTCGCGACCTTCCTGTCCGCGGCCGGCGAGGCCCGACAGTACGCCCTCGACCATCCCGACAGCACGCCCGAGCACGCAGGGCTGTTCCCGGAATGGGTGGCCGAGGCAGCCCGCACCAACACCGACGCCCTCACCGAACTCACCGGGGCGCCCGAGGCTCCTGAACACACCATCGCCGGTGACCTGGCAGGGCCGGCCCGGCGGTGGATCAGCGTGGTGTTCCTCCAAGGCGAGGAAGCCGACCAGGTTCTCGACGTGATCGACCGGGACGGCACCGCCGCGGCGATCGAACACCTGAAGGGCTGGGACTACGGGGAGGAGACCACCCAGGCCGCGCTCGAGAACGGCTACGTCTACGACGAGCCTCCGACCGGAGCGCTGGACCGGGTGGTCACCGGCGAGGACGACTACACCCTCACCTACAACCCCTTCGCCGGACACGTCAGCCTCCTGCGCGAGCACTACGCTCCGTCGGACGACAGGCTCGACGACCCCGGCGTGGTGCCGGCGCGGGAGGCGATCGCCGGGATCGGCGCCCCGTCCGCACCTGAGCCGACGCAGGCGTCCGCCGTGCGACGGACAGCGCTCGGCGCAGACAAGGACTGGTTCGCCGGACCCGCCCGCACCACCGGATCGGCCGGGCGGGGGCTGTCCCTGTGACCGGCACCGAGCCCGAGCGACTGCACACCTCCGTCCTGGTGGCCCCCGCCGCCGAGCGCCGCCGACTGCGCAAGCAACGCCGACAGGCCGCGGCACGTCTCCAGGCCGAGCGACGCCACGCAGAGAAGCAGGCGGCACGGGCGAAAGCCGAGGCCGAGAAGGCCGAACACCGCGCGACGACCTACCTGCCCGCAGCCGGCGAACCCGGCCCGGCCGCGCTTAGGTCGCCGGGCCGGTTCCGGCTGCCCAGGCATCAGGACACCTCCGCGACGTTGGCGGGCGCGTATCCGTTCGTCGCCGAAGGCGGCCTCGGCTCCGATGGAGTGTTCGTCGGGCAAGACCTCTACTCCGGCGGCAGCTTCGTCTACGACCCCTGGGTCTTGTATGCCCGCGGGATCATCACCGCCCCCAACATCGTCCTGGCCGGCATCGTCGGCTCCGGCAAGTCCTCACTGGCGAAATCTCTCTACACCCGGTCCCTGCCGTTCGGCCGCCGCGTCTACGTACCCGGCGACCCGAAAGGCGAGCACACCGCCGTCGCCGAAGCGGTCGGCGGGCGGGCGATCGTCCTTGGTCACGGACTGCACACAAGGCTGAACCCGCTCGATGAAGGCCACCGTCCAAGTGGCTTGTCGGATGAGCAGTGGTCCTCCACCGTCGCCTCGCGTCGTCGCGACCTGATCGGCGCCCTCGCCGAGATCGTGCTCGCGCGCGGGCTGACGCCGTTGGAGCACACCGCCATCGACCTCGCGCTGACCGCGACTGTGCGAGAGAACACGGTGCCGATCCTGCCGATGGTCGTGGACCACATCCTCACCCCGACCGATGCTCCGGATGGGCGCCTCGCGGAGGATGGCCGGCTCGTCGGTCACGCCCTGCGCCGCCTGGTCGCCGGAGACCTCGGGGGGCTCTTCGACGGGCCGAGCACCGTGGCGTTCGATCCGTCGCTGCCGATGATCAGCCTCGACCTGTCGCGAGTGACGGAGAACTCCACGCTCATCTCGGTGCTGATGACCTGCTCCAGCGCGTGGATGGAATCCGCGCTGCTGGACCCGGCCGGCGGGCAGCGGTGGGTGATCTACGACGAGGCCTGGCGGCTGATGTCCCACCCCGCCCTGCTACGACGCATGGACGCTCACTGGAGGCTGGCGCGACATTACGGGATCGCGAACATGCTGATCTTCCACAAGCTCACCGACCTCGACAATGTCGGCGACCAGGGTTCCGCGATGCGCTCCCTCGCCAACAGCCTGCTCGCCAACGCGGAGACCCGCATCGTCTACCGGCAAGAGTCCGACCAGCTCGGCACCACCGCGCAGGCACTCGGTCTGACCGGCACCGAGCAGAAGCTCCTCCCCACCCTCGGGGTCGGGCAGGGGCTGTGGAAGATCAAGTCCAGGAGCTTCATTTCGCAGCATCAGCTCCATCCGGTCGAGCTGGAGCTGTTCCGGACCGACGCCCGCTACCTGGGCGGTCAGTCATGAGCGGACGCAACCCACTCCACCGCACCCCATCCCAGCAGCCCGACGAGACACCGGTGATGCTGCCCCACGTCCTCATCACCGTCACCGAGACGGGCACTCTGGACGTCACCATCGACGGGACCGCGGTCCCGCCACCCGCGGCGGGCGAGGAGTGGATGCGCAGCAGCTTCGGGCCGCTGCTGGACGCGGTGACCAAGGACCGCACCGTCGCGGTGCGGATCGAGGTCCGCGAGGTCGACGGGACCGTGTTCACCGACCTCATCCGCGCCCGCAAACCCACCCCACCACCACACGACGACGACACGGCAGCGCCGCAGACGCGGCGGGCACGCCGCGCCAAGCACACCACGCAGCACGAGCCGCCGGCGCTGGTCGAGGTCACCGGGGAGGGGTTCGTGCCCGGTGAGGACATCGCCGTTGCCGTGATCGTCGCCCACACCGACGCCACCGGAACCGGGGCCGCCCGCGCCCTGCTCGACCGGCGCCAGCCCGAAGCCGCGCTGGACGAAGGTCGGGGTGAGGTCATCCTCTACGGGCTTATTTCCGGCACGACTGTGGTCAGGCGGGTGCCATGAGCAGCCCGCAGGGCCGACAGACCGGCTCGTTCGGGGACGAGCTGACCAACGCCGCCCTCATCGGCCTGGTCGGCATGTTCGGCGTGGCCTTGATCTTGCGCGCCTCCGGCAGCGTGGCAGCGTTCCTCACCCGCAGCCCACAGCCTGCCGCGGGGCCGGCGTCGGGGCTCGGGGTGCTGTTCAACCCCGGCGACCCCGCCGCCGCGCTCCAGGCGGACGGGCTGAACCCGGCCGCCTACTGGATCGTCACCGGCCTCCTGCTCGCAGGGCTATGCGTGGGTGGCGGGTGGGTGTGGGTGCGGCTGCGCCGTCACACCCGCAAGACCGAGACCGACCCCCGCCGCCTGGCCGGCACCGCCACCGGCCACGAGGTCAGCCAGACGGCCTCCGGCAAGGCGCTGCTGCGCCGTGCCGGAACGCTGCGCCCCTCGGTGAAGGAGCCGGCTCCGTCCGATGTCGGGTACCTGCTGGGCACCAGCCACGGCAAGCAGGTGTGGGCATCGGTGGAGGACTCGATCCTGCTGCTCGGCCCGCCCCGCTCCGGCAAAGGGCTGCACGTCGTCATCAATGCCATCTTGGACGCACCGGGCGCGGTCGTCACCACATCGACGCGGCCGGACAACCTCACCGCCACCCTGAGAGCCCGGCAGCAGGACGGCCGGCCGGTGGGAGTGTTCGACCCCCAGCACCTCGCCGAAGGGGTGCCGTCGGGGTTGCGGTGGTCCCCGGTACGCGGGTGCGAGGACCCGCTGACGGCGATGATCCGCGCCACCGGACTCGCCTCAGGTACCGGACTCAGCAGCGGCGGCGTGGAGTCGGGCGGGTTCTGGGAAGGCAAGACCCGCACCGCCCTCCAAGCACTGCTGCACGCCGCCGCCCTCGACCACCGGCCACCCGCCGAGCTGTTCCGTTGGACCCTGGACCCCTCCATCGCCGCCGAAGCCGTCGCCGTCCTCACCAACCACCCCGGCGCAGCCACCGGATGGGCCGACTCCCTCGGCGCGATGATCGACTCCGACCCCAAGACCCGCGACTCCATCTGGCAGGGCGTCTCCCTCGCGCTCTCAGCATTGGCCGACCCGCGCGTCCTCGACGCAGTGACTCCGCGCGAGGGCGAGGACTTCGACCCCGAAGCCTTCCTCCAACAGCGCGGCACCCTGTTTCTCTTGGCGACCGGCGCCGGCGCCGGAGCGTCCGCGTCCCTCGTGGCGGCATTCGTGGAAGACCTCGTGGAAGCCGCACGCCGCCTCGCCGCCCGCTCACCCGGCGCCCGCCTCGACCCGCCCCTCCTGCTGGCCCTGGACGAGATCGGCAACCTCTCACCCCTGCCCTCGCTGCCGACGCTGATGGCCGAAGGCGGCGGCACCGGCATCACCTGCCTGCCCGTCCTCCAGTCGCTCGCCCAGGCGCGGGAGAAGTGGGGCGACAACGCCGCCGGCGCGATCTGGGACGCCAGCATCGTGAAGATCATCCTCGGCGGCGCCTCCAACTCCCGTGACCTCCAAGACCTCTCCTCCCTCATCGGCGAACGCGACGAGTACACCGACTCGGTGACCCTTGGCGATCACGGCACGAGGTCGAACCAGCGGTCGGTCCGGCGGGTGTCGATCCTGCCGCCGGACCGCATTCGGACCTTGCCGTTCGGCACTGGCATCACCCTGCTGCGCTCGGCGCCGCCGATCGTGACCGACCTGCGCGCCTGGCCCACTCGCCCCGACGCCGACCAGCTCGGCAAGGACCGCGGGGCCATCGAGTCATTGCTGCGTCGCCCCGCCGACACCTGATCGGCCGGGGCAGGGTGGTGCACCTGCCTGGTGTAGCCGCGCACCGTTGACGCGGCCTGAGACAGGCAGGAGCACAGCATGTCGATCAACGCGCGGCCCTCGATACGAGGGTTCATCGCCAAAGAGCCGCGAGAGCTGGAGACCCAGGACGGCGCCCCGTACGTGAAGGTGCGGTTCGGGCAGGAACGCAAGCACCGCGAGGAAGACGGCTCGTTCACCGACCTCGGCAAGACCTTCGCCACCTTCGTCGCCTACGACGACAACGTGCAGCGGATCATGGACAACTACGTCCCCGGCGACCGGTTCATCGCCCAGGGCTTCCTCCGCACGTTCCCCAAGGGTGACACCGGCATGGAAGGCGAGGTGTTCGTGGTCACCGGGATCGGGCACGACACCGCCTACACCCGCTACGACGTGGACCGCAGCAAGCGCCACACCGGCCCCGAACAGAGCGCACCCGTGCACACCGCGACCGCACGGGCCGCCGAGCGGGACGCGACCGCGTTCGATCCGCCCGACCGCCGACCGGCCAGCACCGCGCCGGCGATCAGCATGTGAAGGGTGGGCAGAGCGATGACCGAGCACACCCCGGACCCCGAAGACCTGGACGAGGAGCCCGACGACCTGGACGAGGACAACCTCGTCGCCGAGAACGATCCGCTGGTCGCCGAGCCTCCGCACCCGATCAACTGGAACCTGCTCACCGCCGACGATGCCGAGGTCGAGTGGTTCGAGCTGAACCGGTGGGTCCGATGGCTGCGCACCACTTACGGGCTCCCGGCCAGCGTGATCCCACCGTTCTGGCACCACCACCCCGAGCTGGTGTGGGAACTGTCCGCACTGCACCTGCACTGGCTGTGCGCCTACGACCCCGACATGAGCGGCAGCGCCCCGCTGGGCTGGCACCGCGACTTCGCCGACGCCCGCAACCGGCTACGCGAATGGGTCGCCGCCTCCGGCACCCGCCTGGACCGCGACCGCCCTACCCGCCAGACCACCTGGCCCGGCGAGAAACCCGCACCGCCGGTCGAAGACGTCATCATCGCCGACCGCGAAAGCGAGTTCGTGGACTTCGTGATCGCCGACGTCGAACAGCGCCGGCATGCTGAGGATGAGTTCTTCGCCGCGATCGCCAGGGACGAGCAATGACCACCGACCCGGGTTGCCCGCCCGCCGACGAGCTGAACCCGCTCGTCGGCGAACCGGCCTATCCCGCGTTCGCGGCCGGGTGGTGCGCCGGGACGATCCGGCGCACCACCCAGCCCGCCTCGGACGACGTGATCGAGGAGGTCGCGACGATGCTCGATGCCGCGCAGGTCGCCGACACCCTCACTCGATCGGAACGATCCGCAACCGCTCCTCGATCGGCGCCTTGACCGGCAGCGCGTCGACGCGGTGGATCAGCCGCCGCAGATACGCGCGCTTCTCCTTGATGTCCCGCTCCTGCCACGACGCGATCAAGGATGGGCCGTCCTCGATCGGCACCTCGTCCAGCTCCAGCGCATCCAGGCGCCGCTGCAACGCATCCACACGGGTCTGCGCATCCTCGATCAGCGACAGCAGCACCGTCACCATCGCCCCCCGGTACTCGCCCGTGCCCTGCTTGCCCACCAACACGTCCCGCTCGGCCTTGGCCTCATCGAGCTGTGCCAGCACCTCGATGATCCCCGCATCCGAACGGGCCGCGCGGCGGCGAGCCCGCGCCCGCGCCAGCGCGTCATCGGTGATCTGCGAGAAGAACCAGCCCAGCACGAACGCCTCCGCATTGGCCGCGTTCACGGTGCAGCCGCCCGAGCAGTTGCCCGGCCCGCGCACCCGGTTCGCCTGACACCGGTACTCGTACGCCTTCACCTTCTCCCCGGACGCCTTGGTGCGGTACTTCTGCAACCCGTACAGCCGCGACCCGCACTGGCAATGCAGCAGACCCGTCAGCAGCCACTCGTGCGACCCCCACGGCCGTCGCGTCTTCGAGGTCTTCGCCTGCTCCAACAACCCGCGCACCCGCAGCCACGTCGCCCGGTCACACACCGGCTCCTGCGCGATCACCGGCTCCCCGGACCCATCACGGGCGATGTAGTCGAGCAGGTCGATCTTCACCCCGCGCTGATGCTCGGGAACCTGCCGCATCCGGTACCCGATCATCCGCGGAGACACCAACGACCGGTAGATCGTGGACTCCCACACCGGACCACCCTTGGCCGTCGTGATCCCATACCGGTCCTGCCAGAACCGGCCGATCTGCGCCAAGCTCTTCCCGGCCAGCACCATGTCCACCGCATCCCGCAACGCCGGATGCTCCACCGGATGCGGCACCAGCCTCCGCCCCGAACGGCCCAACTCATCCACCACCCGCGGACCGGCCGACCACCCGAACGGGACCGTGCCGCCGTGGAAGAAGCCTGCCTCGGCCAGATGCCGCTTCGAGGCGAGCTGTCGTTCACTCATCGAGTCCGTCTCGACCTCCGCAAGCAGCGCCTTGATCCCCGTCACCAGCTTCGCGCCCGCCGTCGCAGTGTTCAGCTCACTGGCGCTGTCCTGATGCGAGACCAGGTAGACACCCGCCTGCTGACACTGCGCGATCCACTCCATGATCCGCGCCGCGATCCGGTTCGTCCGATCCAACTTCCAGAACGCCAACGCCGGCACCTGCCCGACCTGGATGTCCTGATTGAGCTGCCGCCACCCCTTCCGGGTCTTGACCGCAGACTTGCTCGCCGAGTCGTTGTCGATGTACTCACCCATCACCGTCCAGCCACCCTCGGCCGCCAGCTTCCGGGTCAGGTCGATACGCTGCCGCTCGATCGCATCCGCCTTGTCCTTGTGATACTTCGACAACCGCAGATACAGGTAGATCGGCTTCGTCTCGGGCAGCGGCTCGGCCGGACCAGTCCGCGTGAACGCCGGATACACCACCGACCTCGTTGCCCGCCCCGGCCGCGCATGCGGCCCAGGACGGCCCCGCGCCGCGCTCTTGTTCGTGTCCATCAGTGACCTCCTTGGAGAAGGAGGTGCACTTTCCATTGCACGCCTCGTCGAGGAAGAGCACGCCGCAATGGGCTCGGGACACCGCCCCGGGGTGCACGAAACCCGACCCGCCCCCGATGACGGAGGCGACCGAGGCACTGTGGTGGGGCGCGACGAACGGCGGGGTGAGGTCGAGCCCACCGCCACCGACCTCGTCGCCGGTGAGCGAGCGGATGGCGTGGGTCTGCAACGCCTGCTCTCGGGTGAGTGGCGGCAGGATCGTCACGAGCCGTTCGGCCAGCATGGTCTTGCCGACGCCGGGTGGCCCGTTGAACAGGACGTGGTGCTCCCCCGTCGCCGCGAGCTCGAGGGCGTTCCTCGCCTCGTCCTGGCCCACGACGTCGGCCAGGTCGACCGAACGCCGGCTCGCACCCCCTTCGCCGGTGACCGGCTCGGCGACCGGAAGCGGGTCGACGCCGGCACGGACGGCATACCAGGAGACGAGGGTCCGAAGGTCCGGCGCGGCATGGACGCTGATCCCGTCGACGAGCTGCGCCTCGGCGACGTTCTCAGGTGGCACGACGACGTGCCGCACTCCGACCCGGGCGGCCGCGAGCACCGCGGGCAGGACGCCGCGCACGCCGCGCACCGACCCGTCGAGGCCGAGCTCACCGAGGTGGACGACGTCACGGATCCGGTGGGCGTCGACCACGTCTGCCGCGGCGAGCACCGCGAGAGCGATCGCGATGTCGAAGCCCGTCCCCACCTTGGGGATCGCGGCCGGTGACAGGTTCGCCGTGATGCGATGCGGCGGCAGCGGGCAGCCGCTCGTGGCGGCGGCCGAGCGGATGCGGTCCGGTGCCTGGCTGCACGCCTTGTCGGGCAGGCCGGTGACGCTGAAGTGCGGCAGCTGTGCCGAGATGTGCGCCTCGACCTCGACGAGGACGCCGTCGAGGCCGGTGAGCGCGACCGAGAGCGTCCGTCCGAGCCGGGCGTTCACGACCCCACCGCCTCGACGTGCCGCAACACAGGGCGCTGGCCGCGACGGGCGAGCACGCCGATGACGTCGATGCGCACCTCCCGCACGGGCTCGGGCCGCTCGCGCAGGTATGCCGCGGTGAGCCGTCGCAGTCGCCGCACCTTGTCCCAGGTCACCGCCTCGAGCGGGTCACCGACTCCGGTCCCGCGACGCGTCTTGACCTCGCAGACGACGAGACAGTCGCCGTCACGCGCGATGAGGTCGAGCTCTCCGTCCGGACAGGTCCAGTTGCGCGCGATGATCTCCAGCCCGCGTTCACGCAGGTAGCGCGCCGCGAGCTCCTCGCCGTAGCGACCCAGCGCCCGGGTCCCGTGCAGTCCGTCCATGCCGAGCAGCGTCGGCTCTCACTCGCCCACCGCGCCACCACGGACCCGTCCGCCTGTGGACGACGGGGCGCGAGGTCGTCGCCTGTGGACGACGAACCGTGCTCAGCGCGGCGAGAACCGCCTCAGAACTCGCCCTTGGGCAGCTCGAGGTCGGACTTCGCGAGCTCCTCGACGTTGACGTCCTTGAACGTCACGACCCGCACCTGCTTGGCGAACCGCGCGGGCCGGTAGATGTCCCACACCCAGGCGTCCTGCATCGTCACGTCGAAGAACACCTCGCCGCCGTCGCTGCGCACCTTCACGTCGACGGAGTTGCACAGGTAGAAGCGGCGCTCGGTCTCGACGACGTGCGAGAACAGTCCGACGACGTCGCGGTACTCCCGGTAGAGGGCGAGCTCCATCTCGCTCTCGTACTTCTCGAGGTCCTCGGCGCTCATTGGTGTCCTTCGTCGTACGTCGGCTCGCTCGTGGTCAGGGTCGGCGCGGGCGCCTCGGCGGCGACCGGCTCGACGCGGACGGCGTCGACCGTCCCGCTCCCGACATCATCACCCATGACGTCGTCGGGCACGGTCCCGGGGAGGCGCCACGAGCGCCGGTGCAGCTCGCTGGGTCCGTGCTCGCGGAGGGCACCGAGGTGCTCGGGCGCGGCATACCCCTTGTTGAGCTCCCAGCCGTATGCCGTGTGCTCGCCTGCGAGGTCGACCATGATCCGGTCGCGCTCGACCTTGGCGAGGACGCTGGCCGAGGCGACGGAGGAGCACTTCAGGTCCGCCTTGATCATGGTCGTCACCGGCGGGCTGTGCGGCCCGGCTCCGCCACCTCCGCCACCAGAGCCGGCAGCACCACCGGCACCGCCGTCGGCGCCCCCGCCGTCACCGGCGAATGCGAGCAGACCGACCTCGTCGGGCTCGGTGAGCCAGTCATGGTTGCCGTCGAGGATGACGAGGTCGGGGACGACGGCGAGCTGGGCGAGCGCCCGGCGCCCGGCAAGGCGAAGCGCCGCGATGATGCCGATCTCGTCGATCTCGGCGGGCGAGGCGTGCCCGACCGCGTGGGCGTGCGCCCACCGCCGGATCCGCGGAACCATCGCCTCGCGGACGTGCGGCTGCAGCAGCTTGGAGTCGCGCACCCCCTGCGGGGCCGAGCGGCAGGTCTCGTCGATGACGACGACGCCGACCGTGACGGGACCGGCGAGGGCGCCGCGTCCCACCTCGTCCATGCCCGCGAGCAGCCGGTAGCCGTCGCGCTGCAGGGCACGCTCGACCCGCAGGCTGGGTTTGCGCTGGCGGACTGCGGGGGGCATGACGGGTGGTGCTGAGCTCTCGGGAGTGCGGGCGGTCGAGGCCTGCGGACGGTCAGGGGTCAGGAGGTCAGGGTCAAGAGGTTCAGGGAGTGCCGCTGGGCGACGGCGAGCCGGTGGACTCGCGCTGCGTCACCTGACCGGGAGGGGGCACGGTCGCGAACGTCGCCTCCGGGCGACGCAGCCAGCCCGCCCGGTCGAACGGCCAGACGATGGCGACGGCGCGGCCGGTGATCTTGTCGATCGGGACCGAGCCCTGCTCGCCGGTGCCGTCCGGGTCGTGGTAGCGCGAGTCCTCGGAGTCGCTGCGGTGGTCGCCCATGACCCAGACCTTGCCCGCGGGAACGGTGATGTCGAAGCTGATCGAGCTGGCGACGTCACCGGGCTTGATGTACGGCTCGGTGATCGGGGCGCCGTTGATCGTGAGGCGTCCCTGCGAGTCGCAGCAGACGACGCGGTCGCCCGGCATGCCGATGACCCGCTTGATGAGGTGGTCGTCGGACGTGTTCGGGAGGAGGCCGACGAAGGTCAGGACCCGCTCGATCCCGTCGCGGACGGGGCCGTGGCTCACCTCGGGGATCGGCGCCAGCCAGTCCGCCGGGTCCTCGAAGACGACGACGTCGCCGCGCTGCAGGTCGACAGTGTCGGGGACGAGCTTGTTGACGACGACCCGGTCGTCGACGATGAGCGTGTCCTCCATCGAGCCGGACGGGATGTAGAACGCCTGCACGAGCCACGTCTTGACGACGAACGACAGTGCGAGCGCCATCGCGACGACGACGACGAACTCGCGCACCGCGGCGCCGAGCGCACCCATCGCCGAGCGCCCCCGACCGGGCTCCTCGGGCCCGTTCGGCCCTGGGGCCTCCAACCCGGAGGCATCCGGCCCGGGCCCGTATCCCTCGAACGGGTGGTCGAGGTCATCGGGCCCTCGCGCGCCGTCGCGGTCGGCTGGGCCCGGGTCGAACCGGGCCTCGTGGCTCGTCATCACGTGTCCCGCTCTCAGGGCTCGGTGGTGGAGGGCTTGGTGGGGATGGACCTGCCGTGCGCGGCGCTGGTCGCGCCGAGGGCGTCGGGCCCGGACAGGCTACCCATGCGCCCCACCGGCCAGATCCGGGTGGCCACCGTGCCGATGATGGCGCTCGCCGGCACGGTGCCGTCGGTGCTGACCGAGCCGGCACCGACATGGGTGCGCGAGTCGTTGGCCTCGTCGGGGTTGTCGCTGAGCAGGAAGTAGCGGCCCGGGGGCACGGTCACCTCGAACGGGGCAGCGTTGGCGGGGAGCCGTGCGCCGACCGCCGTGCCGTTGACGCTGAGCCGCCCGTCGGTGCAGCAGGTGACCTTGTCTCCTCCGGTCGCGACAACCCGCCCGAGGACGGACTGCTCACCGAGGTCGATCCCGAGCGCCGCCGAGGCCGAGGACAGTGAGCGCCCGATGAGACCGTCGTCGGTGTAGGACGCGCGGTCCGGACCGGGCCAGGCCTCGGTCACGTCGGCGACGACCACGTCACCGACCGACGGCTGACCGACCTTGACGGCCAGCACCCTCTCCCCCTCCGCGAGGCCGGGTGACATCGACGCGCTCGCCACGGCATACGGCTGCGCGAGGAAGGCACGCACGAGCATGACGACGAGCACACCGACGGCAAGGAGCACGGGCAGCCGGTGCCGGGCACGACTCGACCCGGCCGTCGCCGTGGAGGCGGGGACCGGGTCGGTGTCGGGTGTGGCCGGAGACGTCATCGCGACGATGCTAGTCGCCCGGCCTGTGCGGAGAGCGGACGCTCAGCCGGCAGGCTGCGACGTCTCGCGCTTCTCCTTGATCTTGGCGGCCTTGCCGCGCAGGTCGCGCAGGTAGTAGAGCTTCGCGCGGCGGACGTCACCGCGGGTGACGACCTCGATGTGGTCGATGATCGGCGTGTGGAGCGGGAAGGTGCGCTCGACACCGACACCGAAGGAGACCTTGCGGACCGTGAAGGTCTCGCCGATGCCGCCACCGTGACGACGGATGACGACGCCCTTGAACTGCTGGATACGGGAGCGGGTGCCCTCGACGACCTTGACGTGGACGTTGACGGTGTCACCGGCGCGGAAGTCCGGAACCTCCTTGAGGGAGGCCTTGTCGATCTCGTCGAAACGCTGCATGGTGCATTCGCTTTCTGTGCGGTGCCACAGGTCACCCACGAAGAAGGTGGTGCTGCTGTCTGGAGTGGTGCGCCTCGTCCGGCCTCATGCTCGGCGCGGGCCCGTGGGGCCGCGCTGTCGCACTCCCCCTGTGGCGGGGGCCGTCATGACGACGACACGCGAGGAACAAGTCTGCCAGAGCACCCGGCATACCGAGAAATCGCGACGGCGGTCAGCCGGTCGTGCGCGCGACGGGCGGGACTCCCTTCGTTGGGCGCGGTGACAACGGCGGTGTGGGCGCGAGGCCCTAGCGTGGGCGGGTGAGCATCGAACCCGGGTGGCCGGTCGCCATCGCGTGCGTCGCGCTTCTCGCGCTGACGCTCGTGATGTATGCCGTGGGGCGGCTTCCGCGGCCGGGTTCCACTGTCGTGGCGGCCGGGAGGGCGGTGCTCCAGCTGGGACTGGCGGCGCTCGTCATCACGGCGGTGGCGCGCTCGCTGTGGCTGTCGGTGCTGCTGCTGTGCTTCATGTTCGGCGTCGCGGTCGTGACGACGACGCGGCGGGTGGAGGCGGTGGGCGCATGGCCGTGGGCGACGCTGGCCATGGCGGCCGGGCTGCTGCCGGTCGTGACGATCATCCTGGTGACGCGGACGGTCCCGCTCGAGGGCATCGCGCTCATCCCGGTCGTCGGCATCATCCTCGGCAACACGATGAACGGCCACACCCTCGTCGGGCGCCGGGCCTTCGCGGCGCTGCGCGAGGAGACCGGCCAGTACGACGCGGCGCTCTCTCTCGGCATGACCCGCGCCCAGGCCATCGACGAGATCACCCACCGGCGGCTGCCCGAGGCGCTCATCCCCGGGCTCGACCAGGTGCGCACGGCGGGGGTCGTGACGTTGCCGGGCGCGTTCATCGGGGTGCTGCTCGGTGGCGGGTCGCCGGCCCAGGCCGCGGCGGCGCAGGTGCTCGTGCTCCTCGGGATCATGGCGGCGCAGACGACGACGGCGGTCGTCGCCGGGCAGCTCATCGACGCGGCCAGGCTGCTGCCGGCGGACCTGCGCGAGCGCCTGCGCCCCTAGCCGTGGTGACGCGCCTCGGAGGCGCCGTGCTCAATCCGGCTCGCGAGCCGGGGCATGCTTCCCCAGCCGGATCGATCAGGCTTGCGAGCGAGGGCGCGGCTGGCGAGCCGTCTCGTGCACACCCGGGACCGCCCGGAGGATCGCGTTGGCGAACCGCCGGTTCCGGCCGTAGGCCAGCCACTGCATCGGGAACGACGGCCGCGCCCAGACCGTCACGAGCCCGCGCCCGTGACCGTTCGGCTCGAGCCGGACCGTGATCGCGTCGCCGTAGCTCATCATCGACAGCGACCGGCTCGCCTGCACCGTCAGCGGGTCCGACAGCCCCTGCGCGCCGAAACCCTCGGCGCGCAGGGCGGCATACACGGCCTCCCACACCTGCGGGGGCGGCGCGGTCGTCACGACCTGCCCGAGGCTGGAGGCTCCGGGGCCGGCCGGGCCTCCGACCTTGCGGTCGCGCGCGGCCGAGAACGCGATGAGCGCACCTTCGAAAGCCACGATGGCGAGAGCCACGATGAGCCCCGTGACCCAGCTCTCGGCCGCCAACAGGACGACACCGAGCAACAGCGCGAACCCGACGAGCACTGCCGTCGCGATGCCGCCGACGATCCGCAGTTGGCGCGAGAGCCGGTCGTGGGCGGCGCGCAGGTCCGGCGGGTTGAGCGGCGGGGTCGTCACGCAGGCGAGGCTACCGGGGTCTCGCCCGTATGCCGTCCGATCAGCACCGCTTGGCCGTCCCGTTCGTCGCCGGCAGCCTCACGGTCGAGGCGGGCCACCTCGCGGATCCCGGCCTGCGCCAACCATCGCGACATGACGTCGGCGGTGCGCAGGTGCCGCACCAGCTCGACGTCGTACCCGAGTGCTCGGTAGGCCCGGCCGGCGTCCTGCATCCCGACCCCGGTCTGGAAGGCGACGAGCAGCACCCCACCCGGTCGCAGCACCCGGCCGAGCTCGTGGAGCATCGTCGGCAGCACGCCGTCGGGCGTGTGGATCGTCGAGTACCACGCAAAGACACCGTCAAAAGCGTTGTCGGAGAACGGAAGCGCATCGTTGCTCGCCACCTGCACGTCGAACTCGGGGTGATCCGTGCGAGCGCGACGGACCATCCCGGGCGCCAGGTCTGCGCCGACCGGCCGCACCCCGGCACACGCCAGCACGGGCAGCATCCGACCCGCGCCGCAGCCGGCGTCGAGCACCGCCCCACCCGGTCCCACGAGGGCGGTGAACCGGTCGATCATCGCGATGTCAGCCGGCTGTTCCGGTTCGGTGGACGGGAAGTGGTCGGCATAGTCGTCGGCGACGACGTCGTAGGTCGCGGCGACATCGGTCCGCGACTGCCTGCTTCCGCGACTCACGAGGACGAGGAGGGAGGCGAGGCAGGGCGCCGCTTGGTGAGGTCGACGGTGCCGGGGAAGGCGCCCTCGCCGGGCCGCACCCGGTAACCGGCCTTGCGGTACATCCGCAGGTTCTCGGTCGACTTCGCGCCGGTGTTGAGCCAGAAGGTGCGGACGTCCTCGGGAGCCAGCGACTCGGCATACGCGAGCAGCTCGCGGCCGAGGCCGCGGCCCTGGAGGTACGGCGCCACCATGAGCCGCCCGATCTGCCACGCGCTGTCCTCGTCGGGGTGCGGGCGCACCCGCACGGACGCGAGGAGCGCGCCGTCGCGTCGCCAGACGCGCGTGTCCCAGTGCTGTATGCCGTCGCGCACCTCGTCGAGGTCCTCCTCGCCGGCGCCGAACATGCCGTAGCGCGCGAACTCCGGCGCCCAGCAGGCGCGCGTGAGCACCTGCAGGTCGGGGGCGTCGGCCGGTGTCGCGACGCGCTCCTCGAGCTCGCCGAGCGCGCTCGTCGCGGCGGCCGGCGGCAGCAGGTCGGGCCGACGGGCGGCGGTGCGCTCGACGCGCTGCTGGTGGCGCCACGTCGCGATGGCCGCGTGGTTGCCGCCGAGCAGGACCTCGGGCACCTCGCGGCCGTCCCACGTCGCGGGCTTGGTGTAGACGGGGTACTCGAGCAGCCCGTCCTCGTGCGACTCCTCGACGAGCGACTCGGCATTGCCGATGACCCCGGGCAGGAGCCTGGCGATCGCCTCGACCATGGCGAGCACCGCGACCTCCCCGCCGTTGAGGACGTAGTCGCCGAGAGAGAGGACGCGCACCGGCATCCGCTCCCCCGCCCACTCGTAGACACGCTCGTCGATGCCCTCGTAGCGGCCGCACGCGAACGCGAGCCACGGCTCGTCGGCGAGCTCGCGCGCGATGGCCTGGGTGAACGGCTCCCCACCGGGGCCGGGAACGATGAGGGTCGGGACGCGCCGCCGCCCGGTGGCGTCGATCGACTTCCCTTGTGCGAGAACGTGATCCAGCGCCTCACTCCACGGCTGCGGCTTCATCACCATGCCCGCTCCCCCGCCATAGGGGGTGTCGTCGACGGTGCGGTGCCGGTCGTGCGTGAAGTCGCGCAGGTCGTGGACGTGCAGGTCGAGCAGCCCGTCGCGCCGGGCCTTGCCGATGAGCGAGAGGTCGAGGGGTGCGAGGTAGTCGGGGAAGATCGAGACGACGTCGAGTCGCATGTCGTGAATGCCCTTCTCGCTCAGGACTCGTCGAGGTCGAACAGCCCGGGCGGCGCGTCGACGACGACACGACCGGCGTCGAGGTCGACCTCGGGCACGAGCGCCTCGACGAACGGCACGAGCACATCTCGACCGCCGGTGAGGCGCACCTCGAGCAGGTCCTGCGCCGCGCCGACCGTCAGCCCGGTCACTTCGCCGATCGCCTCCCCCGCCGGGCGGACGACGGTGAGGCCGACGAGGTCGTGCTCGTAGAAGCCCTCGTCGGCACCGTCGACGCCGTCGGATCCGTCGCTGCCGGATCCGTCGCTGCCGGAGTCGCCCCCGTCCGCCGACGGGTTCGTGACGAGGCGCGTGCCGCGCAGCGACTCAGCGCCCGTCCGGTCCGGGATCTCCTCGAACCCGAGCAGCCAGATCTCGCGATGCTTGCGCGCCGAGGCGATGGTGAGTCGTCGCGGAACACCGGTCCCGGCCGCCGCCTCGGTGTCATACACCGCTCCCGGCACGAACCGGCCCGCCGGGTCGTCGGTGTGCACCTGCACCGTCACCTCACCGCGCAGCCCATGGGGCTTGCCGATGCGGGCGACGAGCAGGGACTCAGCAGGACGCGGCATACGGGCAACCGTAGTTCGCCCGACCCCGAACACGAGAAACGGCTCCCGAGCAAGAGAACTGATCTCTTGTTCGGGAGCCGTTTCTCGCCGTCCCCCAAAAGGGGTGACGGATGGTGCGAGGTGCGGATCGTGAGTGCTCAGCGGACCCGGTCGGTGTCGACGATGTCGATCCGGACCTGGCGGCCGCCGGCGAGCGCGGTCATCACGGTGCGCAGTGCGCTGGCCGTGCGACCGGAGCGGCCGATGACCCGACCGAGGTCGTCAGGGTGCACGCGCACCTCGATGATCTCGCCGCGACGGAGCTCCTTGCGCTTCACGGCGACGTCGTCCTTGTGGTCGACGATGCCGGTGACGAGGTGCTCCAGCGCCTCCTCGAGCACGGTCAGGACCCTGCCTTGACGAAGCCGGCGGCCTCGGCGTCAGCGGCGGTCTTGAACCAGACCTCGGCGACGGTCTGGTCGTACCACTGGCCGTCGGGCTCGTGGAACTTCATCGAGTCCTTGTTGCCCTTGATGATGTAGCCCTCGGGAGCCGAGCCGTCCTCGAGCGCCGCGGCGGCACCCTTGGGCAGGTCGGTGTCCTTGTCCGCCTTCGCGTCCTTGGCGTCCTCGCCCTCGGCCTCGGCGGCCTCGGTGGTCTCCGTCGCCGGGGTGGCCTCGGCGGGCGACTCGACGACGTCGGCCTCGCCGGCCTTGTCGGCGGTCTCGACCGAGTCGGGGGTGGTGTCGGCGAACGCGGCGGCCTGCTCGGCCTCGGCCGCGGTCTCCGCGGGAACCTCGGCGTCAGCGTCGGCCTTGGCGTCCTTGGCCGCGTCGGCGTCGGCCTTCGCGTCGTTGGCGACCTCGGTCTCGACCGCGGCGTCGGCCTTCTTGGAGGCCTTCTTCTTCGCCGTGGTGGCGCCGGAGGTGTCGTCACCCTCGGACGTGCCCGCGGCGGCGACGGCGGCCTCGTAGAGGTCCTTCTTGCTCGGCTTGGCCTCGGCGACCTTCAGGGTGCCGTCCTTGTAGAGCTTGAGCAGGGCGGCGACGGCCTCGGTCGGCTGCGCCCCCTGGGCCACCCAGTAGTCCGCGCGCTCCATGTCGATCTCGACGAGCGAGGGCTCCTGGTTGGGGTCGTACTTGCCGATCTCCTCGATCGCGCGGCCATCGCGCTTGGTGCGCGAGTCCATGACGACGACGCGGTAGATGGCGGTGCGGATCTTGCCCATCCGCTTGAGACGAATCTTGACGGCCACGAGTGTGGTCTCCGTTCGGTTGTGAGCGCGGCGAGACCGCACGCGACTCGTGCGGGGTGCCGTCACCCGGGGTAGGTATCCGCCGCCGGAGACTCCGGCGCGGAAGGTGTACAGCGGACCATTCTGCCAGAGGTCGAGGGGTGCTCCCGACCACGCGCGGCGCCCGCGCGCACCCGCAGTGCGCGGCCGGCATACGGACGCGGCAGCGGTATGCCGTCCGCGCGGCATACCGAAGACGCGCACCTCGCGCGCCGGTCACCTCACCAGGGGCTCGGCTCGTAGTCCTTGAGGAAGTGGCCGTAGAGGTCCTCGCCCGCCTCGCCGCGCACGATCGGGTCGTAGACGCGGGCGGCGCCGTCGACGAGGTCGAGCGGGGCGTGCCAGCCCTCGGCGGCGATGCGGAGCTTCTCGTGGTGCGGCCGCTCGTCGGTGATCCAACCGGTGTCGACGGCGGTCATGAGGATGCGGTCGGTCTCGAACATCTCCCCCGAGCTCGTGCGGGTGAGCATGTTGAGCGCGGCCTTGGCCATGTTGGTGTGCGGGTGCCCGGCACCCTTGTAGCGGCGCGAGAACTGGCCCTCCATCGCCGAGACGTTGACGACGTAGGCACGCCTCGCGCCACCCTGCACCGCCGCGCGCAGGGCCGGCCGCAGCCGGGACACGAGGATGAACGGCGCCGTGGAGTTGCAGAGCTGGACCTCGAGGAGCTCGAGCGGGTCGACCTCGTCGACGACCTGGGTCCAGGAGTTGTTGGTCTGGGTGTCGGGCAGCAGCCCGCCGGCGTCGACGGCCGTGCCGGCGAGGTGCCGGTCGAGGCTGGCGTGCCCGGCGGTGAGGGCCATCTCGGTCATCGACGCGGCGGTGCGCTGGGCGAGCGAGCGGGCGGCGTCCTCCTCGGACTCCCCCTCGTGGTGGGCGACCTTGGTGTCGCGCAGGGTGCCGAGGAGGTTCGCCGGGTGGGCCTCGCTGATCCGGTCGAAGGTCACGAGCTCGGGGTAGCGCACGTCGCGTTCGAGCGGCACCTGCTCGCCGTCGACGAGGTGGGAGTAGGAGCCCGGCGAGCGGCGCACCGTCTGGGCGGCGTTGTTGATGAGGATGTCGAGCGGCCCCGCGGCAGCGACCTCGTCGGCGAGCGCGACGACCTGGGTGGGATCGCGCAGGTCGATGCCGACGACCTTGAGCCGGTCGATCCAGTCCGCGCTGTCCTCCTGCGCCGCGAACCGGCGGGCGGCGTCGTGCGGGAAGCGCGTCGTGATCGTGAGGTGGGCGCCGTCGCGCAGCAGCATGAGCGCGATGTACATGCCGATCTTGGCGCGGCCGCCGGTGAGCAGCGCGCGCTTGCCGGTGAGGTCGGCACGCTGGACCCGCTTGGCGTGGGACTTCGCGGCGCAGGTCGGGCACAGCCAGTGGTAGAACGCGTCGACGGTCGTGTAGTCGTCCTTGCAGATGTAGCAGCCGCGGGGCGTGATGAGCTCGCCGACGGTCGTGCCGACGGGCGGGACCTCGAGCAGGATCCCCTTGGTCTCGTCGTCGATGCGCATCGGCGAGCCGGTGGCCGTCTTGGCAAGGATCGCCTCGTCGTGGGCGACGAGTGGCGCCTTGGCCTCACGGCGGCGGGCCTTGCGGATCTGCTTGTACATCCGGCCGGTAGCGCGCTTCACCGCCTGGATCGCCGGGTCGTCGGCGTCGAGGTCGGGCAGCTGGGCGAGGACGCGCAGGGTCGTTGCCAGCTCGTCGGGGTCGAGGCCGGTGCCGGTCGTGTCGACGTCCTGCTGGGTGCTCTCGGTCATCGGCTCTCCCACGCGTCCGGGGTCTCGGCGAGGGAGCGCACGTGATCGGGCAGGTCGCCGGAGAATGTCTCCGCGAGGCTGGTCTCGTCGAGCACCGCGCGCAGGCTGGCGCGGACCGCGACCCAGACCGTGGGCAGGTGTTGTGCGACGCCTTCGTATGCCGTCTCGTGCGGCCGCAGCCCGCGCACCTCCGCGAGTGGGCCGTCGACCGCGCGGAAGACGTCACCGAGCGAGATCTCCTGCGGCTCGCGCGCGAGGGAGTAGCCGCCGCGTGCGCCGCGGGTGCTCGTCACGAGCCCGGCCGTGCGCAGGTCGGCCACGATGGCCTCGAGGAACTTGCGCGGCAACGCCTGACGGGTCGCGAGGGTCTCGACGCTCACCGGTCCGCCCTCGGTCGTCGCGGCCTCGGCGAGGATGAGCATCGCCCGCACCGCGTACTCCGTGCGCGCCGAGATGTCCACGGGCGGCATTGTCCCCCAGCCGTCCCGAACTCACCCAATTGGACGGTTCGGGACCGAGTCGGGACGGGGTCGGAACGCGAGCAACGCCAGGCGAGCGGCCGGCATACCGACATGTGAGACATAACGACTCGTTTGTTGACCCATAACTCCCTGTCACGAAAACTCCTACCGGACAGACCGGATATCTCCCCCTCTCCCTGACAGGACCTCTCATGCGCAAGCTCGTCCTCCTGGCCCTCGTCGGCCTCGGCGCCCAGCTCGTCGACGGCAGCCTCGGCATGGCCTACGGCGTCACCTCCACGACGCTGCTGCTCGCCATCGGCACGAACCCCGCCGCCGCGTCGGCCACCGTCCACCTCGCCGAGATCGGCACCACGCTCGCCTCCGGCGCCTCGCACTGGAAGTTCGGCAACGTCAACTGGCCGGTCGTCGCGAAGATCGGCATCCCCGGCGCGGTCGGCGCGTTCGCCGGTGCGACGTTCCTCGCCAGCCTCGACACGAGCGTCGCGGCCCCGGTGATGTCGCTCATCCTCCTCACGCTCGGCCTCTACGTCCTCGTGCGGTTCACCCTGCGCGGGCTGCGCACCGACCGGCTCGGGCACCCGCTGCGCAAGCGGTTCCTCGGGCCGCTCGGTCTCGTCGCCGGCTTCGTCGACGCGACCGGTGGCGGCGGCTGGGGCCCGGTGGGCACCCCGGCGATCCTCGCGAGCGGTCGCCTCGAGCCGCGCAAGGTCATCGGCTCGATCGACACCTCGGAGTTCCTCGTCTCGGTGGCGGCCTCGATCGGGTTCCTTCTGGCGCTCGGCTCGCAGGGGATCAACTTCGCGTGGGTGGCGGCGCTGCTCGTCGGTGGCCTCATCGCGGCGCCCATCGCGGCGTGGCTCGTGCGGCACGTCCCGCCGCGCGTCCTCGGCTCCGCCGTCGGCGGCATCATCGTCCTCACCAACACCCGCACCCTGCTCAAGTCCGACTGGATCGACGCGTCGTCGGGCACGCGGTATGCCGTGTATGCCGTGATCTACGCGCTGTGGGCCGCTGCCGTCGCGTGGTCGGTCCGGGCGCACCGGGCCGAGCGCGACCTGGCTCCGGAGCCGGCGCGCGAGGGCGCGGTCGAGGGCGAGCGCGAGCTGGCCGGCGACCCCGTCTGAGGGCCGCCCCCCTTCTCTGGTGAAGGAAGTGTGCTGCAGGACGCGCGCCATGCTGCGCGTCCTGCAGCACAGTTCTGGGCGGACGGCTCTGGGGACGGCCCCTCAGGTCTGCAGGTGCGGCCGGCCGTCGTCGCCGATGCTCACGCCGGTGATCGCGGTACCTTCGGGCAGGTCCTTGACCTGGCGCTGCAGCTGACCGGCCATCGACAGTGCGACGTCGAGGTCGGCGACCTCGAGGTTCGACACGTCGAGCGCGCCGCCCAGGGCGGGGAGCACCGTGAACGACAGCACCTCGCTCGGCCCGGGCTCGAGCCCACGCTCGGCCGCCGCGCTCACCAGCCCGGCGAGCAGGAAGCGGTCCTGGCCCTCCGGGGTGTTGAGGGCCGACTGGAGCTCCTCGGGACTGTCCCACTGCCGCGTGAAGGTGCCCTCGACGAGGTCGAGGTACCAGACACCGTCGTCGCGCTGGAGGAAGACGTCCCCGAAGGCCGAGGTCGCGATGGGCGTGCCTCCGTCGAGGTCACCGACCCAGGCCCAGTCGGCCAAAGCGCTGCGCAGCATCTGCTCGGGAAATCTCCTGATGAGCTCCATCCCGCCAAGGTAGACGACGGGGTCCCACCTGGCGTGCGCGTCCCCGTCGAGGTGCCATTGACCTCGAACGGCCCCCAACGTACGCTTTCCTGTACAGGAGGCACCATGAAGACGATGGGCTACACCGAGTCGCGCAAGCGCTACGCCGAGGTGCTCGACGGCGTGGTCAACGACCGCGAGGAGGTCGTCATCACCCGCGCCGGTCACGAGCCCGTCGTCATCGTGTCCCTCGAGGACTACGAGTCGCTGCGCGAGACGGCATACCTCATGCGCTCCCCCGCCAACGCACGCCGTCTGCTCGACGCGATGGAGCGCCTCGAGTCCGGCCGCGGCACCCCGCACGAGCTCGTCGAGACCGACTGACGTGCTGCTCGTCTGGGACGAGGGGGCCTGGGACGACTACCTCTGGTGGCAGGCGCAGGACCGCAAGGTGCTGAAACGGATCAACACGTTGCTCATGGACGTCCAGCGCAACGGGAACGCTGGGATCGGCAAGCCCGACCCGCTCAAGCACGACTTCGCCGGCTACTGGTCGAGGCGCATCACCGACGAGCATCGCCTCGTCTACAAGGTGGTCGACGACGAGGTCCGCATCGCGGCCTGTCGCTACCACTACGGCTGAGTCAGATGGTCCGTCCGCGCAGGATGATGGCGCTCGGCTCGCCCAGCGCGGTGACGTCCTCGCGTGGGTCGCGGTCGAGGGCGAGCAGGTCGGCGTCGGCGCCCTCCTCAAGCCCGGGCCGGCCGAGCCACTCGCGGGCTCCCCACGTCGCGGCGGCAAGCACCTCGGTCGGGGTGAACCCGATCTTGCCGAGCTCGACCGCCTCCTCGGCGGCGAGGCCGTGGGCGATCGAGCCGCCCGCGTCGGTCCCGAGGTAGATCGGTATGCCGGCCTCTCGCGCCGCGCTGAACGTCTCGTAGCGCCGGGCGTGCAGGTCGAGCATGCGCCGGTGGTAGTCGGGGAACTTCTCGCGCGCCGGCTCCGCGATGCTCGGGAAGGTCGCGATGTTGACGAGCGTCGGGACGATCGCGATCCCTTGTGCCGCAAAGGATTCGATGGTGTCGGGCTCGAGTCCCGTGGCGTGCTCGATACAGTCGGTCCCGGCGGCGGCGAAGTCCCGCAGCGAGTCCGGGCCGAAGCAGTGCGCGGTCGTGCGGGCGCCCTCCTCGTGGGCGGCGGCAATGGCTTCGGCGAGGACGTCGGCCGGCCAGCACGGCGTGAGGTCGCCGGTCTCGCGGTCGACCCAGTCGCCGACGAGCTTGACCCAGCCGTCGCCGGCACGGGCCTCGATGCGGACCCGCTCGACGAGCTGCTCCGGCTCGACCTCCCACGCGTAGTTGCGGATGTAGCGCTTGGTCCGGGCGATGTGCCGGCCCGCGCGGATGATCTTGGGCAGGTCGTCGCGCTCGTCGATCCAGCGGGTGTCGGCCGGGGAGCCCGCGTCGCGGATGAGCAGGGTGCCGTTGTCGCGGTCGTCGATGGCCTGCTGCTCGGCGGTCGCGTCGTCGACGGCACCGTGCCGGTCGAGCCCGACGTGGCAGTGCGCGTCGACCATGCCGGGGACGAACCACCCCCGCAGCGTCTCGACGTCGTGCCCCGCGCCGGTCGGCCGCTCGAAGGTGATCCGGCCGCCGACGACCCACGCCTCGGGACGCACGTCGTCCGTCCCGACGATGACCTCTCCGACCAGGTGCAGCACCGATGCCGTCATGGTTCCGACCCTAACGGCCGCTCTCGGACGCGGCTGTTCCCGGCTGCTGCCCCGCCTCACCCTCTCCTGGGCAACGGGCACGAACCGGCCGGTCAGCGAGAGGCGGCCTGGACCACGCGCCGCAGCGCCTCAACGACGACGGCCGGCGCGTCCGAGTGCACCCAGTGCGTCGCGCCCTTGACCTTGAGCAGCCGCACGTGCGGGAACAGCGCTCGCATCACGTCAGCGTCCGCCTCCTTGATGTAGCGCGACTCCGAGCCCGCGACCCACAGCACGCCACCCTCGAACGGTGCCACCGACCCCGGCGGCAGCGGCCAGTCCGCGATGAGCGAGTCCTCGCCCTGCGCCGCGTCGTCGGCGAAGAGCTGGACGTTGGCCTGCCACCGCCACGACGTCCCCTCGCGCCGCAGGTTCTGCAACAGGAACGCCTTGACCCCCAGGTCGGACTCCTCGAACCGCGCCTCCGCGTCAGCTCGGTCGCGCAGCTCCCCCAGCGGCAGCGACTGCATCTCACGGATGTAGCCGGCGAACCGGTCGAGGTCGCCGTAGTCCTTCGGCGCGATGTCGACGACGACGAGCCGCGACACCAGAGCAGGGTCCGTCAGGGCCAGCACCATCGCGACCTTGCCGCCGAGCGAGTGCCCGACGACGATCCACGGCCCCTCGTCGACGGCGCGCAGCGTCGCCGCCACGGAGGCGGCATACCCGGCATACGAGAACTCCTCGGACCACGGCGAGCGGCCGTGGTCGGGCAGGTCGACGAGGGTGCAGCGCGCCCCCGTGCCGTCGGGTCCGGCGAGGGCCTTGGCGATGGTCGACCAGTTGCGTCCTTGGCCAAAAAGCCCGTGCAGGAACGCAATTCGCGGTCCCGACGTCCCCACCGAGAGCGTATGCAGCGGGCCCACCACAGCGGCCCCGTCACCTCCCGGAGCGGTCACTTCCCCAAGAACTTCTCGAAGCCCTTCGGCAGCTGTGACGGGTCGAGCGCTGCGGGATCCAGCTCGTTCCCGGCACCGCCGAACGAGGCACCCGACGGCTTGTTCGCAGCTCGCTCCGCCGCGGCCTTCGCCTCGGCCGCACGCTTGGCCGGGTTGCCGGACTTGCTCTTCTTGCGCTGCACCTGCTGCTGCTTCTTGCGGCCACCGCCGCCGCCCATCCCCGGCATGCCGGGCATCCCGGGGATGCCGCCGCCGCGGGCGAGCTGCTTCATCATCTTCTGAGCCTCGCCGAACCGCTCGAGCAGCTGGTTGACCTCGGAGACGGTGACACCGGAACCGCCGGCGATGCGGGCGCGGCGCGAGCCGTTGATCTGCTTGGGGTGGTTGCGCTCGAACGGCGTCATCGAGCGGACCATCGCCTCGACCCGGTCGAACTCGCGCTCGTCGAGGGCGTCGAGCTGAGCCGACATCTGCCCCATGCCCGGCATCATCTTGAGCATCGACTTCAACGAGCCCATCTTCTTGATGGCCGACATCTGCTGGAGGAAGTCGTCGAAGGTGAAGTCCTCGGCCGCGAGGAACTTCCGCTCCATCTCGGCGGCCTGGGCGCGGTCGAACGCCTTCTCGGCCTGCTCGATGAGGGTGAGCACGTCACCCATGTCGAGGATGCGCGACGCCATCCGGTCGGGGTGGAAGACCTCGAAGTCCTTCACGCCCTCACCGGTGGAGGCGAACATGATCGGCCGCCCGGTGACGCCGGCGACGGACAGGGCGGCACCACCGCGGGCGTCACCGTCGAGCTTGGACAGCACCACACCGGTGAAGTCGACGCCCTCGAGGAACGCCTCGGCGGTCTCGACGGCCGCCTGGCCGATCATCGCGTCGATGACGAAGAGGACCTCGTCGGGGTTGATCGCGGCGCGGATGTCACCGGCCTGGCGCATGAGGTCGGCGTCGACGGCGAGACGACCGGCGGTGTCGACGATGACGACGTCGTGCTGCCGGCTCACGGCCTCGCGTATGCCGTCCCGGGACACCGCGACCGGGTCACCGAAGCTGCGGGTGCCCTCGCCCGTGGGCCCGACCGCGTCGTGGCCGCCGATGTTGCCCCGCTCCGGCGCGAAGACCGGCACACCGGCGCGCTCGCCGACGACCTCGAGCTGGGTGACGGCGTTGGGCCGTTGGAGGTCGGCCGCGACGAGCATCGGCGTGTGGCCCTGGTCCTTGAGCCAGTAGGCGAGCTTGCCCGCGAGGGTCGTCTTGCCGGCACCCTGGAGGCCGGCGAGCATGATGACGGTCGGCCCGGACTTGGCGAACCGGATGGTGCGGGTGTCGCCGCCGAGGATCGAGGTGAGCTCGTCGTTGACGATCTTGACGACCTGCTGGGCCGGGTTGAGCGCCTCCGACACCTCCGCACCGAGGGCCCGCTCACGCACCGAGGAGGTGAACTCCTTGACGACCGGCAGGGCGACATCGGCGTCGAGCAGCGCCAGCCGGATGTCGCGGATCGTCTTGTTGACGTCGGACTCGGACAGGCGGCCCTTGCTCCGCAGGTTGCGGAAGGTCGATGTCAGGCGGTCGGAAAGGCTCGTGAACACCGCACAAGGTTAACCGGCGTCGCAGGTGTCGATGACGACGGCGACGACCTGCGCGACCTTGCCCGGGTCGAGCAGGCGCCCGGCCCGGTCGGTGACGTAGAAGGTGTCGAGCGTCTGGCCGGCATACGTCGCGATGTGCGCGGAGCGCACGGACACCCCGGACTTCGCGAGGGCGATGCCGAGGTCGTGCAGCAGCCCCGGCCGGTCCTCCGCGCGCACCTCGATGACGGTGGCGTCGGTGCTCGCGCCGGGAACGACGAGGGCGCGCGGCTGGCCGGGCAGCCCGAGACCGGACTCCCCCGCGCGACGGCGCGCGAACTGGCGGCGCCGTTCGAGCAGCCCGAGCGGTCCTCGGTCTCCGGTCGCGAGTCGGGCGAGGCCGCGACGGATCCGCTCCGGTTCGGGTGCGCTCCCGGACGGGGACTCGACGTGCCACTCGTTGACCGCGGCCCCGTCGAGGGTTCGCAGCACGGCGGTGCGCACGACGAGCCCTTCGGCCGCGAGCAGCCCAGCCGTGTCGGCGAAGAGCCCGAGCCGGTCGCGGTCGGCGATGTCGACGCGCCAGGACCCGCCGTTCGCGACGACCTCGACGTGCGGGTCGCCCGCCGCGAGGGCTCGCACGATCTCGTCGGGGATCTGCGCGTCACCGCTCGCCGTGGTCGCCGCCAGCTCGGTCTCGTATGCCGTCCGCTCGCCGGGCGTGCTCGGCTCGCCGCCGGTGCGGTCGAGCCGGGCGCGGACCGCGGTGGCGAGCTGACGCAGCAGGGCTGCCCGCCAGTCGGTCCAGGCCTTGGGGCCGGCAGCGACGGCGTCGGCCTCCGTCAGCGCGAGCAGCAGCTCGAACCGGTCGCGGTCACCGTCCACGGCTGCGAGGGCGGCGTCCACCGTCGCCGGGTCGGCGTGGTCGCGTCGGGTCGCGAGCTCGATGAGGGTGAGGTGCTCGCGCACGAGGCCCGTGACGACGGCGACATCGGCGTCGGCGTGCCCCAGGCGGCGCATGACGTCCTCGGCGAGCGGGGCACCTGCGACCGAGTGGTCGTGGGCGCCGCGGACCTTGCCGATGTCGTGGAGCAGTGCCGCGAGGAGGAGCAGGTCGGCGCGGCCGACGGTTCGGACGAGACCGCTCGCGTGGACGACGGTCTCGATGAGGTGGCGGTCGACGGTGTGCCGGTGCACGGCATTGCGCTGGGGGCGGGAGCGCACGGCGGCCCACTCGGGCAGCCAGCGGTCGACGAGCCCGTGCTGGTCCAGGCCCTCCCAGACCGGGACGAGACCGGGGCCGGCAGCGAGCAGGTCGCTGAAGAGGTCCCGCGCGGTGGCCGGCCACGGGGTCGGCAGGTCGGGGCTCTTCGTGGCAAGGTTGTCGAGCGTCGTCGGCGAGATCGGCAGACCGGCGCGGGCCGCGACCACGGCGGAGCGCAGCGGCAGCTGGGGGTCTGTCTCGACGAGCGAACCGGACCCGAGGACGACCTCGCCGTCGGACTCGAAGAGCCCGTAGCCGAGCGGCACCATCTGCGGGCGGCGCGGCCCGACGCGCAGGACGCGGGCGCGCTGCGACTGCCCGGCGCGACGGAGGGTGCCGTCGAGGGCGTAGGCGATGGTGCGGCCCGCGTCGGACACGGCGGCGAGCAGGTCGTCGGGGTCGTCGTGGCCGAGCAGTGCCGCGACGGCGTCGTGGTCCTCGCGGCCGAGCCGGTCCCGACCGCGGCCGGTGACGACGTGCACCGCGTCGCGGACGTCGAGGAGGAGTGCGTATGCCGCGTCGGCCTCGCCGCGCGGGCGCTCGGCGAGCCAGGCCTCGGTGAGGGCGCGCAGGATCGTCAGGTCGCGCAGGCCGCCGTGCGCCTCCTTGAGGTCGGGCTCGAGGGACTGGGCCAGCTCGCCGTGCCGGTGGTGGCGGGCGGCGACGGCCTCGACGAGCTGCGGCAGCCGCCTGCGGGCCTGGGCGCGCCAGTCGTGGCTCACGGTGGCGCGCGCCGCAGCGACGACCTCGGCATCCCCGGCGACGGGGGCGATGTCGAGCAGACCCACGGCGGCGGTGAGGTCGTCGGCCGCGACGGTGCGGCACTGGCTCACCGACCGGACGCTGTGGTCGAGGCGGACCCCGGCGTCCCACAGCGGGTACCAGAACCGGTCGGCAAGGGTGGTGATGTCGTCGTTCGTCAGGGCGCGCGTGTCGTGGAGCAGGACGAGGTCGTAGTCCGAGAGCGGCCCGGCCTCGCCGCGTCCGACGCTGCCGACCGCGGCGAGCGCGATGCCGCTCGCCGGGGGCTGGCGCAGGGACTCGGTGGCGTCGGCCCACACCTCGCCGAGCCACGCGGCGTTGAACTCCGCGAGCCGCCGGCGCCGTTCCGGCCCGGCACCGGCAGCCGCGAACGACCGGGTCCCGGCCAGGTCGAGCCTGCGTGCAGCCACGTCGCCCATGTCCCTCACTCCCCTCCTTCTCCCACTGATTGCGACTTCGCAGAGTGCCGATCACCGCTGATTGCGACTTCGCAGAGTTGCGAGCGCAGCGAGCAACTCTGCGAAGTCGCAATCAGTCGGGTGATGTTGGGTCAGACGGCGTCGGTGCCGCGCTCACCCGTCCGGACGCGCACGACCTCCTCCACGGGGACGGTCCAGATCTTCCCGTCGCCGATCCGGCCGGTCTGCGCGGACTTGAGGATGACGTCGGCGACGCTGCTCGCGTCGAGGTCGTCGACGAGCACTTCGAGCCGGATCTTCGGGACGAAGTCGACGGTGTACTCGGCGCCGCGGTAGACCTCGCTGTGCCCGCGCTGGCGGCCGTAGCCGGAGGCCTCGCTGACGGTCATGCCCGAGATGCCGTAGGCCTCGAGGGCCTCCTTCACGGCGTCGAGCTGGTGCGGCTTGATGATGGCGGTGATGAGCTTCATGCCTTGGCTCCTTCGGTGATCTCCTCGTGGTGGCGGGCGTCGTGGCCGAGCGCGGGGCTCGAGGTGACACCCAGTCGACCACCGCGCGAGACGAGGTCGTAGCCGGACTCCGCGTGCTCGGCCTGGTCGATGCCGGACACCTCGTCGTCCTCGGTGATGCGCCAGCCGATGGTGGCCTTGAGAGCGAGGGCGATGACCGCGGTGAGGACCCCGGAGAAGACGAGCGAGGCCAGGGCGATGACGACCTGGACGACCGTCTGCTGCACTCCGCCGCCGTAGAACAGGCCGCCCTCGGTGGCGAGCAGGCCCGCGCCGACGGTGCCCCAGAGGCCGGCGGTGAGGTGGACGCCGACGACGTCGAGGCTGTCGTCGTAGCCGAAGCGGAACTTCAGCCCGACCGCGAGCGCGGCGAGCGCACCGGCGACGGCGCCGAGGATGATCGAGCCGACCGGCGACAGGGCGCCACAGGCCGGGGTGATGGCGACGAGGCCGGCGACGACACCGGACGCGGCACCCACCGACGTCGCGTGGCCGTCGCGCAGCTTCTCGACGAGCAGCCAGCCGAGGATCGCGGCGCAGGTCGCGACGGTGGTGTTGACCCAGACGAGGCTCGACAGGCCGTCCGCGGCGAGCTCCGACCCGGCGTTGAAGCCGAACCAGCCGAACCACAGCAGGCCGGCGCCGAGCATGACGAGCGGGACGTTGTGCGGGCGCATCGCGGTCTTGCCGAAGCCGAGGCGCTTGCCGACGATGAGGGCGAGGACGAGACCGGCGATACCGGCGTTGATGTGGACGACCGTGCCGCCGGCGAAGTCGATCGGCAGGACGTTCGCGGCGCCGTCGGTGGCGCCGAACATCATGGCGGACAGGCCGTTCTCGGCACCGCTGAGCAGGCCGCCGCCCCACACCATGTGCGCGACGGGGAAGTACACGACGGTGACCCACATGGCCGTGAAGAGCAGCCAGGTCGAGAACTTCGCCCGGTCGGCGATGGCGCCGCTGATGAGCGCGACGGTGATGATCGCGAACGTCAGCTGGAACCCGACGAAGAGGATCTCGGGGATCCACACGTCGGCGCCGAAGATGTCGACGACGGGCAGGCCGCTCGCGTCGACGGTTGCCCCGGACGCGGCCTCACCGACGACGCCACGCAGGCCGAACTTCTCGAACGGGTTGCCGAACAGGCCCGCGATGTCGCCCCCTCCGAAGGACATCGAGTAGCCCCACAGCACGTAGATGACGCCGACGACGCCCATGGCGCCGAACGACATCATCATCATGTTGAGGACGGACTTGGCGCGCGTCATGCCGCCGTAGAAGAGCGCGAGGCCCGGCGTCATGAGCAGCACGAGCGAGGCGCAGATGAGGACGAAGGCCGTCGCCGAGGCGTCGACCACGGGCGGCTCTGCGGCCGCGAGCGGGATCAGGGTTGGGCTCATGACGAAGGAGTCTGGGAGCCGGCGGTTTCACCTGCCGCCGCGTCGTGTTACGTCCACGTTGCAGATCCCTCACCCGCGTCAACGTTGTGTTTCCCGCGCTCGCCTCCCGTCCCGAACTCACCCAATTGGACGGTTGGGGACAGGCGCGCCGGTATGCCGCCCGCTCGCCTCCCGTCCCGAACTCACCCAATTGGACGGTTGGGGACAGGTGCGAGACTGGGCGCATGGCAGCAGCAAACGGCCCCGTGCTCGTCTACGACGGCGACTGCGGCGTGTGCACCCGCCTCTCCCGCCTCACGACCACGAGAGTCCGGGCGCACGCCGGCGACTTCGCGGTGAGCGCCTACCAGGACGCCGACCTCGACGCGCTCGGCCTCACCCCCGAGCAGTGCGACGCCGCGCTCCAGTGGGTTGGCAGCGACGGTCGCATCAGCACTGGGCAGGACGCCGTCGCCCGCACGCTCCTCGCCGGCCGCCTCCCGTTCAAACCGATCGGAGCGGCCATCCTCGCCCCCGGCGTCAACGCACTCGCCGGTCTGGCCTACCGCTGGGTCGCCCGCAACCGTCACCGCCTGCCCGGCGGCACCCCGGCCTGCTCCCTCCCCGCGGCGCAGCGCCCCAGCTGACCACGGTCGGGAGCGGACGGCATACGACGGACCTCCGGGTCACTCCACGATCGCGTCGACGAAGGCCTCGGGGTCGAACGGTGCGAGGTCGTCCGGGCCCTCCCCCAGGCCGATGAGCTTGACCGGCACGCCCAGCTGGCGCTGCACCGCGACGACGATGCCACCCTTGGCGGTGCCGTCGAGCTTCGTGAGCACGATGCCGGTGATGCCGACGACCTCGGAGAAGACCTCGGCCTGACGCAGGCCGTTCTGTCCGGTCGTCGCGTCGAGCACGAGGAGGACCTCGTCGATGGGGCTCTGCTTCTCGATGACCCGCTTGACCTTGCCGAGCTCGTCCATGAGTCCGACCTTGTTGTGCAGGCGGCCGGCGGTGTCGACGATGACGACGTCGGCCTCGAGCTCGGAGGCGCCCTTGACGGCGTCGAACGCCACCGCGGCCGGGTCGGCGCCCTCGCGGTCGGAGCGGACGGTCGGCACACCGACCCGCTCACCCCAGGTCTGGAGCTGGTCGGCCGCCGCCGCACGGAAGGTGTCGGCCGCGCCGAGCACGATGTCCTTGTCCTCGGCGACGAGCACGCGGGCGAGCTTGCCGACGGTCGTCGTCTTGCCGGCGCCGTTGACGCCGACGACGAGGATCACCGCGGGGCGCCCGTCGACGCGCGACGACGCGATGGAGCGGTCCATGGTCGGGTCGACGAGCTCGAGCAGGTCCTCGCGCAGCCAGCCGCGCACGGTGGCCTCGTCGGCGCTGCCGTGCACCTTGACCTGGGTGCGCAGCTTCTCGACGAGCTCGGTGCTCGCTTCGACGCCGAGGTCGGCGGTGATGAGGGTGTCCTCGACCTCCTCCCACGCCTCCTCGTCGAGGTCGCCGCGCGAGAGCAGGGCGAGCAGGCCCTTGCCGAGGGCGGTGTTGGAACGGGCGAGCCGGGCACGCAGCCGCTGGAGCCGGGTCTGCGGCGCCTCAGGACGCTCGACCTCCGGGACCTCGACCGGCGGGAGCGTCTCCTCCTCGACCGCCGTGTCGTCGCGGGTGACCGTGTCGTCCGCGGGCCGCGGAAGCGTGTCGACCGACCCGTCCGCCTCGTCACGCCCTGCTCCGGGAGCCCCGGGGACCGACCGCGTCGGACGCTCACGCGGCAGGTCCTTGGTCGCTCCACCCCGCCCTCGCAGCAGCCCGGCGGCGAGTCCGCCGAGGACGACGAGGATGCCGACGGCGACGGCAACGTATTCCCAGAGAGTGTCGATGGCGCTCACTCCGCCATCTTCGCATCACCGGCCCGGTGCCGCCGAACCCGCGGGGCGAGGCCGGCCGCGAGAGCCAAGGCTGTCTCACAACGTCGATGACGGATAAGTGTTCACACACACTTATCCGTCATAGAGGTGACGAGAGAGGTATGCCGTCCGCGCACCGCCGCGCGCGCGTGCTGTCGACTCCCGGACGACGAACACGTGCGTGCGCACCGCACCCACACGACGTGGGCGGGTCGAGCCTCAGAAGATGCGGACCCGCTCGTCCTCGGGCACCCACATGCCGTCACCCTCGCGCACGTCGAACGCCTCGTGGAACTCGGTGAGGTTGCGAGCGGCGTTGGCGCGCAGGTCCATCGGCGAGTGCGGGTCGATGGCGAGCAGCCGTACCGCCTCGGCCTCGCGCGCGAGCCCGCACCACACCTGCGCCCACCCGTAGAAGAACCGCTGGTCGCCGGTCAGCCCGTCGATGACCGGCGCCTCGCCGCCCTCGTGCGAGATCCGGTATGCCGCGTGGCCGATCGTGAGCCCGCCGAGGTCGCCGATGTTCTCGCCGACCGTGAGCGCGCCGTTGACCTTGTGCCCCGGGGCGTCGCGCGACTCGAGCTCGTCGAACTGGGCGATGAGCCGCTGGGCGCGGCCATCGAAGTTCGCGCGGTCGCTGTCGGTCCACCAGTTGCGCAGGTTGCCCTCACCGTCGTACTGCGAGCCCTGGTCGTCGAAGCCATGCCCGATCTCGTGCCCGATGACGGCACCGATGCCGCCGTAGTTCACCGCGTCGTCGGCGTCGACGTCGAAGAACGGCGGCTGCAGGATCGCGGCCGGGAAGACGATCTCATTGAGGCCCGGGTTGTAGTAGGCGTTGACCGTCTGCGGCGTCATGAACCACTCGTCGCGGTCGACCGGCCCACCGAGCTTGGCGAGGTTGCGGTCGACCTCGAACGCCGTCGCCCGCGCGACGTTGCCGAGCAGGTCATCGGCCTCGACCTCGAGGGAGGAGTAGTCGCGCCACTTGTCCGGGTAGCCGATCTTCGGCGTGAACGCCTCGAGCTTGGCGAGCGCCTCACGACGCGTGTCCGCACCCATCCACTCGAGCGAGTCGAAGTCGCGGCGGAACGCCTCGACGAGGTTGTCGACGAGCTCGAGCATCCGCTCCTTGGCGTGCGGCGGGAAGTGCTTCTCGACATAGAGCTGCCCGACGGCCTCGCCGAGCGCGTCCTCGACGAGCGCGACGCCGCGCTTCCAGCGGTCCCGGATCTGCGGCACGCCCGAGAGGGTGCGGCCATAGAAGTCGAAGTTCTCGGCGACGACCGCATCACTGAGATAGGGCGCGAGTGCGTGCACGACCCGCCAGCGCAGCCAGTCGCGCCACGTCTCGATGTCCACCTCGGTCAGCGCCGCCGCCATCGACCGCAGGTGGTCCGGCTGCCGGGCGATGACCTGGTCGAACGCCCCCTCCGGCGCCTGCACACCGGCCAGATAGGCATCCCAGTCGACGTCCGGCGTGAGCTCCTCGAGCCCGGCCCGGTCGACGAGGGTGTACGTCTTCACGGCGTCGCGGTTCGCCACCTGGTCCCAGTGCGCCTTCGCGATCCGGGTCTCGAGGTCCACCACCCGCGCGGCCGCAGCGGCGGCCGCGTCACCGGCATACGCACCGCTCAGGGTGAGCATCCGCTCGACGTGACCGGGGTATGCCGCCCGGATGGCTTCGTGGGCGGCGTCGCGGTAGTACGCCTCGTCGGGGAGGCCGATGCCGGCCTGCTCGAGGTAGACGACGTAGCGGGACGAGTCGCGGTCGTCGGTGTTGACGATGGGATGAACGAGCCCGTCGACGCCGGCACGCAGGAGCTCACCGAGCACGGCCATGACGTCCGAGGACGTCTGCACGGCGTCGATGCGCTGCAGGAACGGCGCGAGCGGCGCAACCCCGAGCTGCTCGATGCGCTCAGCGTCCATGAACGAGCTGTAGAGGTCGCCGACCTTGCGGGCCACGGTGCCGGGCTGCGGATCGCCCTCTGCGACGGCGGTGATGATGTCGCGGACCTGGCTCTCGGCGTTCTCGCGCAGCTGGTCGAAGGTGCCGTAGCGGCCGCGGTCGGCCGGGATCTCGGTGCGGGCGACCCAGCCGCCGTTGACGTGCCCGAAGAGGTCGTCCTGCGGACGGATGGAGGGGTCGCCGGCGGAACGGTCGATGCCCGAGCGCATCAGGACCGCGCGCCCGCGTCGGCTGCGGCGCTCGTCTCGGGGTCGGGCTCGGCATCCGCACCGTCGTCCTCCGAGCGCTCACCACGCTCGAGCCGCTGGCGGGCGGCCTGCTGGCGCTCCTTGAGCGCGGTGACGACGTCCTCACCCTTGGGCGTGAGGATGTCCCGGCCATCGCGACGTGCCGGAACCGCGACGAGCGCGACGACGGCGAGGGCGAGTCCGACGCAGATGAGCATGCCGAGGATGAGCGCGACCATGCGACAAGGGTGGCCCAACCTCACGGCGTTGCCAAAACGACACCCCGCGGGTGAGACGCCGCAGCCATCGCGCCCACGTCACCGCGTAGGCTCGGCCGGGTGACCGCGACGACCCCTCACGAGGTGCCTGCGCGGCCCCGACGCAGACTCCCTGCATGGCTGGAGATCGTGCTCGCGGTCATTGTCGTCGGGCTGGTCCAGGCCTTCCTCGTCAAGCCGTTCGGGGTCCCGTCGCAGTCGATGGAGAACACCCTCCAGATCGGCGACCGCATCGTCGTCAACCGACTCGACTCGACCGTCGGGCGAGGCGACATCGTCGTCTTCTCCCACGGCGAGACCTGGCAGGAGCCCCAGCTCCCCGAGGCCGACAATGCTCTCGCCCGCGCGGCCCGCAAGGTCGGCGACCTCACCGGGATCGGCCCCTCGAACACGGCATACACGGTCAAGCGCGTGATCGGGACGCCCGGCGACACGGTCGCGTGCTGCGACGGCCAAGGTCGCGTGCTCGTGAACTCGAAGCCGCTCGACGAGCCCTACGTCCATGACGACCACGCGTTCCGCTCCCCCGAGCTCACCTGCGACACGACACCCAGGTCCTCGCGGTGCTTCCCCGAGATCCGGGTCCCGGAGGACCGGCTCCTCGTCATGGGCGATCACCGCTCCCAGTCGGCGGACTCGGTCGTCAACTGCCGCGGCGGCACCGAGGCCGGAGGGTGTGCCCGGTTCGTGCCGATGAACCGGATCGTCGGGCCGGTCGTGTTCCGGATCTGGCCGCTGGGGACGTTCGGCCGCATCACCGCCGGCTGACCTCACGTTTTGCTCCTGGGGAGCAAAACGCAAGGGTCCGGAGGGAAAGTTTCCCTCCGGACCCTTGCGCACCCGTCCGGTCGCTCGCGACCTTGGCGTATGCCGTCCGCCCACCTGGGTGAGGCCGCGCAGCCCCCGGGCTGAGTCAGGCGGACGCGGCGACGTCGCGGATGCGCTGCGACACGACGGTCGTGATGCCGTCGCCGCGCATGCTCACTCCGTAGAGGGCGTCGGCGATCTCCATCGTCTTCTTCTGGTGGGTGATGACGATGAGCTGGCTCGAGTCGCGCAACTCCTCGAAGAGGGTGATGAGCCGGCCGAGGTTGGTGTCGTCGAGCGCCGCCTCGACCTCGTCCATGATGTAGAACGGGCTCGGCCGCGCCTTGAAGATCGACACGAGCAGCGCCACGGCGACGAGCGAACGCTCACCACCGGAGAGCAGCGACAGCCGCTTGACCTTCTTGCCGGGCGGGCGGGCCTCGACCTCGATGCCGGTCGTGAGCATGTCGCTCGGGTCAGTGAGGACGAGCTGCCCGGACCCGCCGGGGAAGAGCCGCTGGAAGACGCGCTCGAACTGCTCGGCCGTGTCGTGGAACGCCTCGGTGAACACCTGCTCGACCCGCTCGTCGACCTCCTTGACGATGTCGAGCAGGTCGCGCTTGGACTTCTTGAGGTCCTCGAGCTGCTCGGTGAGGAACTTGTGCCGCTCCTCGAGCGCCGCGAACTCCTCGAGCGCGAGCGGGTTGACCCGGCCCAGCGCCGACAGCCCCCGCTCGGCCTTGCGCAGCCGCTTCTCCTGCTCGTCGCGCACGAACGCCGACGGCTCGGGGGTCTCACCCTCGTGGTCGGGGTCGGCGATGAACGGGATCGGCTGGTGCGGTCCGTAGTCCTCCATGAGCACGTCGGGGTCGATGCCGAGCTCCTCGACGGCCTTGGCCTGCAGCTGCTCGATGCGGGCGACCTGTCGGGCGCGGGCGACCTCGTCGCGGTGCGCGGTGTCGGTGAGCTCGCGCAGCTCGTCCTGGTGGGTGCCGAGCTCGGCGCGCAGCGCCTGGATCGCGGTGTCGCGCTCGGCCCGTCCGCGCTCGGCCTCGTCGCGCAGGCGTGCCGCGCGTTCCAGCGCGGTAGCCATCTTTTCTGTGGCGTATGCCGCCGCGCGGCTCACTGCGTCGGCGATCGTCGCCTCCCGGCGGCGCCGCTCCTGGCGCTGGCGGAGGCGTTCGCGGGCCTGCAGCTCGTTGCGGGCGGCGCCCTCGAGGGAGTCGGCGCGGCCCTTGAGGGCGCGGGCGCGCTCCTCGCGGGTGCGCAGGGTGAGGCGCAGCTCGGTCTCGGCGGTCCGAGCGCGGCTCGCGGCGAGCTCGAGGGCGTCGCGCTCGTCGGTCGACGGCTCGTCGGCGTCGCCGTCGTCGGTGGCGCTGGCCTCCTCGAGCCGCTGCTCAAGCGCGGCGAGCTCGGTGCGGTCGGACTCGAGCGCCGCTTCGGCGTCGGCGATGGTGCGTTCGGTGCGCTCGATCTCGGCGCGGGCGGTACGCATCGTCGACTGGTGCGACCCGAGCTCCTCGGCGACGGCGGCCATGCGGGCGTCGCTGTCGTGCAACGCATCCAGCGCCGCCTCGACCCGCTCGCGCGCAGTCGCGGCCTTCTCGCGCTCGGCCGCGAGCGCGAACCGGGACTGCTCGCCGCGCTGGGTCGCGGCCTCGGCGCCGGCGCGGGCCTCGTCGAGGGCGGACTGCAGCTCGAGCAGCGACTCGCCGCTGCTCGACCCGCCGCGCACCCATCCGGGCGCGAAGACGTCGCCGTCGGCGGTCACCGCGGTGATGCCTTCGCCTCGGGCGACGAGGGCCAAAGCGTGTTCGGCGTTCGGGACGAGAGCGACCCGGTCGAGGAACTGCTCGACCGCGGGCAGCACGTCGGCGGGCGCGTCGACGACATCCCGGGCCCAGACGGCCGAGCCGTCGAGGGCCGGCCACGACGAGCGGTCCGACGGTGCGGCGGTGTCGCCGACGAGGAGCGTCGCCTGTCCCCCGTCGTCGTCGCGCAGGGCCCCGACGGCGCGGGCGGCCTGGGCGGCGGTGCCCACCGCGAGCGCCTCGGACGCCCAGCCGAGCGCGGCCGCGACGGCGCCCTCGTGACCGCCACTCACCTGGAGCAGCGAGGCGACGGTGCCGCGGATGCCGAAGTCGTCGCCGGAGGCGGAGCCGGAGCCGTCGGAGCCGCTGGCCTCGACGCCGGACTCGCCGGCCGACTCGGACGCCGCGAGCAGCGCAGCGGCACCGTCCTTGCGGCGCAGACTCAGCTCGAGGGCGTCGACGCGGGCGGCGGCGGACGCGCGGTCGCGCTCGGCCTCGCGCTCGGCCTGCTCGAGCTCGGTGATGCGGGCCTCGACTTCGGCGAGCGCGGCGGCCTCGGTCTCGTAGGCGGTGTCGAGACCCTCCTCGCCCTCCTCGTCATTCGCGATGGTGCCCTCGAGCCGGGAGAACTCGCGCTCGGCCTCGGCGGCGCGGGCTGCCGATGCTGCGATCACTCCCTGCAGGCGCCCGATCTCGGCCTCGCCCGCCTCGATGCGGCTGCGGCGGGCGCCGACCTGGCCGGCGAGCTTCGCGAGCCCCTCGCGACGGTCGGCAGCAGCGCGAGCCAGACGCGACAAGCGATCCTGCTCCGCGGCATACGCACGCTCCGCCTCCTCGCGGGAGGCGACCGCGGCGGCGAGCTCCTCGGCGGCGGTGCTCACCTCGGCGAGGAGCTTCTGCTCGGCCTCGCGGGCCTGAGCCGCCTGGGCGCGCAGCTCCTCGGGGTCGCGGCCGGTTGTCGTCTCGTCCTCGTCGTCCTGGCTGAGCAGGCGGACCCGCTCACGCGCGACGGATGCGGTCGACTCGAGCCGGTCGCGCAGGGACTGCAGCGTGACGAAGCGCTCCTGCGAGCGCCCCAGCTCGGGGGCGGCGTCGGTGGCCTGGCGCTCGACCTCGGCGATCCGGGCGCGCAGCGACTCGAGGGCGTTCTCGACGGTCGTGCGGCGCTCGATGAGGGCCGTCTCGTCGGCGACCTCCTGCTCGAGGGTCGAGGTGAGCTGGACGAGGTCGTCGGCGAGGATGCGCAGCCGGGCGTCGCGGGCCTCGGCCTGGATGACGGCAGCCTTGCGCGCCGCCTCGGCCTGGCGCCCGAGCGGGCCGAGCTGACGGCGGATCTCGCTGGTGAGGTCGTGGACGCGGGTGAGGTTGGCCTCCATCGCGTCGAGCTTGCGGAGCGCCTTCTCCTTGCGCTTGCGGTGCTTGAGGACGCCGGCGGCCTCCTCGATGAAGCCGCGACGCTCCTCGGGTGTCGCGCGCAGGACGGTGTCGAGCTGACCCTGCCCGACGATGACGTGCATCTCGCGGCCGATCCCGCTGTCGGACAACAGCTCCTGGATGTCGAGGAGCCGGCTCGGGGTGCCGTTGATGGCGTACTCGGAGCCGCCGTTGCGGAACATCGTCCGGGTGATCGTCACCTCGGTGTAGTCGATCGGCAGGGCGCCGTCGGTGTTGTCGATGGTGAGGCTGACCTCGGCGCGACCCAGCGGCGGGCGCCCGGCGGTGCCGGCGAAGATGACGTCCTCCATCTTGCCGCCGCGCAGGCTCTTGGCGCCCTGCTCGCCCATGACCCACGCGAGGGCGTCGACGACGTTGGACTTGCCGGAGCCGTTGGGGCCGACGATGCACGTGATGCCCGGCTCGAGGCGCATCGACGTGGCCGAGGCGAAGGACTTGAAGCCCTTGAGGGTCAGGCTCTTGACGTACACGCGGTGGCTCTCGGTGCTCGGGGACGGCGGGCTGCACGGGGTGCAGGTCGAGCGCTCACTGTACCGGCGGGGTCAGGGCGCTCTCGGGACGCGACGGGCGCCCGGTGATGCCTGTGACGCGTGTGGTTCCTGCGACTCCTGAGACCTGCCCTCTTTCCCGCCTGATCACGGAACCGGGGTGTTCGTGGCGGAACTGTTCCGCCACGAACACCGCGCTGCCGCCACGAAGTTCCAGGCGCCCGCCGGCCGTCACGCCGCCCGGTCGCGCAGGGCCCGTCGCACCTTCGCCGACGCTCGACCCGAGACCTCCAGATCGGCCCACGTCACTCTCACGAAGATCTTGCCCTCGGCACGCATGTCGTCTTCGCGTCGCTTCTCGCGCCACAGCACCTCGGGGTCGCCGTCGGCGTACTTGACCTTGCCGTCGATCTCGACCAGTACGTCTGTGCCCTCCACGCCGAAGTCCGCGCGTCCGATCATCGATCCGTCCCGCCTCCGGACGACGACCTGTGAGACGACCCGTATGCCGTGCGTCAGGAACTCAACGCGTGCGCGGCTTTCTGCCACGGACTCGCACTGCGGGTCGACGAACGTCAGCATCGCGCGGGGTCGGCTCGACCGTGGCCAGTGTTCGACGGATGCGACGGCCGCCGTCAGCTCGTCCACCGTGACCAACTTCCGGTGCAGGGCCGCATCGGCAGAGACCACGCCCTGCACGATGCCGTGGTCGACCGCGAGCTGGACGAGGGCGTCGGCGAGGGGAACCGTTGGGCCCCAAGGGGATTCCACCGTGCGCCCCATTTCTCGCGGCCGCACGCGGAACGGTTTGGTCCCGACCCTACGAGCGGTCTCCCGTGCGATGGCCGGCCGGTCGAGCGGGCACCCCCAGACCGGCAGATCGTGCGCCAGGACGGCAGTGACACCGGTCAGTGCGGCGTTCTCGTAGATGAGGTGCGCGCCCGTCGCGAGGTGACCGTGCCAGACGGCCGGGTCGGTGTCGACAAGGTGCGCCACGGCATACAGACCGCGCGCCGGATGCAACAACAGTCGGCAAGCGACCGCGGCGGTGAGCCCCTTGCGGTCCAGCCCGACGCCACGAGCCTGCGACGTCGTGAACATGCCGCGTTGCGTCGCGGCGATGGCGAGGAGGTTGTCGTCGAGCTTCATGGGACCGACCTTCAGTCCGTCGGATGACGCATCGCCACCCCATGCTCGGGATCTGTGGACAACCGCCGCCGGGAGTCGTGCCCTGTGGACAAGCGACGTGTGCGCCCGGGCCGGGGGTTCGTGGCGGAAGCGGGGTGTTCGGGGCGGAACGGTTCCGACACGAACACCCCGGTCCCGTGATCAGGCGGGAAAGGGGGAAGGCGAGCAGGAGACGCCGTCAGGTGCCGGCGATGCGCTCGTGGTGGTGGATGACCTCGGCGATGACGAAGTTGATGAACTTCTCCGCGAACTCCGGGTCCAGCCCGCTCTCGTCCGCGAGGGCGCGCAACCGCGCGACCTGCCGCTCCTCGCGCGCGGGGTCCGCGGGCGGCATACCCATCTCCGCCTTGAGCTCGCCCACGCGCTGGGTGCACTTGAAGCGCTCGGCGAGCAGGTGCACGAGGGCCGCGTCGATGTTGTCGATGCTCGACCGCAGCCGGGCCAGCTCGGGTGGGACCTCGCTCATGGGCCCCATCGTAGGAACGTCACCGGCGGGCCCGGTCCGGTGTCCCACGAGCCGGTATGCCGTCCGCGCGCCCTCACGCGCACCCTCACCTCTCGACGAAGCCGGTGAGGTCCGGGCGGGGCTCGCTCTCGACGGGCGTCGACGCCGACGTGACCTCCCCCGGGCGGTGCATCGTCGACGGCTGCTCGGACAGCAGCTCGACGAGTCGCGCCACGGCACCGCGCGGACCCTGGGCGACGACCTCGACGCGCCCGTCGTCGGTGTTGCGGGCATGGCCGGAGAGACCGAGCTCGAGAGCGCGCGCCCGCGTCCACCAGCGGAAGCCCACACCCTGGACCCGCCCGCGCACCGACATCGTCACGCGCGTGGGGCGCAGTCCGTCACCGGTCGGGTCGAGGCTGTTCTCCATAAGCCCCGATCGTAGGTCGCGGGTCGGACCTCCGCGCGCCTCCCCGGGGCTGTCAGTGGCGGTCCATAACCTGACAGCATGAGCGTGGAGACGCCGGCGGGACGGGCCGCAGCGGGCGCAGCCGCAGCGGATGCAGCCGCAGCGGATGCAGCCGCAGCGGATGCAGCCGCAGAGGACGCAGGCGCGGCCGATGCAGGTGTGGGCACACCTGCCGCGCTCGACGGCCACCGCTCGCTCGTCGATGCCGACAGTGGCGGCCACCCGGAACGGGAGCGTGGCCGCCTTCCCGGCCTCGACGGCCTGCGGGCCGCGGCGATCATCGCCGTCCTGCTCTTCCACCTCGACCCGCGGTGGCTGCCGGGAGGCTTCCTCGGCGTCGACGTCTTCTTCGTCATCTCCGGCTTCCTCATCACCACGCTGCTCGTGCGTGAGCACCGCCGCGAGGGCCGCGTCGACCTGCGCGGGTTCTGGACGCGGCGCGCCCGCCGGCTCCTCCCCGCCCTCCTCGTCCTCGTGCCGACCGTGGCCCTCATCGCCCGGCTCGTCGAGGCCGACCTGCTCGTCGGGATCCGCCGGCAGGCCCTCGGCGCGCTGACCTTCACGAGCAACTGGCTCGAGATCGCGGCCGGGTCCGACTACTTCCAGAGCACGTCACCGCAGCTGCTCATGAACCTGTGGTCGCTGGCGGTCGAGGAGCAGTTCTACCTCGTGTGGCCGCTCGTCGCGCTTGCGCTGCTGCGGTTCGCGCCGTCGGCGCGGGCGCGTGCGCTCGTCGCCGTCACACTGGCCGTCGGCTCGGCGGTGCTCATGGCGGTGCGCTTCGACCCGGCCGAGGGTGCGACGCGCGTCTACTACGGCACCGACACCCACCTCATGGGGCTCATGCTCGGCGCCGCGCTGGCCTTCGCGTGGGCGGCGCCGCACCGTGCCTGGACGTCGACCGGGCGGTGGGAGCGAGTCCGCCGTCCCGTGCTCGCCGTCGCCGGGCTCGTCCTCGTCGCGCTCGTCGCCCTCCTCGACGAGTCGACGCCGTTCACCTTCCGCGGCGGCATCCTGCTCGCCTCGCTCGCCACGGCCATCCTCGTCCTCGGCGTCGTCGACCGCCCCTCTCCCCTGCGCTCGGTCCTCGACGCGCCCGTCCTGCGCTGGATCGGCCAGCGCTCCTACGGCCTCTATCTCTGGCACTGGCCGGTCATCCTCATCATCGAGGCCGACCTCGCGTGGGCGCAGCGCGGTGACGACGGTTACCTCTGGTCCCGGCTGTGGGCCGTGCTCGTCACCGTGGCCATCGCCGACCTCTCCTTCCGCTTCGTCGAGACGCCCGTCCGTCAGCACGGCTTCCGGAGCGCGGCGCAGCGTGGGCTGCGGCGGTTACGGTATGCCGGTACGCGCACCGCGCGCGCCACCTGGGCGGCGGTCACCGTCCTCACGATCGCCCTCGCCGTCGTCCTGGCCACGGCGCCGGGCCGAACCCGCGTGCAGGAGCTGCTCGAGGCCAACGCCGCTGATGCAGCCCCGACACCGGCCGCATCCGCGAGCCCGTCAGGGGCGGCGCCGGCGCCGTCGGCCAGCGCGTCAAACGCCCCGTCGGCGGCGGTGACACAGGACTGGACCATGCCCACGGGCGCCGAGATCGACGCCTACGGCGACTCGATGATGGTCGGCAGCCTGCAGGCCCTGCGCTACTACTTCCCCGGCATCCGCATCGACGCGAAGTCCAACCGCCAGTGGTCCCAGGGCCTCGCCGCCGTGACCGAGCGTGGCGACGACAACCGTCGCGCCGTCGTTCTCGCCCTCGGCACGAACGCGGGCGTCGACGTCGGGCGCGCCCGCCAGACCCTCGACGCACTCGGGCCGGACCGGATGGTCGTCCTCGTGACGCTGCACGGGCGGATGAGCCGCATCGCCGACGACAACGCCGCCCTGCGCGAGCTCGCCCGGGGCCGGGGCAACGTGGCGCTCGCCGACTGGGATGCCGCCGTCGAGGGAACCGAGGGCCAGCTGCAGTCCGACGGGCTGCACCCCTCCCTCGTCGGCGCCCACCTCTACGCCAAGACGATCCGGCAGGCGTTCGCGGACCTGAGCGAACGGCATACCAAGAAGCAGGTCACCCTCAAGGACCTCCCGCTCCCGAAGTGACGTGCGCGCCGCGGATGCGCGCTCCGGTCGCTCTGCGCCACGGGAAGAGCGGCCGGGCGCTCAACGCCGCGGGGTGAGCGGGCCGGTGGCTCAGCGGCGTGGGCGCGGCTGGCAGCGCGGGCACGAGAACGATGAGCGGTTCATGAACTGCTCGCGTCGCATCGGCGTGCCGCACCGGTCGCACGGCTCCCCTTCACGGCCGTACGCATGCAGTGAGCGGTCGAAGTAGCCGCTCGCGCCGTTGACGTTGACGTAGAGCGCGTCGAAGCTCGTCCCGCCCTGCGCGAGAGCCGCGCTCATGACCTCCCGCGCATGGTCGAGGACCCGCGAGATCACCGGCTTGGTCAGCCTGCTCCCGAGCCGCTCGCCGTGGACACCCGCACGCCACAGGGCCTCGTCGGCATAGATGTTGCCGATCCCGGAGACGACGCCCTGGTGGAGCAGCTGGCGCTTGATCGCGCTGTCGCTGGCCTTGATGCGCCGCACGACCGCCGCTTGGTCGAAGGAGTCCTCGAACGGGTCGGGCGCGATGTGCCGGATCTGGTGCGGCACGCCGTCGTCGTCGAGGTCGTCGAGGGCGAAACCGCCGAAGGTGCGCTGGTCGACGAAGCGCAGCTCGGGGTCGCCGTCGGCGAAGGTCAGCCGGGCGTGCAGGTGCTTCTCATCCGGGGCGTCCGAGGGTTCGACGAGCAGCTGACCGCTCATGCCGAGGTGGACGATGAGGCCGGCGGCGGCAGCACCGGTTGCGGGCTCGGCGAGAACGAGCCAGAGATACTTGCCGCGACGGCGGGCCTGCGCGACGGTCAGGCCGGTGATGCGGTCGGCGAGGTCGACCGGGCCGGGGACGTGCCGGCGGGCCACGCGTGCACCGAGGAACGTCGCGCCGGTGATGGTCCGGCCGACGACGTGGTCGGCGAGGCCGCGGCGGACGACCTCGACCTCGGGCAGCTCGGGCACGGCGTCACCTCGCGTCTCGTCGGGTCGGTCCGGTGGGACAGTCGAGCGTCGGTCAGTCGGCGTCCGGCAGCGGGGCCGTCGAGGCCCCGTCACCGTGGCGGTCGCTGAGGGTCTTCCAGGCCTCGGCCGCGGCCTTCTGCTCGGCGTCCTTCTTCGTGCGGCCGACCCCGGCACCGTGAGGGACGCCGTCGACGAGGACCCGGGCCTCGAAGGTCTTGGCGTGCTCGGGGCCGTCGTCGGCGATGACGTACTCGACGGGGCCCACGCCGTGCAGGGCGCAGATCTCCTGCAGGCTGGTCTTCCAGTCCAGGCCGGCGCCGAGGGTGGCGGAGTGGGCCATGAGCGGGTCGAGCAGGTGGTGCACGAGCGCGGTCGCGGCCGTCATGCCGGCGCTCGAGAAGGTCGCGCCGATGACGGCTTCGACGGTGTCGGCGAGGATCGAGTCCTTGTCCCGACCGCCCGTGGACTCCTCACCGCGGCCGAGGTGGAGGTAGTCCCCCAGGCCGAGGGTCCGACCGACCTCGGCAAGCGCCCGCATGTTGACGACGGCGGCGCGCAGCTTGGCGAGCTGACCCTCGGAGAGGTCCGGGTGGGTCGTGTAGAGCGTGTCCGTCACGACGAGCCCGAGGACGGCGTCACCGAGGAACTCGAGACGTTCGTTGTGCGGCAGTCCGCCGCTCTCGTACGCGAACGAGCGGTGGGTCAGGGCACGCAGGAGCAGCGCCTCGTCGACGGCTCCACCGGTGACCTCGAGGAGGTGCTGGTGGAGCTCGGCGACAGGGCGCCTGGGGGTCAGCGACCCCGCCCCGGTGGAGCCCCTCCCCATGGCGGGGTGGGTCAGCCCTGGTGCTCGGTGCGCTCGGCGACGCCGTAGTGGCGGCCGTTGTACGTCCCGCACGACGGGCACGCGACGTGCGGCTGCGTCGGGGCCTTGCACTGGGGGCACGTGGTCAGGGTGACCGGCGTCGCCTTCCAGTTGGCGCGGCGCGAGCGGGTGTTGGAGCGCGACGTCTTCCGCTTCGGAACAGCCACGTCAGGTCCTCTCTGAGTTCTGCGGTGTGGACGGGTCGGACGCGAGGTCCTTCAGGGCCGCCCACCTGGGGTCGATCTGCTCGTGTGCGTGTCCGGGGTCGTCCGCGAGGTGCGCTCCACAGACGGAACACAACCCGGGACAGTCGGGACGGCATACGGGCTGGAACGGCAGCTGGGGAACCACCGCATCCCGGAGCACCGGCTCGAGGTCGATCAGACCGTCCTCGATCCTGTACTCCTCGGCTGCATCCTCGTCCCCCACCTCTTCGCGGTGGGCTCCCCGATCGGCGTAGGCGAACAGCTCCTGGAACCGAGCGTCCACGTCGTGGCTGATCGGGTCCAGGCACCGCACGCAGGCGCCGGTCGCCGTGCCTCGCACCGAACCGGTGACCAGGACGCCCTCGACGACGGACTCGAGCCGCACGTCGACGAAGAGGGGCTCCCCTTCGGCGACCTGCAGCACCTCCGTGCCGAAACCGGCTGGTGCCTCGACCTCGCGGGTGAGCTCCGCCATCGAACCGGGTCGCCGGCCCACCTCCTTGGTGTCGAGCACCAGAGGGGAACGGGGATCGAGACGAGTCATTGCCCTTGCCGTACGAAGTCGAGTGGTTCGGCCCGTCGTCACGGCAGACGCAGACCGAGGAGCAACGGTACCGGAGCGTGTGGTCGCTTCCCAAATGCGGTCGGTATGCCGGCCCATGCAGAGCATGGGACCCGCGCTCCCCTGCCGGGGTGGCTGCCGCTGCGGCTGCCGGTCAGGCGCCGGTCAGCCCTCGGCCAGCTTCTCCGTGAGGGCGCGCAGGACGTCGTCGGGGACGAGCCCGGTGACGTCGCCGCCGAACTTCGCGACCTCCTTCACGAGCGAGCTCGACACGTGCTCGAACTCGGGAGCGCCCGGGAGGAACACGGTCTCGACGCCGGTGAGGTGGCGGTTCATCAGCGCCATCGGCAGCTCGTAGGCGAAGTCGGTGCCGCCGCGCAGGCCCTTGACGATGACGTCGGCCTCGACGTCGCGGCACACGTCGACGAGCAACCGTCCGGCGAAGGGCTCGACCCGCACCCGCTCGCGCACTTCGGGCGCGAGGGCGTTCTCGATGAACGCGATCCGCTCGTCGACGGTGAACGTGCCCTGCTTGGCGGGGTTGTGCAGGACCGCGACGACGACCTCGTCGTAGAGCGCGGCGGCACGCTCGATGACGTCGAGGTGCCCGACGGTGACGGGGTCGTAGGACCCGGGGCACACGGCTCGCCTGATCTGCTCGCTCACGCTCGCCACCCTAGGGGACGACGGCGAAGGCTCGCCGACGACGAGGTATGCCGGCCGCACTGCGCGCGGCCGGCATACCTCTCACGGGTCGTCACCGTGTTCGACCCGGATCGGGTCAGGACTTCTTGGCCTTCTCCTTGGAGGCCTCCTCGACCTCCTTGGCCTCCTCCTTGGCGTCGGCCTTGATGTCGTCGGCCTTCTCGCGGGCGTCCTCGGAGGCGATGACGCCCTCCTTCTCGGCCTTCTTGAGCAGCGATCGCACCTGGTCGAGGCTGCCGGCGCCCTCCTCGAGGAGCTGGTTGCGCCGGGTGGCGAAGGCGACGCCGAGCTCGTCGCGCCGTTCCTGGGACACGTCGACACGGGCCGGCGCGAGGATCGTCTGCTCCTCCTCGTTGTCGTGGTGGTTCACCGCGGTGGCGAGCTCTTCGAGGGCGGAGTCGTACTTGTCGGTGTCGGTGCCCTTGGCCTCGAGGAACGCCTCGAGGGCCTCGAGGATCTCGGCGTGCTCCTCCTCGCCGTGCTCCTCCTCGTGCTCGCCGATGGCGCGGCTCTTGCGCAGCTCCGGGTAGACCTCGTCCTCCTCGGCCTCGGCGTGCGCGACGAGGATCGCGGACAGCGCCTCGCGGGCAGCGGCGCGGTCGACGTCGGGGCGGCGGCACTCGCGCAGCAGGTCTTCGAAGGTGCGGTGGTCGTCGAGGATGAGCTCGACGACGTCACCGGAGGTGGGGCGGGGGATCTCGTAGTCGCTCATGTGGGTCATTTTGGCTGATCAGGGCTGGTTTCGCGCACTCAGGTCGACCTCACTTCCGGAGGACCCCGTTCCGATCGCGTGACCCGCCGACACACCCTCGCGAAACGTCGATGACCGATAAGTACTCATACGTACCCATCAGTCATCGACGTGACGCGACCACCATCCGACCCGGGCGTGTCAGGTCGAGGCAGCACGGTCGGGCCGCGCGTCCGGAACCCAGCGGGCCCACCAGATGACCGTGTCGCCGTGCGCCTTGCGGCGTTCGGGTTCGAGCCCATCGGGCCACGCCGGCTCGGGCGACCGCTTGGAGCGTTCGACGAGGACGAGGGCGTCGTCTGCGAGCCAGCCGCGGTCGGCGAGCGTCGCGAGGTCGGTCGCCAGCGCGTCCTCGGGCAGGTCGTAGGGCGGGTCGAGCAGGACGAGGTCGTATGCCGTCCGCGCGCCTCCCAGCGCACCCGAACTGCGTTCTCGCGCAGGCGTGCCCGCACCCCCGAGCGCGGCAGACACGGTCGTCGCGAGGACCGTGGCGCGCAGCCCGAGGGCGGCGGCGTTGGTGCGGATGAGGGCCGCCGCCGACCGGTCGTGCTCGACCAGCGTCACCTCGCTCGCCCCGCGACTGGCGGCCTCGAGACCGAGGGCGCCCGAGCCGGCATACAGGTCGAGGACGCGCGCCCCGGCGACCGCGTCGCGGGCGTCGAGCGCGGAGAAGAGTGCCTCGCGGACGCGGTCGCTCGTCGGCCTCGTGCCGCGTCCGCCGGGGGTCTTGAGGGCACGGCCGCCCGCCGTGCCGGCGATGATCCGGGTCACCTCAGCCTCGTTCCAGGTAGGCCGCCTGCTCGGCGTCGAGGCGGTCGCGCACGAGGCCGGCGAGGGCGGGGTGGTCGGCGAGCTCGGGGTCGGCCTCGACGAGCGCGAAGGCGTCCTCGCGGGCGTCCTCGATGAGCTGTTCGTCGTCGAGGACGTGGAGGAACTGCAGCTGGCTGCGACCGCCGTGCTGGGCCGCGCCGAGGATGTCGCCCTCGCGGCGTTGGGTGAGGTCGACCCGGGCGAGCTCGAACCCGTCGGTCGTGCCGGCCACCGCGTCGAGGCGTTCGTGCGGCTCGATGCCGTCGCCATGGTGGACGAGCAGGCAGAGCCCGGGCAGGCCACCTCGCCCGACGCGGCCGCGCAGCTGGTGCAGCTGGGAGACGCCGAACCGGTCGGCGTCCATGACGACCATGACGCTCGCGTTCGGCACATCGACGCCGACCTCGATGACGGTCGTCGAGACGAGAACGTCGATGCTGCCGTCGGCGAAGTCGCGCATCACCGCCTCCTTCTCCTCGGCCGGGAGGCGGCCATGGAGCACGCCGATGGTCAGCCCGGCGAGGGCAGGGTTCTGCGCGAGCTGCGCGTGCACGGCATACACCGAAGCGAGCGGTCGCACCGCTCCCCCACCCTCGTCGCCGCCAGCCTCGTCGGCGTCGCCATCGCTGTCCGCGCCCGACGACGCGGCGAAGATCTCGGCGTCCTCGTCCGGTTCGTCGTCCTCGCCGATGCGCGGGCACACGACATAGGCCTGCCGACCGAGCGATACCTCCTCGGCCACGCGCTCCCACGTCCGCTGCATCCAGCCGGGCTTGTCCTCGGGCACGACGTGGGTCGTGATCGGCGCGCGTCCCGCCGGCAGCTCGCGCAGGGTCGAGGTCTCCATGTCGCCGAAGACCGTCATCGCGACGGTGCGCGGGATCGGGGTCGCCGTCATGACCAGCACGTGCGGCGGCCGGGCAGCCTTGCCGCGCAACGCATCTCGCTGTTCGACGCCGAAGCGGTGCTGCTCGTCGACGACGACGAGGGCGAGGTCCTGGAAGCTCACGTGCTCCTGGATGAGGGCATGGGTGCCGATGACGATGCCGGCGTCACCGCTCGCGATGTCGAGCAACGCCTTGCGGCGGGCCGCCGTCGGCATGCTGCCGGTGAGCAGGGCGACGCGCGTGCCGATCTCGCTGCCGCCGAGCATGCCGCCCTCGGCGAGGTCGCCGAGGAGTGCGGTGATGGAGCGATGGTGTTGTGCGGCAAGGACTTCCGTCGGTGCGAGCAGCGCAGCCTGCCCTCCGGCGTCGACGGCGGCGAGCATCGCCCGCAGCGCGACGACGGTCTTGCCGGAGCCGACCTCACCTTGGAGCAGCCGGTGCATCGGCACCTCGCGCGCCATCTCGGCCGCAATCGTCGCGCCGACCTCACGCTGCCCGGCAGTCAGCTCGAAGGGCAGGCGCGCGTCGAACGCGTCGAGCAACCCACCGGGCCGCGGCGTTCGGGCATGGGTGGACTCGGCCGCCTGACGGGCCCGGCGCTGGGCGAGGGCGACCTGCAGAACGAACGCCTCCTCATACGACATCCGGCGACGCGCGGCCTTGACCTCCGGCCATGAGTCGGGCGTGTGGATACCGCGCAGCGCCGCCGTGCGACCCATGAGATCGCGGCGGTCCAGCACCGTATCGGGCAGCGGCTCCTCGGTCTCGTCGAGCAGGTCGAGGACCATCCGGACGCACTCGGTGACGGTCCAGGTGTGCAGGTTGCCGACCTGCTTGTAGACCGGGATGAGTCCGCGCCGCTCGCCGCGGTCGAAGTCGCTGAGCAGCGAGTAGCCGGGGTGCGCGAGCTGGAACTTGTTGCCGTAGCGCGACACCTGCCCGGCGAAGAGCGCCTGGGTTCCGGGGACGAGCTTGCCCTCGTGGCCGTGGGCGTTGAAGAACGTCACCTCGAGGTCGGTGGTCCCGTCGGTGATGACGGCCTGCAGCATCCGTCCGCGGCGGGACTTCATCGAGCGCGTCGATGCGGACTTCACCTCGGCGACGGCGACGAGGTAGGACCCGACTCGGGCGTCGGCGAGGTTGCTCTGCGGGTTCTGGTAGCGCCGCGGCCAGTACGCGAGGAGGTCGCCCACGGTCTCGATCCCGCGGGAGTCCTTGAACTTCTTGGCCTCGCGCTTGGCGAGGACCTTCGTCAGCGGCGTGCTCTCGGCATACATGGCTCGTCCGCTCCCCTACTCGACACCGATGAGCAGCGGGTAGACCTGCTGGCCGCCGTCGATGCGCACGACCTCGACCTCGAAGTGCTCCTTGGCGAGACGTTCGGCCACGCCGTCCACGAGCCCAGGGCTCGCGTCGGCGCCGGAGACGATCGTGACGAGCTCTCCGCCACCGGAGAGCAGTCGGCGCAGCACCTCGTCGGCCGCCGTCGCGAGGTCGTCGCCGACGAACGCGACGTCGCCGCCGACCACTCCGAGGACGTCGCCGGGCGTCACCGGGCCGGCCCACGTGAGCACCTCGCGGGACGCAATCGTCACGGCGCCGTGCCGCGTGGCACCAGCGGCACTCGTCATGGCAATCGCGTTCTCCCGCAACCCCTTTGCCGGGTCGACGACAGCCAGCGCCGCGAGGCCCTGGACCGCGGCGCGGGCCGGCACGATGGCCGTCGTGAGGCCGTCCTCCTCGGCGGCGCGGCAGGCGACCTCGGCCGCCATGAGGGTGTCCCTGTCGTTGGGCAGCACGACGACGGATGTCGCGCCGGTCCCGCGGATCGCCTCGAGCAGCTGCCCGGCGGACGCACGCGCGCCGGGTGCGCTCGGCACGACCACGGCGCCCGCGTCGCTGAGCACCTCGGCCATCCCCGGCCCGGCCGCGCAGGCGACGACGGCGAACCGTTGCGGCTCCCTCGCGGCGATCTGGGTTGCGAAGTGGGTGACCTTGATGCGGTGCGGTCGTCCCGCGTCGATGCCGGCCTCGATCGCCGCGCCGATGTCATCGACGTGGACGTGGACGTTCCACAGGTCGGGACCGCCGACGACGAGGAGCGAGTCGCCGAGCCCGTCGAGCGCTGTCGTGAGCGCGCCGACGCGGGCGTCGTCGCTGTCGTCGAGGAGGTACATGACCTCGTATGCCGGTCCGTCGCCTCCCGCTGCGGCCGCCAGGTGGTCGTCGTCGAGGGGGTCACCGGCGCGGGTGCTGCCGGTACCGACGTGCCACCCCGCACGCGGCGCGAGCTGGTCGGCGGCCCGGCCGATGATGCCCTCGGCCTCGGACCAGTCGCCGGTGAGGACGCGATGCAGGGACTCGAGCATGAGCACCGCCCCGGCACCGCCGGCGTCGACCACTCCGGCGCGGGCGAGGGTGTCGAGCTGGTCTGGGGTGCGTTCGAGCGCCTCGGCTGCCGCGGTCGCGGCCGCCTCCGCCACGTCCGCCGCCGCGCCCCCGTCGGCCGCGCGGCGAGTGGCCGCCTGTGCCGCGGCGTCGGCGACGCTGAGGATCGTGCCCTCCTGCGGATGCGCCACGCTGGCCCGCGCGAGCGCGGCACCCCGCTCCATGGCTCGCGCGAGAGCCGGCCCGTCGACCTCGGTGAGGTTCTCGTCGAGGACGACCGCGGTCATACCGCTGACGAGCTGGCTCACGATGACCCCGGAGTTGCCGCGGGCCGACATGAGGAGGGCCCGCGCCAAGGTGCGGGCCTCCTCGACCAGGCTCGCCGTCCCGAGGATGCCCTCGGCGGCGTGCACCCGGCGCACCTCGCTCAGGGCGGCGTCCATCGTGAGGTAGAGGTTGGTGCCGGTGTCACCGTCCGGGACCGGGAAGACGTTGAGCTCGTCGATCTCGGTGCGTCGGGCCGCGAACGCCGCACGCGTCAGCGCCGCCCACTGGCGGGCTCCGTCGGCGTCGAGGGTTTCGGGCACGTCGGCAGGCTATCTGCCCACGCCGACCGGGCCGTGACCATCCCGCGCGACGTGCGGTCCGCCGATTTCGTGAGAGGGTCACCGGCCTGCTAATGTCTCCGCTCGCGCGCCATTAGCTCAATTGGCAGAGCAGCTGACTCTTAATCAGCGGGTTCGGGGTTCGAGTCCCTGATGGCGCACCACCGAGACCCCCGTCCGCCACTGCGGACGGGGCCTCGTCGTCTTCGGGCCGCCCCATGTCGATGCGGCCCTCAATGCCGCCCCGTGCCGTCCGAGCGGCCACGCGTCGTCTGCGATAAGGTTGCCTTATGACACTGGCGGCCGAGTACCGCGACGCGCGACGCGCGGAGGGTGTGGCGCGCCTGCGCCGCGCTCTCGCGCTCCGCGCCATGGTTGCGGCGGGCGCCTCCCAACGCGACATCGCGAGTGCACTGGGTATCTCCCAGCCCGCCGTGAGCCAGCAGCTCAAGGTGGCGACACACCTCGACCAGGTTCACCCGCAGGAACTCCTCGAAGCAGCGACTCCCATCCTCAAGGCCGTTGCCACCGAGCACGGCTACACGCGGCTTGCGGTCTTCGGGTCTGTCGCCCGTGGCGAGGCACGGGCGGACTCCGACATCGACCTCCTAGTCCAGCCGCCGCCGAACACGTCGTCGTTCGACTTCGTCCGGTTCACGCAGATCATCGAGGACATCCTCGGACGGGATGTCGATCTCGTCGACTACGGCGGCCTCAGGTCTGGACTCGATGACGACATCCGCCGAGAGGCGGTCCTGTTGTGATGCAACGGTCCGCAGCGAAGGAGCTGCTGCACATCCAGGCATGGCTCAGCCGGGTCCACGAGATCACCCTCCGGGGTCGCGACGACTACATGGCCGATCCGCTCCTGCAAGAAGCAGGCGACTCACTGATGATGAAACTCGGCGAGGCAGCCAACCGGCTCGCGAGGATCGGTGTCCTCGCGCCCGCTGGTGTCGAGTGGGCACTCGCCGTCGCCAACCGCAACTTCATCATCCACCAGTACGACGAGATCAACCGGGACGTCACGTGGCTGACCCTGTCGCGCGACCTCCCCGCTTGGCGTCGCCACCTGGAACCGTTGTTTGGAGAAGCTGAAGTCGCACTCGGTGACCAGCGCGAACAGTAGTTAAGGCGCCGATGACTCCGGCCACAGCCTTCCTCAGCAGGTTCGGGGTTCCAGTCCCTGATGGCGCACCAGGCCCATGTCTGAGGGTGGCGCATAAATCCTCGGGTGGGTGACCACGGCTAGGAACTCGTGCAGGCACGGCCAAGGGATCGCCACGCCGGCGGGGGCAGCCACCGCACCCGCGAGGACGCGCGTGGCCGCAACATGGAGCGGCGAGTCCCGCCGGTGGGCGTAAAGGAGTAGTTCGTCTTGAGCGCGATCACGCGGTCTCGGCAGAGGCGATGCGGATCGCCTCACCGGGGTCGACGCGCAGCCCCTCACCGTCAGCAGTGGGGAAGACGAAGTCGGGCCGTGATCGATCGCTCGTGCGCCGATCGATCTCGCGCCGCAGCCCGGTGACCACGAGGTCACGCACGGTGGTCGACTGGGCACGGGCCAGCTCCTTGGCCTCCCTGGCCAGCGCGTCGGGCAGCTCGAACGTCGACTTCATACGGTCCACCGTATCCACCGCTGGTGGGCCCCTATGCTGCGAGCGATGACTCCTCTCGACGCGTCGGTCATCGTCCCGTCGCACCGCGGCGCGGACCGGCTGCGCACGCTCCTCCCCGCCCTCGCCGCGCAGGACCACGACGGCCCGTGGGAGGTCGTCGTCGTACTCGACGGCGTCGTCGACGACTCCCCCGCCGTCCTCGAGTCGTATGCCGTCCGCGCGCCTCTGCGGGTCGTCACCCTGCCCGAGCAGGGCGGCGTCGCGAACGCCCTCAACGCCGGATACGACGCGGCTCGGGGGCGCGTGCTCATCCGCTGCGACGACGATCTGCTGCCGCCACCACACATGGTCCGCCGTCACGTCGAGCTGCACGCCGGCCGTGACGACCTCGGGGTCATCGGCCCGACCCGCGACCGGTTCGACGACACCCCCTACGCCCGCGCCTACGGACGTCCGGCGAACGCGCGACTGCTGCGGACGGCATACGAACGCGGTCCGCAGGAGCGCTGGGTGGGGTGGGCGGCACACAACTCGCTCACCCGTGCGACGTGGGAACGGGTGGGTGGTTTTGACCCGGCGTTCACGTACAGCGAGGACGCCGAGCTCGGGGCGCGGCTGCACGAGGCCGGCATTGAGCTCGTCATCGACCGCGAGCTCGAGCTCGCGCACACGGCACCGGCGACGTCGCTCGCGGAGCGGGCCGGGCGGGCATACGTCAGCGGGTCGGCACGCACGGTGCTCGAGCGCACCCACCCGCGCACCGTGACACCACCACCGTCGGACCACAGCGCGTGGGGCCGCGCCGTCGCGGGCACGGCGCGGCTCGCGGGGTCGCGCAAGCGAGCCACACAACTTGGTGCGCTTGGCGACCGGGCGCTGCGAGTCCTGCCGAGCGGCATCGGCGGCAGGGTCGCCGCGCTCGTCGTCGAGGCGGCCGGACGCGCCGGTCACCGCGCCGGCGCCGACAACCTCGCCGAGGAGCGCTGGACCTACGACCGCCGACCGGTCAGCGAGACGACGGCGACAGGGACGTCGACGACGTCAGCGGCGGCGACGACCCCGCAGCACGCGAAGGGCGACGACCACGGCCACGACCGCGACGGCCGCCGCGATCCGCTCGACCCGTAGGTCACCTTCGGGGGTCGTCGTCGCGTCGGCGAAACGCGCCTTGGCCTTGTCGACCTCGCGCTTGGCGATGTTCGACGGCGTGGCGCGGGTGGTGAGCTCGTCGAGGGTGCGGGCCAGACGCGCGCGGCGCTGGGCGATGTCGGCCTCGAGGGCGGCGATGTTGCTCATGCGGTCAAGTCTCCCTGAAGTCCGAGGTCCTTGCGGAGCTTGGCCACGTGGCCGGTGGCCTTGACGTTGTACCAGGCGTTCTCGACCTTGCCGTCCTCGTCGACGACGACGGTGGAGCGGATGACGCCCTGGACGGTCTTGCCGTAGAGCTTCTTCTCGCCGAAGGCGCCCCACTGCGTCATGACCTGCTTGTCCGGGTCGGAGAGCAGGGTGAGGGTGAGGTGCTCCTTGTCGCGGAACTTCGCCAGCTTCTCCGGCTTGTCCGGCGAGATGCCGAGGACGGTGTAGCCGTCGCCCTTGAGGGAGTCGAGGGACTCGCTGAAGTCGCACGCCTGCTTCGTGCAGCCCGGCGTCATCGCGGCCGGGTAGAAGTAGACGATGACCTTCTCCCCGCGCAGGTCCGAGAGCGTGACGCTCTCACCCGTGTCGGTGCTCAGGGTGAAGTCCGGGGCGGTGTCGCCCGGGGCCAGTCGCTCACTCAACGCTGCTCTCCTGGTTCGTCTCGGCTCGCGCCAAACTATCAGCGGGCCCGAGCCGGGTTGTGCGCGAGGCGGGACTCGAACCCGCACACCCGAAGGCACCAGAACCTAAATCTGGCGCGTCTGCCAGTTCCGCCACTCGCGCGTAGTGGTCACTGTAACTGCGGTGTGTCAGGGTCCCTCCAGCTGTAGGCGGTGCGGATCGCGTCGGCGAACGCCGCCTGTCCGTATGCCGTCCTCGCGCGTTGCCGGCCCGTCGCGATCGATGTCCCGCGACCCCAGGCCGAGCACACAGATCATGGCGAACATCATGAAGTCGATGGAGTCGAGCGCCCCGGTGAACGGGCCGGCCTGGTCGAACGCCCGACTGAGGGGGATGTGCAGAACACAGAACACGAGGACGACAGCGCCTGACAGCTTGACGCGCCAGCCTCGATGCAGGATCAGCGCGATACCCGCCAGCGGAAGCCAGATCTGGTGGTGCGGCCACGAAATGGGCGAGGCCAGCACAGCAGCGCACATGACAAGAATGGCCGCGGAGATGTGGTCACCTCGCCGCCGTGCCTGCTCGGCGCGATAGAAGGCGGCGAGGACGAGCGCCGTGCCGAGGGTCAGCCACAGCACGGTTCGAGGCAGGCCCTCCAGACCCGCCCGCGACAGGACACCGAAGACGGACGCGTTGGCCGGCAGATCGGGCCGCCCGACGCGACCGGTGTCCAGCACTGCTCGGGTCCAGAACTCCTTCGAGACGTCCGGATAGACCAGCCATGCCAAGGCCCCTAGCCCGATGAAGGAGAACGACGCCAGCGCCGCTGATCGCCATTGGCGCGTCAGCACCAACCACGCAATGGCGACCAAGGGCGTCAGCTTGATTGCTGCCGCCACACCCGTCAGAACACCGCGCCATCGCTCTGGCACAGAGGCGCCAAGGTCCAACACGATCAACAGAGCGAGCACGACGTTGACCTGGCCGTTGATGATCTCGGACTGGAACTGAGAGCTCCCAAGGAACATGGCCACCGCGGCGAGATAGGCCGCCAATGTGCCAACACGCCCCCACGCGAGCTGGGACGCTCGAAAGATCAAGGCCACGAGAACACCGGCAAACAGCAGGTCCAGAACCGTCCAGATGTCGCCCAAGCGTTCGGGATCCAGCCAGGTCACAGGGGTCATCACGATGGCGGCGAATGGTGGGTAGGTGAAGCCGAACCCGGCTCCGTTCTCCCACTCGTAGAGGGCCCCACCATCACGCCAGTTCTGCAACGCGCCCTGATAGACCGAGATGTCTCCGGCCACCCCCACGTTGAACGACTGCGCGAGCAGCCAGTCGGACCGCACCATCCTCGCGAACGCAGCGGTGGACGCCAGCACGCCGGCCCACAGGAAAAGCCGGCTCTGGGCGGGAGAAAGCTTCAGCCGGGCGCGCACGTCCACATTCAAGCAGTACCGAACCGGTAGTCGACCGCGGGAGCAGGTCGACGTGATCCCCGCCGTCACGTCAAGCCGTATGCGGACGCAATCTCGTCCTCGAACTGGTCACTGCCAAAGGCACGCTCGGCCCAGGCCTGCGCCCGACGCCATCGGGCGAGCTGTGACGTCGGGTCGGTAAGTGCCTGAACCAGCGCGGCGGCCATGAGGGCCGGGTCGTCGGTCACGGCAGCGAACAGGTCCGGCCCGTCGATGCCCTCTGCGCCCACCGTCGTGGTCACCGTCGGCACGGCATGCAGCAAGGCCTCGACAACCTTGAACTTCACTCCGGCACCCTCACGCAGCGGAACGACGCACGCCCCTGCCCCGGCGTAGACCTCATCGAGAGAGGCCACGAAACCGGTCAGCTCGGCGCCCTCCACCCGATCGACCATCGCCACGAGATGTGCTGACGCCCCGCCACCCACGATGCGCAACCGCGCCGTGGACAGCTGTTCTCGCACGAGCGGCCAGATCTCCTCGAGGAGCCATGCCGCCGCCCGCGCGTTCTCCACGCGGGCCAGGTACGAGACGAACACGACGGCACCGTCGGAGCCAGCCCCCGTCACGAGCTCTCCCGAGTTGCTCGGTTGCGCGACGGCTGCACCCAAGGGGGGCCGGACCACCGTGAGGTTCGCCGGCGAGCCGAGCAGCGCAGCGTCCTTGGCACTGAAGGTGAGTGCGGTGTCGAGCTGCCGGACGAGGCGTCGCTCGCGTCGACGTGCCAGCGCTGTCTGTGCACGCCAGTACACCCGGGACCATCTGCCCCTTCTTGGTTCACGGGCGAAGCTCTGCGACTGGACATCGTGGAAGGTCCCGACGACCCGGGCGTGGGGACTGAGTTGGCGTACCAAGGGCGCCAACCGGATCGAGTCCTCCCATTGGAGATCAACGATGTCGGCCTCCCGGAGGGCTGATCGCGCTGCCGACGAGATCAGGAGACCCACCGCGTAGGGCAGGTACGGAGCCCCCGGGTCCAGCCGGCGCCACCATCGGTCCACGTTGGTGGTCAACCAACCCAGCGGCCCGCGAACGGTGACCAGCTGGTGACGGGGAGCACCGGCCATCTGCGCGGCGCGACGGTTGACGGTCGTGTCGGCCGTCAACAGCATGACGTCGTGGTGACGCGAGACGAACTCGTGAACCGCAGCAACGTATCGGCCGCCCGCATGCGGGACCGCGTCGTGAGGGAGCACGTACGCGAGCATCACGATGCGCTGTTCCCTCACGCGCACATGCTCGCATGCTGCGACCGCGTACTGACCTAGGATCGCGCTCGTGCCCACCCTGTCCGTGGTTCTGCCAGGCGTCCTGCCCGTGGACGAGGCGGGTCGAGTGGCCATCGACGACAAGACGATGTCGGGTCTGACCCGGTTGGCCGACCATTGGCCCGGAATGTTGGTCGCCGCCTCAGTGCCCGGCCCGCCAAGCAGCGCGGGGGTCAGCGACAGGTGGCATCGGCTGGGCGACCTACCGTTCGAGGTCTTCACCGACAAGCACATCCTCGGTGCGGCCACGCGCCCTCTTCCGGACCTCATCCTGGCGCCCTACCTGCCTGCCACGGCGGCGCTCGGGGCGGTTCCGCACCTACTCGTGCCGGTCCTCGAGTTCGCCCCCGAGGCGCTGGCCGCGGAACACAGTCGGAGCGCAGACGTCGTCTCGTCCACCCGCCCGCGCGTCGGTGCGTGGCGCCAGGGACGGGAGACCGACGCGTTGGTGCGCAGGGTGCGCGGGGTCCAGTGCAACGGCCACCCCGCGCACGACAGGTTCTCCTCGATCGCTCGCTCGGCCCTGCTCTACTTCGACAGCCGCATCACGCGTCAGCACCTCGATGACGCCCGCGCCGCCGTGCGCAACCCGCCGCGACAGACAGTGCGACTGTGCTTCTCCGGCCGCCTGATCGCCGCGAAGGGACCGCGCTTCGCCATCGAGCTGTCGTCGCGACTCAGGAGCCACGGCGTGGACGTCGAGACCACCGTCCTCGGCACGGGTACCCAGCTCGACGAGCTGCGCGCGATTGCCGGCAAGGAGGTGACCTTTCGTGGCCACCTGCCCTTCGACCCGGACTGGACGACCTTCGTCCGGGACAACGTGGACCTCATGGTCCTTCCCCACCCGTTCGGCGACCCGAGCGGAACATACCTGGAGTCGGCGGGATGCGGCGTCCCACCGCTGGGTTTCGACAACGCGGCCCTGAAGGCCCTCGTGCGTCGGCACGGGCTGGGCTGGGCAGTCCAGACCAGCGACGCCACAGCCCTGGAGCGGGCCGCCGTGAATATCCTCGACAACCCGGCACAGTGGACGGCTCGACGTGAGGCCGGCCTGGCCTTCATGGACCAGCATGATGTGGATACGACGTCTGCGCGCCGGGTCGAGCACCTCACCTCTCTCCTGTGACGCCTGACCCGCACGAAGGAGCTGCTGATGATCCGGTTCATGGCGCCCGACCTGCCCTCGCCGAGCGGCGGGATCAAGGTCATCTACAAGTACGTCGAGCACCTGGTCGCGCTCGGCCACGACGCCCGGGTCTGGCACGGCACACCGGGATTCGCGTATGCCGAGTGGTCGAGCACCGCTCCCGTCGAGACCGGGCGCACGGTCGCCGCGGCGCCGGGCGACGTCCTCGTCGTGCCGGAGACGGGAGGGTCGAAGTGGAGCTTCCTCAACCCGGGCGTACCGCTCGTCATGCTGTGCCAGGGCATGGACTTCGTCTTCGCCGACGCCTCGTTCACGCGGGACGTGCGCGGTGACTACCCGGGCTGGCCGCAGGCGGTCGGGGTGCTCGGGGTGTCGGACGCGATCGTGACGTTCCTGCGGCGAGCGTGCGCGCCGGGCTTCCCGATCCACCACGTGCCGGTCGAGATCGAGGACTACTTCGTGCCGCGTGAGAAGGAGCGGCGGATCGCACTCATGCCCCGCCGGCGGCGCGAGGACCTGCTCGGCGCGGTGCAGCTCGTCCGGCGTTCGGGGCGGCTCGGCGACTGGGAAGTCGTCCTCATCGACGGCATGACTCAGGCGCAGGTCGCCGAGGAGCTGGGGCGGTCGGCGATCTTCCTCTTCGGTGCCGAGCGTGAGGGGCTGGGGCTGCCGGGGGCGGAGGCGATGGCGGCGGGGTGTCACGTGATCGGGTTCACCGGCGACGGGGCGAAGGAGTACCTCACGCCCGAGACGGGTGCGGTGATCCTCGACTCCGACGTCGTGGGGATGTGCGACGCGACGCTGGCGTCGATGGAGCTGTTCGACGCGGACCGGGCGGCGTGGCAGGTGCCGGTGGACCGCGGCCATGAGCTGGTGCGGGCGCGCTACTCCCCCAAGGAAGTTCGTGACGCGCTGGCTCGTGCCTTCGAGTCGGTGCTGGCGCCCGGGTCACCGGCTCTCATCGAGGCGCCGGTGACGTTGGAGCACTACATGGCACACGGTCCGCGTGGCGGGCGCGCCGGCGCGGCATACGTCGGTGCCCGTCGCCTCGCACGGCGAGGCGTCAATCGCCTCCGTGGCGCAGCGAGATGATCTCCATCGGGTCGTCGTGGTCCATGAGGACGGTGACGATCGAGTCGCCGGTCGTCTTCTCGTGGTCCGACCAGACGAGCTCGATGCCGAGCTCGTCGAAGCGGGCCTGCCCTTCGTCGCGGATGTAGTCGCGGGCGCCGGTGCCGGAGAGGTACGACGTCGCGCCCTGGTCGACGAGGACCTCGAGGACGCGTTCAAGCCCGGCCTGCTTCGGCGGCGGCGGGACGACGAGCTCGGTCGTGATGCCGAGCAGGTCGCGGATCTGCTCGATGAGGGCAATGTTGATATCGGCGAGGTTGGTGGCCTCAACGGAGGTGATGCGGTCGAGCAGGTCGGGGCCGCGGTCCTTCCAGTGCCGCGCGCCGGTGTAGCGGCCGGTGATGGAGTCGACGAGGTGCTGCTGCCAGCCGTCCTTGACCTCGACGGTGTTGATGGGCACGAGGTGCGGCTTGCCGACGAGCGGCAAGGTCACCCACGTCTCGCGCATCATGACGCGGCGCTGGACCCAGTGCTTCTGCAGCTGGTCGTGGACGGCGAGGACGAAGCGGTCGCAATTGACCATCTTGAACCAGAACCCCGACCACGGCAGCAGGTCGGGCTGGTGGATCGCGGCCTTCACCGGCGCACCTGTCGGACGAGCGCGTATTGCTCGGCGTAGGCCATGAGCCGGACGAGTCCGGCCGCCGCGGCGAGCTGCTTGACGGAGTTGATCGGGTGGATCTCCGTCGGGATCTCGGACTGGTATGCCGTGCACGCGAGCGCCTTCTTGGTCACCTGGTCTTCGGTGAGGTCCTCGAAGACGTTCCAGCGCAGGTCGCTCGGGTAGAGGTTCACGTCGTAGGCGGCGATGTCGTAGACGAGGACGCTCGGCGGGAAGTGGTGATCGGCCGACATGGAAACCCGGGCCGAGCGCATGCCGGCCTCGTAGACGGCGATGTGGTCCTGGTGCAGCGACGGGAACGGCAGGTAGACCTCGTCGGGGCGCACGTGGGCCATGACGGCGTCGAGGGCGGCGACGAGCTCAGTCATGTGCTGGTCGGTGACGCCGTCCTCGAAGCCGAGGTTGCGGCTGTCGGTCACGCCGAGGATCCGCATCGCCTCGGCGTGCTCGGCCGCGCGGGTGGGGCCGCTGTCGGTGACGGTGGCGACGACGCACTCGTCGGGGTACTTCGCCATGAGCCCGCCGCAGCCCATGGACTCGTCGTCCATGTGCGGCGCGATCACCAGTCGCTTCACGTTGCGCACTCCCCTCTCGGATTCGGGCCAAGGTTAACCAGTCAGCGGTTCCGCCATCAGCGCTTCCCGGACCTGAGGCGGTCAGGGGCGTGCGCGACCGTCCAAGACCCACTGTGGCTGCCAGCCGTCGGGGAGCTCGTCGACGAACGAGAAGTCGGCGTCGTACTCCACGCAGCGGCCCGGCGGATAGGTGCTCTGGAAGAACGCCGGGGCCCAGATCATGCCGGGGTTCTGGCCGTGGACCGTGCGGCTGACGAAGGCACCCCAGAGCGAGAAGGTCGAGTTCGAGATCACGAGTCGTCGCGATCCGCAGATATCCCGGAAGTTCTGGGCAGCGGTGTCCGTGTCGGGCGCGAAGGTCACCTCCTCGGCAGCCGCCCAGAGGAACGGCAGGTGGTCTCGACACCACTGCTGGTCGTCGGACACGACGTGGATGCGCTGCACCTCGCCGTCACGCACGATGGAGCGTCGAACCGCCTGATCCACGTAGGCCGCGAGGTCGATGGCGAACCAGCTCCGGTGCGCGGCGACCGAGTAGTAGTCGCCGCGACGCACGTTGACCGTGAGGACGGTGTCGCTGGCGAGGTCCGAGTTGGTCACCCCGGCGAGGAGCGGCTCGGGCATGAGTCCATCCCGGATGAACGCGGAGCGCGCTTGGGGCGAGAAGCCCTGGGCATATCCGCTCTCGGCCTGCTTGTGAGCCCAGTGGTCGTGGCGCTGGTCGAGGAAGTGCACCTCGTCGGGCTCGATGAGGAACCTCTCGGAGAAGGCCGGGATCTCCAGGAGCCACGGGCGGGTGCGCTCGTTGATGAGCACCCGCGGCTCGGGATGCTGGCCGCGCCGCTCGTGTGCCCAGCACCAGAGGTAGAGCTGGTTGCCGAATCCCATGAAGTCCGGGGTCCAGTTGACGTCGCGCCGGCCCAGCCGTCGCCGCACCGGTGAGAGCACTGCGGAGGCGGCGTCACGCACGATGGCTTTCACTCGGACACCGGATCGGTGACAGGAGCCCAATGGCTCGGGATGTCCTGCACGATGCTCCATCGCGGGTCAAGCTGCCATGCGGCACCGTCGGCCTCATCTCTGATGTGGAACCACGGCGCCACGATCCACTCCGGGCGCCGTGTGCGCCATGAACTGAGGTAGCCGCCCCAGTAGGAGAAGGTCGAGTTGGCGAGGATCAGGCGCGGCGCGTTCGCCACGATCGCCAAGTGGGTCTCCGGTGGGAGGCCATCGGTCTCGAACGTCAGCCGATCAGCGTGCTGATCGAGCCAGCCCAGGTGGTCGACACACCAGTCGATCCCGTCTGAGACGACGTGAATCCGTTCGATCGCTCCCCCGCCCTCACGGCTGCGGGTCAGTGCGGCGGTGAGGTATTCGTCGAGGTCGAACGAGTAGTTGAGTCGGTTGGCGGCGCTGCTGACGTAGTCACCGCGCCGCACGTTGATCAGCACATCTGCGTCGGTCAATCGGTGTGACTCCGGCACTCGTTCCGGTGCGATGACTCCTGTCGGTTCGATGAAGCCGCGGATGAACTCGTCGAGGTTCGACTCGTCGAAGGCGACGCCCCACTCCGAGTAGAGCCCCTTCTCGATCCGGTCGGTGCGCCGCACATCTTCTGGCTCGACCGTGAGCTCCATGGCTGGTGCGCCGAAGACCGGGAGCCACGGACGCATCTTGGGCGTGCGCAGGCTGACGATGTCGAGGTCGCGAGCACGCCAGTGGTGCGCGTGCATCCAGTCGTACAGGAAGTTGCCCAGGCCCGCCGTCTGTTGGGTCCAGAGCACCTTCCGCTGGCCACGTCGCACAACGCGATCCACTGCACGACGGAGTCCGGCCCGCACTTGGACCTACCCGAGGGGCCGCAACGCGTCGGCGAGGCGGGGTGAGAGCTCACGGAACGCACGGCCACGGTGAGATATGGCGTTCTTCTCGGCATCGCTGTACTCGGCCAAGGTGCGATTGTCGCCTTCGGGCACGAAGGCAGGGTCGTAGCCGAATCCGTTGGTGCCGCGCGGCGCACGGATCAGGTGGCCGCGCACCTCACCCTCCGCGATCTCCTCGCGACCGTCGGGCATGACGAGCACCGCGGCGCAGCGAAAGGCGGCGCCGCGGTGGGCATCCGGGACGTCGGAGACCTGCTCGAGCAGTAGCGCGAGGTTGGCAGCGTCGCGCTGGTGGCGTGTCGCGGCAGCGCCGCTTGTCGAACCCGACCAGCGCGCGGAGAAGACCCCCGGTGAGCCTCCGAGTACGTCGACAGCAAGACCAGAGTCGTCGGCCACGGCAGGCAGGCCCGTGGCGGAGGCAAGCGCAGCGGCCTTGAGCCGGGCGTTGCCGACGAAGGTCACCTCGGTCTCCGGAGTCTCGGGCACGTCGGGGAACGCGGCCGCAGAGACGATCTCGAGTCCCAGATCGTCAACGAGGTCCCCGAGGATCTGTTCGAGCTCGTGGACCTTGTGCTCGTTGTGCGTGGCGAGCACAAGACGATGGCGACGCTCCGTCATGCGCGTTCCCGCACAGGCTCTGCGAGGGATGCCTGCTGACGCTGGGTGAGGTCAGCGCACGCGGCGGTGGCCAGGTCGAGCAGCTGATCGAGTAGGCCGCGGTCGAAAGCCGCGCCGGCTCCCTCGGCAGTCCCTTGGACTTCGACGAAGCTTCCGCTCCCAGTCATGACGACGTTCATGTCGGTGTCCGCGGTCGAGTCCTCGGGGTAGTCGAGGTCGGCGACCGGGCTGCCATCGACCACGCCGACACTCACCGCAGCGACCGAGTCGGTGAGAGGTTTCGCGTCCTTCGCGATGAGCCCCTTGGCGCGGGCATCCTCGATGGCATCGGCCAGCGCGACCCACGCACCGGTGATCGAGGCGGTCCGGGTTCCGCCGTCGGCCTGGAGGACATCGCAGTCGAGCACGATCGTGTTCTCCCCCAACGCCTTCGTGTCGATGACCGCGCGCAGGCTGCGGCCGATCAGTCGGCTGATCTCGTGGGTGCGACCGCCGACCTTGCCCTTGCGGGACTCCCGGTCGCTACGGGTGTTCGTCGAGCGAGGCAGCATCTCGTACTCGGCGGTGACCCAGCCGGTTCCCTGGCCCTTGAGCCAACGCGGCACACCTTCGGTGAAGGAAGCGGCGCACAACACTCGGGTGCGACCGAACTCGACGAGAACCGAGCCCTCGGCGTGGTCGAGCCAGTTGCGGGTGATCCGCACCTCGCGGAGCTGGTCGGGTCGTCGGCCATCGTGACGAGTCATGGACGCGAGGCTACTTGGCAAGGTGGCGCTCCGGACAGCTACGCCTCCGTGTCATGGCGCGGGCGATCCGAGGCGGCGGGCCTCGACGACCTTGCCCGCCTCGAAGGCCATGAGCGTCAGCCACCGACGCCTGTCGTCACCCGTCCCCCTGATGGGGAACCGCCGCAGCAGAAGTAGTTCGTGATGGATGCGCCGCAGGACTGACTTGGGCACCACCTCAGTGGGCCTGACCTTGGCGTAGAGGGTGGCTGTACCCCTGCCCGAGTTGAACTGCTGCCTGAGCACACCTCTCAAGTCGGTACGGATGCGGTAGTGGATCAGCGCATCCGGCACGTACGCGAACCGATAGCCGAGGTCCCAGGCTCGCCAGGCGAAGTCGATCTCCTCGGCTCCCGCGGGATACGTCTCGTCGAAACCTCCCACCTCCTGCCACACGCCGCGCCGCATACCGAGATTGCAACCTATTCCGTATGTGCGCCCGCTCCACGTCTCGAAAAGACCATCGGTACGTTCAGCAATCGGGACCCAGGCCGCGGAGGCTCCGGACAGGGCGGTCGTCTCGACAGGACCGCTCACCAAGTGGTGCTCATTCAGCGCCTCGGATAGCGCGGACACCCAACTCTCGGAGACTCGGTCGTCCGCATCACAGATCAGGATGCGATCACTCGAGGCGTTTTCCATCCCGGCGTTGCGGGCAACCGACACCCCTCGACCGCGCGACGCGTCGACGATCCGCACCCCCGGAAGGCTGTCTCTCCACCTGTCCACAACGGCGTACAGGTCGTCGGTGGAACCGTTGTCCGCGACAACGACCTCGAACGGCGGCGCATCAACTTGGTCACGCAGCGCGGCGAGCTGCTCACCGATGACGTGGGCGGCATTGTAGGTCGGAATCACCACGGAACACTGCGCATCGTCGGGCACATCAGGAACTCTACGGCGCCTGCCCTTCAGTACAGTCCAGTCATGTTGCGACGACTGGTACATGTGGCCCGTCGAACCAGCGATCGCCTTCACGGTGAAACCCGGACTCAGCGCACCAGGCGTCGTGAACTCGACACCGCTCGGCCGAGTGGCGCCGACCCCGACGCCCACGAGTACCGCGTCGAACTCACGCTGGCTCGAGAACAAGCTTTGGCGGCGCTGCATTGGACGGGAGATGTTGCGGACCCCGTCGAGGTCACGAAGACCATGGAGGGACTTGCTCTACGCGACCCTGGCGTGCCGTTCGTTCGCCTCGGGAGTTCGGGTGACGGCGGTTATGTGATCCCCGACGACCTTGAGGGAGTCGTGGCTTGCGTGTCCCCCGGCGTTGCGGACAGAGCAGATTTCGAACTCGCACTTCTCGAACGCGGAATCCCCTGCCACCTCCTTGACGGGTCTGTGCCGCGAGCCCCGCTCGACCATCCGCTCCTGACCTTCGAGCCGACTTTCCTTGGTCCAAGGGACCAGCCGGGATGGACCACGCTTCGACGCGTCATCGCTGACGTAGCGCCGCCCGAGGGCGACATGGTCCTCCAGATGGACATCGAGGGGTGGGAGTGGGAGGTGATTCCTGCAGCTGGGAGCGACGTCTTGTCCCGGTTTCGCATCATCGTGCTGGAGCTCCATGATCTCCACCTGATGGCCACCAGGAGTGGCCTACGCCGTGTTCAGGAGGTCTTCTCTGCGCTGTCCCAGGATTTCGTTCTGGTCAACCTGCACCCGAACAACTATGAGTTCCCGATCTCGTGGCACGGCCTTTCCATGCACCCTGTCGTTGAGATGACGTGGTTGAGGCAGGACCGGGTCCAGTCCGTGGGGCCGGGTAGGTATCCCCACCCGTTGAACGCGGCGAATTCGCCTGACTTGCCAGACTTTGCGCTCGATCCGCGCTGGTGTGCGGGAACCGGTCTCAAACCGAGCGGCGCGGCCAGCCGAGCAACGTCCGTTTGACTCGTCCAAGGCGCGTGCGCCAGCGCAGGTTGCGACGGGCCCGCCGCACGACGCGCTCGTGCTCGAGCCACATGGCTCGGTCACGGTCGACCACTGCCCGGAAGGCTGCATCCCGATCAGGGTGCGCGGCGCGAACGCCCGGAGAGCTCAACGCGGCCTCCAGGTCGTGAACCCACGTTGACTCGGCACATCGGCGTTCGAAGTCGCGAGCCGCGACTCTGCCCGCCTCCCCCACACGAAGCCGCAGTTCCGGATCGTCTGCGAGTTCGCGCAGCAACTGTGCCGCATCATCGAGTCGAGGTTGCGCCCAGACGGGGCGAGTGGGGTACTCCCGAGGGTGGTAGTAGTGACTCGCGTCGTCGCCGATCTCGACGACGTCGTACGGGACGAGCACGTTGCTTCCAGGACGGACGAAGTCGCCATGGCCGGCGTAGTCCATGGCGACCGTGGGAACGCCTAGGGCCATGGCCTCCAGCACCGGCAGGCCCAGGCCTTCGGCGCGAGCGAGCGACACATACACGTCGCAGCTGCTCACCAACGAGAGCACCGTTTTGTAGTCCAATTGCTCGTCAACGAGGATGACGCGGTCATCGGCGGCACAGCGTGCAAGGAACTCGGCAGCCCTCGACTCCTCACCGGTCAGCTCGCCTTCGTCCGGGTTCTTGTCGAAACCTCCGTGGACCTTGAAGACGAGCCGGACGTCGTCGCGGTCCGGGAACGCGCGCCGAAACGCCTCATGGACGTCGATGGGGTTCTTGCGGTCGAATCCGCTGACCGTGTTGAACACGTTGAGGAAGACGATGGTGCCCTCTGGGAGTCCCCACAGTGCCCTGTCAGGCTCGGCCTTGGACGGCAGCGGCGGGCATACAGGGACCGTGATCGCGGGAGTGCCAGGAAACGCCCGTGCAAATACCGAGGTATTGAAGTCCGAAATACCGAGCAAGACGTCAGCGCCGCTGAGTTCCTCAATGAGCGTACTGGTCAGCTCCTCAATCTCCCACCCGACCAGCATCGCCCTCAGTCGAGGACGCAAAAGCTCTGGAGCCTCAAGTGTTGCCTTACCCAAGTAGTGCGCGAGAAACAGCACCAGCACTGGATCGCCGCGGCCGACTGCGGCCTGAGCAAGGTCCTTCCGGACACTGTCGGCCACCATGCCTAGCGAGGGCGAGTCGACTACCGTGTCGACGAACTCGAGACCCAGCGATGAACGTGGGGGACGTCGTGGCACGCGGCCAGCATAGGCGCCGCGCCACGACGGGAACGTGGACTTCACCACGGTCACGTCCCCGCCGGTTAACACAAACCTGACGTTCTCCTGCTGGGCGGCCCGGGTCTCCACGGTTCTGCGGGGCGACAATCAAACCGCTTCTTGGAACGCTTCTGCTAGGCGGCACGCAGCCGGCTTCACGACGAGCGCTGGTCGAGCATCGAGAACCTCCAGAACGGCTGGGACGAGCCACCACGTAAGGCATCATGTCGCCCGTGATCGTGTTCGGATGTTGTGTCGGGCCGAGTGGCAAGTACGACACGGTGGCGCGACCCGGGATCGAGCTCGCGCGCCGCCACGACGACCGCGTGATCCTGGAGACCGGGGTGACGGGGATCTGCGCGGTCTACAACCGAATTCTCGACGAGGCACGGGCGATCCCCGACTGCGAAGCCGTTGTCCTGCTCCACGACGACGTCCAGTTCACGAGCCCAGCGGCACGCGGCCAGATCCTGCGACCGCTATCCGACCCGAGCGTCGGGATCGTCGGTGCGGTGGGCGGTCGAGGGCTGTTCGGTCCACAATGGGTCGGGGCCCGACGACTCGCCGGCGAGGTCACCGACTTCTACGGGCATCGCCGCTTCGGTCCGCGCTTTGCCGAGGTCGACGTCGTCGACGGGCTACTCCTTGCGTTGGGGCCTCGCGCGATTCGTGAACTGCGCTTCCCTGAGGACGTCCTGACACGCTTCCACGGCTACGACACCGACATCTGCCTTCAGGCCCGCGCCATGGGCCTCAAGGTGCGTGTCGTCCCCGTGGACCTCCTCCACCGCGACAAAGGAAATGTTGGCGATGCGACGGCGTTCGAGGAATCCCGCAGCGTGCTGCTCCGGCGGTGGCCGGATCAGATCACCCCGTTGCGTGCATCCGAGCGCCCCCGCATCTGGGCCCGCGAGCACGTGCGCCCCCGACTCGGGGCTCTGCGGCACCGTGCCGCGGTCGCCACGAAGTCCCTTCGACACTCCACCCAGGGGCCGGACCGCACACCATGACGAGAACTGTCCTCCTCACCGAGCACGACCTACCCACGTGGAGCCGTCGCTTTGCTCAAGGCGACGCGCCTTCGCCCCTTCCATACGGGGTGGACGCTCTTACTAGCGAGGGTTTCGCCCTCGCGGGCGTCTCCCAGAGCGCCTCCAGGGGCGGCACGAAACTTCGCGATGTCGTTGAGCATCGGGTCGGCATGGGCTTGGAAAGGCCCCTGCGTGCAATGCCGCTGGTCGCGGGCGCGGATTTGGTTCTCGCGCTGCTCGAGGGGCAGGGCTTGTTGCCGGGCTTGCTCAAGCGGCTTGGTGTTCCGCCATACCGCTCTACTCCCCTTGTCATCATGTCTGTTTGGCTTGCAGATGACCTCCGACGTTCATCACAGGACCATCGCCGCTGGATCGCCCAGCGAGTAGGGGCGGCAGATCTGATCACCCACATGTCAAGGTCTGAAGCGGACGTTCTGATGGACATCGGTATACCTTCCGAAAAGCTCTTTTCCGCCACCTTCGGCGTCTCCCACCGGTTCTACTCCCCAGGCCAAGGTGTGCGCGATATCCCCTTGCTCGCCGTCGGCCAAGATCGAGGTCGGGACTACAGGACCCTCATCGACGCCATCGGCGGCACCGAACTCACGCTCGACCTCGTGTCCCGCCCTGAGAATCTCCAGGGCATCGACATTCCGGCGAACGTGCGCGCCCACCCTCCGGTCCCATTGGCCCAGTATCGCTCGCTCCTGAAAAGGGCTCAGATAGTCGCCGTTCCGACTCACGATCTTGCCTACCCAACAGGTCAAAGCGTCGCCCTCGAAGCCGCTGCCTCAGGCTGTGCAGTTGTCGTGACCGGGACACGGGCCATGCGAGAGTACTTCCGTGACGGCATAGATGCCGAGTTCGTGGAAGTTGGGGACGTGGAGGGATGGCGCTCCACGCTGCAAGCCCTACGTGAAGACCCGACACGGCGCGACCGGCTCGGTAGCGCGGCGCGACACAACGTCGTCAACAAGCACAACGCCGACCATATGTGGGCCGAGATCGCCGACGTTCTTCGCGACCGCGGCATCGTCAAGGGCTCGCGTCAGACGTCGTAGGTCGCGTCGGGGTCGGCGAGCTCGACCTCACCGGTCCACACCGCCGCGGCCTCGGCGCGCGCGGTCTCCGGGTCGTTCCACGGCGGCAGGTGCGTCAGCATGAGCCGCTCCACACCCCCGGCGTCGAGCGCCGCCTGAGCAGCCCGCGCCGCGGTCAGGTGGATCCCCCTCGTCTCGTCCCGGCCCTCGACGAAGGCAGCGTCCATGAGTGCGAGGTCCGCACCGCCGAGCAGCCCGCCGAGCGCGTCGCAGGAGTCCGTGTCACCCGTGAACGCGAGCACCCGTCCTCCGGCTTCGACCCGGTACCCATAGGCCTCGACCGGATGGTTCACGGCATACGGCGTGATCCGGAAGGGTCCCACCTCGACAACGGCGCCGTCCTCGACGGAGGTGACCTCGAAGTGCCGAGCCACCTCGTCCGGCGACGCCCCGTGATACATCCGCACGAGCTGGTCGGCGGTGTCCTTCGGTCCGAAGACGGGCAGGGGCACCGTCAGCTCGCCCTCGGGTCGGTACTTGCGCGTGACATACAGACCCGTGACGTCGCTGCAGTGGTCGGGGTGCAGGTGGCTGAGGAACAGCGCGTCGACGGCGGCCGGGTCCAGGTGTCGCTGCAGTGCCCCGAGCGCGCCGCTGCCGAGGTCGAGGAGCACGTTCCACGTCCGCTCCCCGTCGTCGGCCTGCACGAGATAGCTCGACGCCGGGGACGACGGCCCGGCGAAGGAGCCGGAGCAGCCGACGATGGTCACGCGCATCCCGCGATTGTCCGCCACGGTCACGACACTTCCTCCGCGCGGATGACGAGCGTCTCACCCGAGCCCGCCCGTGACGGCGCCGCGGTGAAGATCTCACCGAGCTCCGCGCTCACCCCGAGGAAGCGCGTCGCGAGTCGCCGGAACTCCTCCGGGTCGCCCGTCGTCGTGAAGCCGTGCGTCGGCGCGGGCGCCCCATCGGGCCGCAGTAGGTCGCGCTCGGACAGCACGCGATAGACGTCCTTCGCGGTCTCCTCCGCCGACGACACGAGCGAGACCTCGTCGCCCATGACGAGCTGGATGACGCCGGTGAGCAGCGGGTAGTGCGTGCACCCGAGGACGAGGGTGTCGACGCCGCTGTCGCGCAGCGAGTCGAGGTACTCGTGCACGACGGCCGTCAGCTCCGCTCCACCGGTCACCCCGGCCTCGACGAACTCGACGAAGCGCGGGCACGGCGTGCTCGACACCTCGAGCTGCGGCGCCGCGGCGAAGGCGTCGAGGTAGGCGCCCGACTGGTGCGTACCCGAGGTGGAGATGACCCCGACCCGGCCGTTGCGCGTCGTGAGGACGGCGCGCCGCACCGCCGGCCGGATGACCTCGACCACGGGCACGTCGTAGCGCTCTCGCGCGTCGTGGAGCACGGCCGCGCTCGCCGTGTTGCAGGCGATGACGAGGGCCTTGACGCCGTGGTCGACGAGCCGGTCGAGGCACTCGAGGGCGAAGGCGCGCGTCTGCGCGATCGGCCTCGGACCGTAGGGCGCTCGGGCCGTGTCACCGAGGTAGGCCACCGACTCGTGGGGCAGCTGGTCGAGGATGGCGCGGGCGACGGTGAGGCCGCCGTAGCCGGAGTCGAAGACGCCGATCGGTGAGTCAGGCACCGGACTAGGCTAGATCGCTCCGGAGGGCACCGGCTCACGGGTAAAGTTTCGCCCCATGGCGGCGCACGACCAGGGGGTTCTCGACGGGGCTGCGCCGACCCCGGCGGTCAGCGTCGTCGTGCCGCACTACGGCGACCCCGCCTCGGCGGTCGCCCTGCTCGAGCAGCTGCGCGACCAGCAGGGTGTCGAGCTCGAACTCGTCGTGTCGGATGACGCCTCGCCCCAGCCGTTCCCCGACCACGCCGTTGACGTCACCGTCGTGCGTCGCGAGAGCAACGGCGGGTTCGGTGCCGCGGTGAACTCCGGTGCCGCGGTCGCCACGCACGAGCTGCTCCTCATCCTCAACAGCGACCTCGATGTCGGCCCGACCTTCGTCCGGGACCTCGTCGACGCTGCCGCGCCCTGGCAGCCGTGCGTCGCCGGCCCCGCGATCCGGCGCCCCGACGGCACGGTCGACCCCACCGGGCGTCACTTCCCGACGACGACGCACCAGACCGTCGAGTGGCTCACCCCGCTCGCGCGCTACCGCCACCTCGACGTGCTCCACGAGGCCGTCGGCCACGACCTCAGCGCCGCCCCCGGCTCGATCACCCCGGTCGACTGGGTCGTCGGCGCCGCCCTGCTGCTGCCGACCGGGGCCTTCCGCGCCGTCGGCGGTTTCGACGAGACGTTCTACATGAACGCCGAGGAGGTCGACCTGCAGCGCCGGCTGCGCGACCTCGATGTCCCGAGCGTGTACGTCGGCACCGTCACCGCCGTCCACGAAAGCGGCGGCTCGTCCGACCCCGGGCGACGCCGACAGTGGCTGGTCGACGGGCGGATGACGTATGCCGCGAAGTGGGGTGGGCAGCGTCGCCTCCTTGCCGCCCTGCGCGCGGCGACCGTGGTCAACCTCGGCGCCAATGCCGCACGCCGTCTCGCTGGCCGCGACATCGACCCCATGGGAACAGCCCGCGCGGAGCTGGCCCTCATCCGAGGAGGGTCTCGATGAGCCTGAGTCGCCGGATCACCGAGGCACCCGCCGGTGTCCGCTGGCACCGCGGCCGCCTCGCCACTTCGCTCCTCTATCGCCGGGCCTTCCGGTCCATCGGTCGCGGATCGGTCGTCGTCGCTCCCCGAGTGCTGCGCGGTGTCGACCGGATCAGCATCGGCGACGGCGTCGCGGTGTATGCCGGTGCGTGGCTTGCCGCAGAAGGTCCCGACGCGAGCGTGACCATCGGTGACCGTACGTACCTCGGCCACGACGTGCACGTGCACTCCATCGACCCCGTCACCATCGGCTCGGACTGCGTCCTCGCGGACGGTGTCTTCGTCGCCTCGACGGACCACGGGCGCGGTGACCGCTCGGCCACCCACGGCACCGGGCCGATCACCATCGGCGACGGGGTGTTCCTCGGACAGCGAGCGGTCGTCCTCGGCGGAGTGACGGTCGGCAACGGCGCCACCGTCGGCGCGCACGCCGTCGTCACCCGCGACGTGGCTCCCGGCGAGGTCGTCGTCGGCGTCCCTGCGAAGCCTGTCGTCCCCGCCGACCCGGAGCAGACACCGTGACCGTCCTCATCACCGGCGGCGCCGGGTTCATCGGCCAGCACCTCGCCCGACGCCTCCGCACCGCCGGACACGACGTGCTCGCCCTCGACTCCCTCCTCGGCCAGGTTCACCTCGACCCGGACGCGAGCGTCGCCGCGTTCCCCGGTGAGGTCGTCGTGGGCGACGTCGCCGAAGCCGCCACCTGGGAGAACCTCGACCAGCGCGACGACATCGACACGCTCACCGCGGTGGTGCACCTCGCCGCGGAGACCGGGACCGGCCAGTCGATGTACGAGCCGGAGCGGCACCGCCGCGTCAACGTGGGCGGTACCAAGCTCGCGGTCGCCTTCGCCCAACGTCACGCCATCCCCCTCGTCGCCCTCAGCTCCCGTGCCGTCTATGGCGAGGGCCGCCACGGCTGCCCCGTCCACGGCACGACCTTCGGCTCACCGTGCTGCGAGCGTGCCGTCCCGGAGGCTTCGCAGGAAAGCGACGAACACCGGCCCGTGTCGGTCTACGGCGAGACGAAGTCCGAGGGCGAGACGGTCATCGCGCGGCGAGCGGACGGCATACCGGCGACGATCCTGCGGCCGCAGAACGTCATCGGCGCCGGGCAGGCGCTGCACAACCCCTACACCGGAGTCCTCGCCGCGTTCCTCGCCATGCTCAAGGAGGGGCGGCCGCTCACGGTCTACGGCGACGGCTCGCAGACGCGTGACGTCGTGCACGTCAGCGACCTCGTCGAGACGATCGCGTGGTCCCTCGACAACCCACCCACGCCCGGGGAGACGCGAATCCTCAACTCCGGCAGCGGGATTCGCACGACGCTCCTCGAACTTGCCGAGTGCGCCGCGGCCGGAGCGCCGGTCGTCTCGCCCGGCATCACCCACCTCGACGTGCACCGCGCCGGCGATATCGACCACGCATGCGCCGACCTCACCCTGACCCGCGAGCTCGGTGCACCGCTCCCCCGGTGGTCGCCCGCCGACGCGGTCGCCGAGTTCATCACCCGCTCCTGGACCGAGACCGGCGCTCCGGCGGACGCCTGGGACGACGCCCTCGACGAGCTCTCGCAGCGGGGCCTCACCTCGTGACCGCCCGCTCGCTGCTGCTCGTGACACCGCGCTTCCACGGCTACTGGAACTCCATCGCCGACGCCGCGGAACGTCGTGGGTATGCCGTCCGAACGCACCTCTACGACGACCACCCGACCGTCACCGACAAGGTGCGGGTCAAGGCCGCCGAAGCCCTCGGTCGCATGCCCGGACCGACACCGCTCGCGTTGGGTCCCGACCTCACGGGCCGGGCCGTCGACGCCCTGCGCGAGGGCGACCCCGATGTCGTCCTCGTCGTCAAGGGCGACGATCTCGGCGCCGCCTTCTGGGAGACGTTGTCCGCCATGCCCGCGCGCCGGGTGATGTGGCTCTATGACGAGCTGCGCCGCACCGACTTCGTCGACGGGTCACTCGAGTCCATGGACGCCGTCGCCAGCTACTCCCCGCTCGACGTCGCCACCTTCATCGGCATGGGGCTGCGCGCCGTCCACGTGCCCCTCGCGCACGACCAGCGGGTGCGCTTCGTCCCGCGGCCGAGCGACGAGGTGACCTTCGTCGGCGCGCGCTACCCGCGACGAGAAGAACTGCTCACCGCGCTCGCCGAGCTCGACGTGCCGGTGCGCGCCCACGGTCGGGACTGGTCGACCCACCCCGTCGACCGGCTGCGGACGTGGCGCCTCACCGCGCCCGCGGTCGAGTCCGGCCGTGACCTCGACCGAACCGACGCCTACGGCGTCATGGCCGGCTCGGTGGCGACGCTCAACGTCCACGGCGACCAGGACGGTTTCACGATGCGGACCTTCGAGGCATCGGGCATCGGCGCGCTCCAGCTCGTCGACCGCGAGGACGTCGCCGACCTCTACGAGCCGGGCACCGAGGTCCTCACCTTCGATGGCGCCGACGAGGCGGCCGAGCACGTCCAGCGCGCCCGCCGCGACCCGGCGTGGGCGGCCGGAATCCGTGAGGCCGCCCAGAAGCGCACCCTCGCCGAGCACACCTTCGACCACCGCGTTGCGGCGTTGGAGGAGCTGTGGGGCTGACCCATCCGCGCGACCTCGACGCCTGGCGTCGTTGGGAGCAGCACCAACGTCCTCTCGCCGCGCGCGTCACGGGAGCAATTCGCGCGCGCCGGGGCGTGGAGACCACCGCGGTGCTCACGTCGGCCGGCGACCAGCCGCGTGTGCTCGTCGCGCTCGAGGCGCTCAAGGACACGACCCGACTGTCCCAGCTCAGCCCGGTGGGTCACCTCGACCCGGGTGACGTCGCCGTGCTGTCACCGACTCCGGTTCTGGATGACCTGACCCCGATGGCGCCGGCCGTCGAATGGGCAGGGCGGCCGGGCCTTGCCGACGCCCTGGCCGCGGCAGCCGTGAGGCAGAACTCGATCGTGCTGTCGACGGGGCACTACGCCGCCCTGGGTGCTGCCAGCCGGCAGCAGCTCCGCGAGCCGTCGCGCTTCCTCACCGTGCAGCACGGCCTGCTCACCCCGAGCGCACCACCGCTCGCCGAGGGTACGACCCTGCTCGCGTGGTCCGACGCGGACGCGGACTTCTGGCGCTCCGGGCGCGACGACGTCACCACCGTGACCGTCGGCTCGCAGCTGCTCTGGGAGGCCGCACGTGCTCCCCGGGTCGAGGTTGCCGACGAGCGGCCGGTCTTCCTCGGCCAGCTCCACGGCGCCGAGCTGCCCCGGGCCGCGATGGCGGCGAGTGCCAAGAGGTTCTGTCTGCGCACCGGCGCGACCTATCGCCCCCACCCGAGCGAGACCGACCGCGCCTCCCGCCGCCAGCACGCCCAGTGGGAGGCGGAGGGCATAGAGGTCGACCGCTCGACCACGCCGCTCGTCGAGCTGCGCCGACCCGTCGTGAGCGCCTACTCGACCGGAGTGCTCGAGATGGCCGCACGCGGCATACCGGCTTGGGTGCACTTCGACGATCCACCCGCGTGGCTGCGCGAGTTCTGGGATCGTTACTCCCTGGCCCCGTGGGGTGGGGAGCCGACGCCGGCGCCACGCCAGCCGGACCTCGAACCGGCCCGGGCCGTCGCCGACCACATCACCCAGCTTCTCGGAGAGTCCTCATGAGCATCCTCGCCGTCATCCCGGCGCGCGGCGGCTCCAAGGGCGTCCCCCGCAAGAACCTCCGTCCCGTCGCCGGACGCCCGCTCATCGAGTGGACGATCCAGCAGGCGCTGGATGCCGAGCACGACCTCGACGTCGTCGTCTCCACCGACGACGAGGAGATCGCCGACGTGGCCCGCGCCGCTGGGGCCGAGGTGCCGTTCCTCCGGCCTGCCGACCTCGCGCAGGACACCACCGCGACCGAGCCCGTCGTCCGCCACGCCATCGACGAGCTGACCGCTCGCGGCCGTCGCCCCGAGGCGGTCATGCTGCTCCAGGCCACGTCGCCGATCCGGCTCCCCGGCACCATCGACCGCGCCATCGCCGAGTTCACCGCCTCGGGCGCCGACTCCATGGTCGGCGTCGTCCCGCAGGCACCGTTCCTCTGGTGGGCCGGCGACGACGACACCGGCCCGCACGCCGACTACGACATCACCGCGCGTCCGCGTCGGCAGGACCTCACCGCGCGCACCCTGCGCTACCGCGAGACCGGCTCGCTCTACCTCACCCGCACCGAGGTCTACGAGCAGCTGGACAACCGTCTCGGCGGCCGGGTGAGACTGTTCGTCATGGACGAGGTCGAGGGAATCGACATCGACAGCGAGGTCGACCTCGGTGTCGCGGACGCCGAGCTCGCCAACCTCCACCGGACAGCACCACAGGACATCCAGGACTCCCCCGCATGATCATCGAGCGCAGCCTCGCCCCCTACGTCGTCAACGGGGACGACTCCGTCCTGCACGCCCTCGAGCGGATCAGCGCCAACAAGGCCCGCATCGTCTTCTGCGTCAGCGAGCACGGCCGGTTCATCGGAGCCATCTCCGACGGCGACTTCCGCCGCTGGGTGGCCCGACAGTCGCCGATCGACCTCACCGTCGCCTGCTCCGAGGTCGCCAACCGCGACGCCGTGACGATGCCGGCCGACAGCACCCCCGCCGCGATCCGCGCCCGGTTCACCACCGCCATCGACCACATCCCGCTCATCGACGAGCACGGACACCTCACGGGCGTCGCGATCAACCGCAGCGACGCCCTGAGCATCGGCCGGCACACCGTCGGGCCGGGACACCGCAGCCTGCTCATCGCCGAGATCGGCATCAACCACAACGGCTCGGTCGACCTCGCCAAGCGCCTCGTCGACCTCGCCAAGGGCAGCGGCGCGGATGTCGTGAAGTTCCAGCTGCGTGACATGGAGGCCCTCTACCGCGGCGCCGGAGCGAGCTCGGCGGGCGAGGACCTCGGCCCGCAGTACACCCTCGACCTGCTCTCCCGCTTCAACCTGCCCGCCGAGCAGCTCTTCGAGGTCTTCGACCACGCCCGCGACGTCGACATCGACGTCATGTGCACGCCGTGGGACGCCCCGAGCGTCGACGCCCTCGTCGACTACGGCGTGCCGGCGCTCAAGATCGCCTCGGCCGACCTCACCAACCACGCGCTGCTCACCCACGCCGCAGCGTCCGGCACGCCGATGATCCTCTCCACCGGCATGTCGACCGAGGAGGAGATCCGGGAGACGGTCGCGGTGATGAAGACGACCGGCACGGCATACGCGATGTTGCACTGCCAGTCCACGTACCCGGCGCCGTTCAAGGACGTCAACCTGCGCTACCTCACCCGGCTCGCGGAGCTCGGCGACTGCCCGGTCGGCTACTCCGGCCACGAGCGCGGCTACCACGTGCCGATCGCGGCGATCGGGCTCGGCGCCTCGATCATCGAGAAGCACTTCACCGTCGACCGGTCGATGGAGGGCAACGACCACAAGGTCAGCCTGCTCCCCCACGAGTTCACCGAGATGGTGCAACGGGTTCGCGAGGTCGAGGACGCGCTCGGCTCGAGCGGTCCGCGAGCCGTGTCGACCGGCGAGATGATGAACCGGGTCAACCTCGCCAAGAGCCTCGTCGCCGCCCGCGACATCACGCCCGGCGAGACCATCACCGCCGACGCCGTCGACATCAAGTCCCCTGGCCGCGGCCTGCAGCCGAATGCGCTGTCCCAGCTGGTCGGTCGGCCCGCGGGCCGGGCGCTCAAGGCCGGCGACTTCTTCTACGCCACCGACCTCACCGACGCCGTCGCGCGCGGCCGCGACTACACCTTCCGGCGGCCGTGGGGGCTGCCCGTGCGCTACCACGACATCGCCGCCCTCACCGCGGACACGACGCCGGACTTCCTCGAGTTCCACTTCTCCTACAAGGACCTCGAGCTCGACCCGGCGAGCATCTTCACCGAGCGCCTGTCCATGAGCTACGCGTGCCACGCGCCCGACCTCTTCCAGGGCGACTTCCTGCTCAACCTCGCCGCCGAGGACGACGCCCACTGGGAGCGCTCCATCGAGGAGCTGCAGCGCGTCATCGACCTCACCCGCTTGATGCGCCAGTGGTTCACGACCGACGCCGACCCCGTCGTCATCCAGAGCATGGGCGGGTTCACCACCGACGCCCACGTCCCTGCCGACGAGCTGCCGGACATGTACGCCCGCGTCGAGGCCGGGCTTAAGCGCGTCGACGACACCGGGGTGCGGCTCTGCGCGCAGACCTTGCCGCCGTTCCCCTGGTACATGGGCGGCCAGCTCTACTGCAACCTCTTCGTCCGGGCCGACGACACCGCCGCGTGGGCGGCGCAGACCGGTCGGCGCCTCTGCCTCGACGTCTCGCACTCCAAGCTCGCGGCGACCTTCCACGAGCAGCCGTTCAGCGAGGCCGTCGAGCTGCTGGCACCGCACGCCGACCACCTGCACCTCGTCGACGCGACCGGCGTCGACGGCGAGGGCGTCCAGGTCGGCGAGGGCGAGGTCGACTGGCCCCTGCTCGCCCAGCAGCTCGACCGGCTCGCCCCGGGCGCCGGCTTCATTCCGGAGATCTGGCAGGGCCACGTCAACAACGGCGAAGGCTTCTGGGTCGCGCTGGACCGACTCGAGCAGTGGTTCTGAGCGTGGCCGAATCGACGTCGTATGCCGTCCCGCCGACGGCGTTGTGGGTCGTCCCGGTCGCCGAGCTGGGCGGTGTCGCCCGGCACGTCCTCGACGTCGCCCGGGCCGGCATCCCGGGGTACCGACTCGTCGTGATGTGCCCCGAGGGACCCCTGGCGGACGAGCTCCGGCAGCGCGAACAGCCCGTCGTGACAGGCGATCTCGGCCCCAGCGCTGGGTTGGCCCGTTCGGTCCGGACGGTGCGGCGGGTCGTGCGCGCGCTCCGCCCGGCCGTCGTGCACAGCCACCTCAGCCATGCCGACATCACGTGCGCGGTGGCGACGGTGGGGCTCGACACGGCGCTCGTCTCCACGGAGCACGGCATCGCCGCGGACCGTGGGCTCTACCAGGCCTCGTCGGCCCGGGCCAGACTCATGGTCGCCGTCCACACCGCGCGGATGCGGCGGTTCGACGCCGTCATCGCGGTGTCCCGGGCGACGGCCGACCTCGTCCGCTCGACGTGGCTGGCCGGGTCACGTGTCCGCGTCGTCCACAACGGCGTCGACCGGCCCGCTCAGGCGACGGAACGACGGGACGTGCGCGACGGCATACACGTCGTCTCGCTGTCCCGGCTCGCCCCGGAGAAGGGCCTGGACGACCTCATCGACGCCTTCGCACTCGTCGCCCGCGATGACCCGGGCGCACGGCTCACCCTCGCCGGGACGGGCGAGCTGCGTGACGCCCTCACGGCCAAGGTGGCAGGCTCGGGCCTCATGGAGCGTGTGAGCCTGCCCGGGCACGTCGACCCCGGGCCACTGCTCGCCCAAGGGGACGTGCTCGTGCAGCTGTCCCGCTCGGAGAACATGTCCTACTCGATCCTCGACGCCGCCGCGGCGGGACTGGGCGTTGTCGCCACCGCCGTCGGCGGCAACCCCGAGGTGCTGCCACCGCGGTGCCTCGTCGACGCGGCCGACCCTGAGCAGGTCGCGCGGACCATCCGGGAGCAGGCCACCGATCCCGGCCTGCGCCCCGGCCTGCCGAGGTTGTGGCCGACCGTCGCCGACATGGCGAGCGACGTCGGCGGGACCTATGCGGAGGTCACCCGATGAGCGAGCTGCGCGCACTGACCGCTCGCGGGAACGACGAGGAGGAGAAGCCGCCACCCACGGGCTGGATCACGAGCCGGATGAGCGACTTCTTCCTCTGCGCGCTCATCCCCATCAACTATGCCGTCCCCGGCCTCCCCGGCAGTGCCCCCATCCCCGAGCTCGCCGTCATGGCCCTCGCGCTGATCGCGATGAACCGGCGCCCGGACAGTCCGCCCCGACCGGCGTGGTTCCCGATGCTCCTCAGCCTCATGTGGCTGGTCCTCGGCGCATCGACCCTGCTCAACGGTGTCGACGGCTCCCGACGGATGCTGCACATGACGAACTACGTCATCCTCGCGCTCATCCTCGCCTCGGGTCGGGTGCACACCCCCTCGGCCCTGCGCGGGTTCGCGACCGGCATCGCCGTCGCTGGTGTGTCCGCGTTCGTCAACCGCGTCGTCCCGATCTTCGGCGCCGGCTACGGCGACCGGTTCACCGGACTCCTCAACGACCCCAACGTCGCCGGCTACTACTTCACCGTCTTCGGCTGTCTCGGCCTGGCCGGGACCCGGTCTCCCAAGCTGCGCGGCTGGGTCTTCCTCGCGATGGCCCTCACGGTCGCCGGAACCCAGAGCCGGACCGCGATCGCCGCCGTCGGCCTCGCCGCGCTGTGGTTCGTCACGCGACGGCTGCTCTCCGGGCGCGTGTCCATCGCGATCTTCGCTGCGGCCTGGTGGCTGGTGCTCACCCTGTCCGAGCGGTACCAGCAGTGGGGCCCGTTCGCCGACCGCGAGGGCAGCGACGCCCTGCGCGAGCGCATCCAGGCGGCCGAGCAGGTGCTCGTCGCGCAGAACCCCCTCTACGGCAACGGCGCCGGCACGGCGAAGGTCGACCTCAGAGGAGACACCTTCTTCTTCCACAGCTCCTACCTCGGGCTGCGGGCCGAGGGCGGCTGGCTGCTCTGGGGCATCTTCGTCGCTCTCCTCGCCCTCACCGCCCTGGCGCTCACCCGCGAGGTCCGGTCCGAACGCCAGGTCTGGATCGAGATGGCCCTCATCTGCGGCGTCGTCATGGCCATGAGCCTCGGCGAGGTCCTGCTCGAGCTGCCCGTCGCCGCTGCTCTCGGCATCGCGATGCGCCAGGCTCTCGCACCCGAGAAGGTCGTGGACCCCGACCCGGACGACCCGCCCTCCTCGCGCGCCGACGAGCCGGGCGCGACCGTGGTCGGCGGACCGGCGACCCGGTCGGCACGGCACGCCACATGACCGGACGACTCGTCCTCGCCGCGAACAACGGCGAGCTCGGGGGCGGTGAGGTCATGCTGCTCCACCTCGCCGACGCCGCGCGGGGCCTCGGGCTCGACGTCGCGGTCGTCGGGCCGGACGCCGAGGCCGGCGTCCTCGACCGGGCCGAGGCGTCCGGACACCCGGTGACCCGGCTCTCGGCCTCGCGCCGCCGCTACCTGCGCGAGCTGCGCGACTGGGACCGCGCGAAGGGCGGGCGTGGCGACGCGGTGCTGTGGTGCAACGGGCTCGTCCCCGCCGCCGCGACGACGGGCCACCGCGGCCGGGTCGTGCACCTGCACCAGGAGCCGCTCGGCCTGCACCGTCCGCTCGCCCGGCTGGCCACCCGCGGCGCGCTCACGACCCTTGTACCCAGCCACTCCATGGCCGCTCGGGTGCCCCGGACCCGTGTCCTGTGGAACTGGACCGACGACCAGCCCGCCACACGCCGGCCCGCCTCCGACGGCGTCGTCACCCTCGGCTTCCTCGGCCGTCCGAGCCCCGACAAGGGAGTGACCGTCCTCGCCGAAGCGTTGGCGCAGCTGGAGCGCGAGCACCCGGGTCGTCACCGCCTGCTGCTCGCCGGTGAACCGCACTTCGTCGACGAGCGCGAGCGTGACCGGGCCGAGTCGGCGATCGCTCCGGTGGCCCACCTCGTCGACCGGCCGGGGTGGCTCGATCGAGCCGCGTTCTTCGAGACCATCGACCTCGCGGTGTTCCCGTCCGTCATCGCCGAGTCGTTCGGGCTCGTCGCCGCCGAGGCCATGGCCGCTCGCGCCCCCTTCGTCATCAGCGACGCCGGCGCCCTCCCCGAGGTCACCGGCCCCGACCACCCGTGGGTCGCCCGGGCCGGCGACGCCGCGGACCTCGCCCGCGTCATCGCGACGGCGACGCGCGCCACGGAGGGCGAGCGGACGGCATACCTCGACGCAGCGCGACAGCGCTGGCACACCCACTTCTCGCCCGACGCCGGCCGGGCCCGCCTCCACGACCTGCTCACGGACCTGCGCCTGCTCTGACACGATGAACCGACTCGACCCGCCCCACGGAGGACGCCACCGATGCCACGCGCACTGATCACCGGGATCACCGGTCAGGACGGCCTCTACCTGGCTGAACTGCTCCTGTCGAAGGGCTACGAGGTGCACGGGGTGCTGCGCGGGCAGAACAACCCCAAGCGCGAGCTCGTCGAGCGGGTCGTGCCGGACGTCACCCTGCACACCGGCGACCTCACCGACCTGTCCAGCCTCATGCGGGCCATCGGCCGCGCGCAGCCCGACGAGTTCTACAACCTCGGTGCGGTCTCCTACGTCGCCTACTCGTGGGAGAACGCGCACGTCACGACCGAGGTGACCGGCAACGGCGTCCTCAACGCCCTCGAAGCGGTACGGCTGTATGCCGGTGACGACCCGTCGCGGGTGCGCTTCTACCAGGCGTCGTCGTCGGAGATGTTCGGCAAGGTGCAGGAGGTGCCGCAGTCCGAGAAGACCCTGCTGTGGCCGCGCTCCCCCTACGGCGTGGCCAAGGTCTACGGGCACTACATGACGATCAACTACCGCGAGTCCTACGGCATGCACGCCTCGAGCGGCATCCTCTTCAACCACGAGTCGCCGCGTCGCGGACCGGAGTTCGTCACCCGCAAGGTCTCGCTCGCCGTCGCGCGAATTGCGTTGGGACAGCAGGAGAAAGTCACCATGGGCAACCTCGACGCCCGCCGCGACTGGGGCTTCGCCGGCGACTACGTCGAGGGCATGTGGCGGATGCTCCAGCAGCCCGAGGCCGACGACTACGTCCTCGCGACGGGCGAGACGCACTCGATCCGCGAGCTGCTCGACGTCGCGTTCAGCCAGGTCGGCATCGACGACTGGGAGCCCTACGTCGAGCAGGACCCGCGCTTCATGCGCCCGGCCGAGGTGGACCTGCTCATCGGCGACGCGAGCAAGGCTCGCGAGCGCCTGGGGTGGCAGCCGACCGTGCGCTTCGAGGAGCTCGTGCGGATGATGGTCGACGCCGACCTCGCGCTGCTGCGCGAGGGCGCACGGGACTCGGGGGGCTCGCGGTCGTGACCCGGACCCCCGTCGCCCTCGTCACCGGCGCCTCCGGCCAGGACGGGAGCTACCTCGTCGAGCGACTCCTCGCAGACGGGTATGCCGTCCACGGCCTCGTGCCGCCCGCTGGCGCGGCCGGCACCGTTCCCGGCGTCGCTGACCTCCCGGCCGAGGTGACGGCACACGCCGCCGACCTCACCGACCCGGTCGGTGTGCGAGCGCTCGTGCGTGACGTGTCCCCGGACGAGGTCTACAACCTCGGCGGCCTCAGCTCGGTCGCCCGCTCGTGGCAGGAGCCGGAGCTCACCGCACGGGTCAACGGGCTCGCCGTCGTCTCCCTGCTCGAGGCGGCGGCGGAGACGCAGGAGAGCACGGGCCGAGAGGTTCGGCTCGTGCAGGCGTCGAGCGCCGAGATCTTCGGGGAGGCGCCCATCGCGCCCCAGGACGAGCGGACCCCGGTCCGGCCGGTCAGCCCCTACGGCGCCGCGAAGGCCTTCGCCCACCACTGCGTCGGCGTCGCCCGTCGGCGAGAGCTCTTCGCCGTGAGCTGCATCCTCTACAACCACGAGTCGCCGCGGCGCCCGACGACCTTCGTCACCCGCAAGATCACGTCCGGAGCGGCCCGCATCGCACGAGAGGGTGGCACGCTCGCCCTCGGCAACCTCGACGCGCGCCGCGACTGGGGCTGGGCCCCCGACTACGTCGACGCCATGGTGCGCGCCGCGCGGCACACCGAGCCGCTCGACTACGTCGTCGCCACAGGCGAGGCGCACAGCGTCGCCGACTTCGTCGCGGCTGCGTTCTCCCGGGTCGGCATCGACGACTGGCAGGCGCACGTGCGCATCGACCCCGAGTTCGTCCGGCCGGCCGACCCGGCGGTGCTCATCGGGGACGCCACCCGGGCACGCACCGAGCTCGGGTGGTCACCGTCGGTGACCTTCGACGAGCTCGTCGGGCGGATGGTCGACGCCGACGTCGCGACCCTGGAGCGGGCCGGGTGAGCGTTCGTCCACGCGTGGCCATCGCGCACGACTACCTCACCCAGCGCGGCGGCGCCGAACGCGTCGTCCTCGCCATGGCCCGTGCGTTCCCCGGGGCGCGCATCCACACGACGCTCTACGACCCCGACGGCACCTATCCCGAGTTCCGTGACCTCGACATCGTCACCTCACCGCTCAACCGGGTCGGGGTGCTGCGGCGCCGGCACCGGCTCGCCCTCCCACTGCTCGCGCCCGCGGCCTCGGCCACCCGGATCGACGCCGACGTCGTCCTCGCCTCCTCGAGCGGCTGGGCCCACGGGTTCCACTCGAGCGGTGCGCTTCTCGTCTACTGCCACGCCCCGGCCCGCTGGCTCCACCAGCGCGACGAGTACCTCGGCGCGCACGGCTCGCGCGGCCTGTCCGGGATCGCGCTCGGCCTGCTCGCTCCGGCGCTGCGTCGCTGGGACCAGCGCGCGGCGGCACGCGCCGACGCCTACCTCGCGAACTCGCGCGTCGTGCGCGACCGCATCCACGCGGCATACGGGATCACCGCGGAGGTGCTGCCTCCTCCGCACGGTGTCACCGCGGACGGTCCCACCGAGCCGGTGCCGGAGCTGGCGGGCTGGGACGACTACCACCTCGTCGTCTCGCGACTGCTCCCCTACAAGAACGTCGACGTCGCCGTCGAGGCGTTCCGTGGCCTGCCCGACGACCGGCTCGTCGTCGTCGGGGACGGACCGCTGCGTGACGTCCTGGCCGCCAGCCTGCCCGACAACGTCCGGCTCGTCTCGCATCTCAGCGACGCGCAGCTGCGCTGGACGTATGCCGGTGCGCGGGCTCTCGTCGCGCCGAGCCTCGAGGACTTCGGCCTCACCCCGCTCGAGGCGGCCGCCTTCGGCCACCCGACGATCGCGCTCGAGGCCGGCGGCTACCTCGACACCGTCGTGCCCGGTCGCACAGGCGTGTTCTTCACCGACGCGACCCCCTCGGCGGTCCGACGGGCGGTCCGCAACGCCGCCGGATTGCCCTGGGTGAGCGACGACCTCCGGGCACACGCGGCCTCCTTCGGCGAGGAGCGGTTCGCCGACGCATTGCGGTCGCAGGTGCGAGCCGTTCTTCGCGAAGCTGGGATGCGGTAGCCAACTCCGACGTATCTTGGAGGAGTTGTGTCGTTCGACATCCTGCGAGGAGGGATGCCGGAGTGCTCCAGCTCGACGAGTTGCGCACGGGGACCGCGGCCCGCGGACGGAGCAGGGCGGCTTTGGTCGTCCCGTCGGTGGCCGCCGCCCTCGTGGACACCGGGCTGATCATCGTCGCGACCTTCCTCGCGGCGTGGGGGCGCCGAGAGCTCAGGCTCTTCGACACCGCCGGGGACCTCGACTCCAACCTCTCCATCGCCGCGGTGCCGATCGTCGCGCTCTGGCTGCTGAACCTCGGCGGGACGGGCGCTTGGGCCCCGCACCTCTTCGGCGCCGGCTCGGCGGAGTACAAGCACGTGCTGCGCGCGTCCGTCTTCGCCGCAGGTTGGATCGGGATCGCGTGCTACCTCACCCGGTTCCCGCTCTCCCGCGGGTTCTTCTTCCTGCTCTTCGTCATCGGGGTCCCGCTTCTCCTCGTCGGACGCTACGCGCTGCGCGCGACCCTGCACGTCCTGCGACGCCGCGGCCACCTGCAGCAGAAGGTCGTGCTCGCGGGCACGCCGCGCCAGGTCGACGAGATCGCCGGCGTCCTGCACCGGGAGCGCTGGCTCGGGCTCAACGTGCTCGGAGCCGTCGTCCCGACCCCGGACGGGTCCGGCGAGACCCCGCGCGGGCTCGCCGTGCTCGGGCCGACCGCCCGCACCGGCGCCATCGTCACCTCCAGCGGCGCCGACGTCGTCCTCTTCGCCGGCGGGGCGGTGACCTCCGCGCAGGAGATGCGGCGCGCGGTGTGGGAGCTCGAGGAGACGGGCGTCAACATCCTCATCTCCCCCAGCCTCACCGACGTCGCATCCGACCGGGTGCGCTCACGCCCTGCCGCGGGGCTGCCCCTGCTCGAGCTCGAGGGGCCCAGCGCGAGCCGGCCACGGCGCATGCTCAAGCGCGTCTTCGATGTCACGGTGACGTCGATGCTCGTGCTCGCCTTCGCGCCGGTGCTGCTCGTCGTGGCCCTCCTCGTCAAGCTCGGCGACGGCGGACCCGTGCTCTTCACCCAGCAGCGGGTCGGCCGGCAGGGTCGGCCGTTCGGGGTGCTGAAGTTCCGCTCCATGGTGGTCGGCGCCGACACCCTCACGGCGACGATGCGCAACAAGCACGACGTCGACCACGTGCTGTCCAAGGACGAGGACGACCCGCGGATCACCCGGGTCGGGCGCGTCATCCGCCGCTACTCGCTCGACGAGCTGCCCCAGCTGTTCAACGTCCTGCGCGGCGACATGAGCCTCGTCGGCCCGCGTCCGCCGCTGCAGACGGAGGTCGACCGCTACGACATGGATGTGCACCGGCGGCTCACGGTCCTGCCGGGCATGACCGGCCTGTGGCAGGTCTCGGGTCGGGCCGACCTGTCGTGGGAGGACTCGGTGCGGCTCGACCTCTACTACGTCGACAACTGGTCGATGACGCAGGACCTGCTCATCCTCGCGCGCACCGTGCACGCCGTCGTGTCCCGGCGCGGCGCCTACTGAGGCCGCGGCACCTACTGAGGCCGCGGCACCTACTGAGGCGCGCACCCGGCATACCGCGCTCGCACGCGCAGGCGCAGCACCCCGGCCACCCGGCCTACCCGACTCCACCGCAGCACACCCGGGCCGACGGACATGCAATCGGGGCCACAGGCGTCCACGTTCGCCTCGATCACACGGAGCTGGCCCCGGGCTGCGCGACCCATTGCACGTCCGACAGCTCGCCGTCGGAGCAGCGCGCGGCGCGTCCGCGCTCAGCCGCGGCGGCCGGCTCCCACGCGGTCCTTGGCCTTCTTCGCGGCCCGACGGCGACCCTTCTTCGGCCCGCTCTTGTAGTACTCGTAGCTGCCGTGGCTGTAGTAGGTCGAGTAGCCGTCGCCGTACATCACCGAGCCCATGCCGCGCTTGGGCGCCATGTTGAGGACGATGCCGAGGATGCGGCCGCCGACCTGCTGGATCATCTTCGCGCAGGCCTCGACCTGGTCCTTGTGGGTCTTGCCGACGGCGAAGACGAGGATCGTGCCGTCGGCGGCGCCGGAGAGCAGGGCCGCGTCGGTGACCGGGAGCAGCGGCGGGGCATCGAGGATGACGAAGTGGTCGCGGGTGAGCTCCTGCAGCAGCTGGCGCATCCGGGCCGAGCCGAGGAGCTCAGAGGGGTTCGGCGGGACCTGGCCGCCGGCGATGACGAACACGTCCTGGTGGCGCGTCGCCTGCATGGCGTCGGTGTAGTCCATCTGTCCCGAGAGGACCTCGCTCAGCCCCACCGTCGAGCTCACCTCGAGGATGTTCGCGATGTTGGGGCGACGCAGGTCGGCGTCGATGATGACGACCGGGCGTCCGTCCTCGGCGATGATGCTGGCGAGCGTCGAGGACACCGTGGACTTGCCCTCCGACGGGCTCGCGCTCGTGACGACGATGCTCTGCGGCGGTGCGTCCGGGCTGACGAAGCGCAGGTTGGTGCGGATCTGCCGGAACGACTCCCCGGCCAGTCCGAGGCCCGACGAGCGCCCACCACGGGCCTTGCGGAGCTCGTTGCTCAACGGGATGACACCGAGGGAGCTCGACCCGGTGAGGTCCTCGACGTCCTTCGACGTGCGAATGCGGGTGTCCGAGAGCCGGCGGATGAAGATCCACGCGTACGCGAGCGCCGCCCCGGCGACCGCGCCGGCGAGGACGTACTTGGTGACGTTGGGACCGATCGGGGCACCCGGCAGCAGCGCGGTCTCGATGGGGATGATGCGCACGAGCGCCTGCGTCCCCGGCTTGACCTCGCCGCCACCGAGCTCGAGCCGGTTGGCCTCGGCGGCGACGGCCTCCATCGTCGCGTCGGCGAGGTCGCGGGCGTCCGTCGGGGTCGGGCCGGTCGCGTTGATCTTGAGGATGACCGACCCCGGAGCGACCGAACCCGCGACCCGGGCCGCGAGCACCTCCGGCGGCGCATCCGAGCCGATGATCTCCCCGGCACGCTTGCCGACCGCACGGCTGTTGATGAGCGGCAGGTACGACTCGGCCTTGGATCCTGCGAGCGTGCTGCCCGCGAAGACGTCACCGGTGTTCTGGCCCCCACCGGTCACGACATAGCCACTCGCGTCCGCGGCATACACCTTGGGCAGCGTCTGCGCGTAGGCGAACGCCAGTCCCGCACCGATGAGGACGAGAAGGACGATGCGGAGGAGATTCGCGCGACTGAGTCGGACGAAGTCGAGAAAGGTCATGGAGGTCCCTGCGAGAGCGTGTGGCTGCTCGGATCACCTTATCGCGCGTGATCGTGCGCCCCGGCCAATCGGCGAACTGGCCGGGGACGACCCTCGGGACACACCCCTCAGGACACGAAGGCGTGCTTTGCGTGTGACAGGCCGGGGCTGTGCGGGCACGATGTTCGGGTGGAGGAGCCCCGGACCGACGTGCCGCTGCACGTCCGCGTCGAGCTCGCCCATGGCGCGACCCAGGTGCTGGCGAACCAGCAGAAGGTCGACCTGCTCCACATCAAGGGCCCGGCGGTGGCAGAGGGGTTGCGCAGGCCCGGCACGGCCAGCACCGACGCCGACGTGCTCGTACGCCCGCAGCACGTCCCCCGGTTCATGGCTGGCCTGGAGCGGACCGGGTGGATCCTGCGTACGGACTTCCGTGACGGCTCGGCCTTCGAGCATGCCGCCGGGCTCTACCACCCGCACTGGGGCCTGCTCGACGTGCATCGCCGGTTCCCGGGGATGGACCGCGACCCCGAGCACACGTTCGAGGTGCTGTGGGGGCGCCGCGAGCACACCCGGCTCGCCGCCATCGACGTCGCCGTGCCCGACCGCACGGGCCAGCAGCTCGTCCTCCTCCTCCACGTCGCCCGCAGCGAGGCGCCCGCGATGGACCAGCACCCCGACCACGCGGTCAACTGGGGGCACGCCTCCGAACAGGACAGGCAGGCCGTCGTCGAGCTCGCCCGTGAGGTCCATGCCGAGGTGGCTCTCGCGGCTGCGACCGACCAGCTGGACGCCTACGACGGCGACCCGGAGGCGGCCCTCTGGCGGGTCTTCTCGCGTCCCGGGCACACCCGGCTCGAGGAGTGGCGGGCCCGCGTGCAGGCCGCCCCGACCCGCCGCGCCAAGGTCGGCGTGGCGCTGCGCGCGTTCCTCGTCAACAAGGCCTGGCTCGCGGAGGACCTCGGCCGGCCACCCACCCGGGCCGACATGGTCCGCGCGTTCGGCGGCCGCTTCGTCCAGGGCGCGCGCGACCTGGGACGGATGAGCCGACGCTCGGCGCAGGAACACCTGCACATCGACCGGGAGGGCCCCTCGTGAGCATCACCGAGGACGCCCGCTTCCGCCCCCGGCCGCACGTCGGCTGGGTCACGGACACCCTGTCCACACCGCACGACTCGCCGACCGTCTATGTCGCGCCGTTCCCCGAGGGGCCGGCGCTCGTGCTCGAGGGCACCGGCTCCGTGGTCTGGCTCAGCCTCGACGACGGCGCCAGCGTCGGCGAGACGATCACCCTGCTCGCCGAGGGCACCGGGACGGACCGGTCCGTCGTCGCTCCGGCTGTGGCGTCCTTCGTCGAGTCGTTCCTGGCGCAGCGCCTCATCGAGGCGCGCGACGGGCACTGAGCCGCGACCCGGCATACGCCCCGGCGACCGCACCGCACGTGTTGGCGAGGACGTCACCCCACGACGCGTCCCGGGTCTGCACGATGAGGTCCTGCGCCGCCTCGAACCCCACCGACAGGGCCAGCCCGAGCAGGGCCCACCACCACCAGCGCACCCGCGGGGCGATGAGCGCCAGGGCGAAGGTCAGCGGGGCGAGCAGGAACACGTTCCACACGACCGCCCACCGTTCCGGCGTCATGCTCGGCGGGACACCACGGTTGAGGAACCACACATAGACCGCGACGTTGAGCCGGTTGATGCTCCACGCATCCGGCCAGAGCAGCAGCGCCGCGATCGCCACGGTGTATGCCGTGAGCACCAGACCGGCGAGCCAGCGCGCCGCCGCGCGGCTCACCGCTGCGACTCGCCCTTCTGCATGGCCTGGATGAGGGTCTCTTGGAGCCAAGTGAGGAAGTCGTAGACCGAGACGGCATGCAGCCGCGGGTCGTCCTCGTCGGCATCCGCGAGCAGGCTCTCGAGGCGGTCGACGTCCTCGTCGGCGCGCAGGCCCAGGCGCTCACCAAGGACGAGACGCACGTCCGTGAGCGCGACCATCATGTCGACGGCCTGTGCCTGGTCGAGCTGGACGCCGGGGCCCGGAGCCCGCAGGGCGCGGATAGCCGAGGCGAGGTGGGCGGCCTTGCGCTGGCGCAGCCCCTGCTCGGTGAGCCTGCGGAACTCCGACGCGGCCTGGTCGTCGGTGCGGTTGCCACTGGGGAGAAGCCGCTCGAGCGCCGGGTCACGGTCGCCGAACGAGCGGGCGTCCTCGGGCACCGGTGTCGCGTCGGGCAACTGGTCCTCGGCCGCGACCGAGACGCCCATCCCGAGACCACCGAGACCCGAGACGATCGCGTCGAACTCGTCGTCACCCTCGGGCCCTCCCCCGGCGGTAGCCGGCTCGGGCCGCACGAGCTCATGCACCTGCTCCATGAGGCCGGCCACGACGGCACGCTCCACGGCGTCGAGCTTGGCCGTGTAGACGATGTCGGGGCCACGTCCCTTGCGGGCGAACGCGCGCGCCATCAGTCGTCCTTCTGACTGAGCATCTGGTCGTTGCTGCCCAAGACTCTGCCTCGCACGCTCAGTCGTCCTTCTGGAACGTCGCCCACAGCCCGTAACCCTGCAGCGCCTCGGTGTCGATCTCCATCTTCTCGCGGGGTCCGTGGGAGACGACGGCCCTGCCCTTGGTGTGCACGTCCATCATCAGCTTTTCCGCCTTGGCGCGGTCGTAGCCGAAGTAGCTCTGGAAGACGTACGTCACATAGGACATGAGGTTGACGGGGTCGTTCCAGACGAGCGTGATCCACGGGACGTCCGGCTCGACGAGGGGGTCCGAGGAGACGACCTCCTCCTCCACGGGCGCAATAGACACGCCTCCCACTTTAGGGTGCTGTGCGTGACTGCCACGCCCGGGACCACGCCCCTGCCCTCGAGCTCCACCGCCCTGCTCACCGACCACTACGAGCTGACCATGGTGCAGGCCGCGCTGCGGTCGGGAGCCGCCTCACGGCGGTGTGTGTTCGAGACCTTCGCGCGTCGGCTGCCGGAGGGGCGACGCTACGGCGTGCTCGCCGGAACCGGGCGCCTCCTCGAGGAGATCGAGCGCTTCCGGTTCGGGGACAACGAGATTCGTGCCCTGCGCGAGCGCAGGGTCGTCGACGACGAAACCCTGGACTTCCTCGCCGGCTACCGCTTCGACGGGGACATCCGGGGGTATGCCGAGGGCGAGGCATGGTTCCCCGGCTCGCCCGTGCTCGTGGTCGAGTCCGACTTCGCCCACGGAGTCGTGCTGGAGACGCTCGTGCTGTCGATCCTCAACCACGACAGCGCCGTCGCGAGCGCCGCGTCCCGCATGACCGGCGCCGCCGGGAGCCGCCCGTGCATCGAGATGGGCTCCCGCCGCACGCACGAGGAGGCCGCAGTGGCGGCCGCGCGGGCGGCATACATCTCCGGTTTCGCGACCACCTCGAACCTCGAGGCGGGACGACGCTGGGGCGTGCCCACGGCGGGGACGGCCGCGCACTCGTTCACGCTGCTCCACGACGACGAACGCGAGGCGTTCACGGCGCAGGTCGAGGCCCTCGGGGTGGGGACGACGCTCCTCGTCGACACCTACGACGTCGAGCGGGCGGTGCAGATCGCCATCGAGGTCGCCGGTCCGGAGCTGGGCGCCGTCCGGCTCGACAGCGGCGACCTCGTCGTCCAGGCGCGCGAGGTGCGCGAGCAGCTCGACGCTCTTGGGGCGAAGAACACCCGGATCGTCGTCACGTCCGACCTCGACGAGTACGCCATCGCGGCGCTCGCGGCTGCGCCGGTGGATGCCTATGGCGTGGGGACGCGGCTCGTCACCGGGTCGGGCGCGCCGACAGCCGGGATGGTCTACAAGCTCGTGGCGCGCGAAGGTGACGGCGGCGAGATGGTCGACGTCGCGAAGGCGAGCAAGGACAAGACGTCGGTCGGCGGGCGCAAGTTCGCGCTGCGCCGGCGCAACGCACGCGGCGTGGCCGAGGCCGAGGTCATCGGGATCGGGGTGGCGCCCGAGGACGACGGGGACGACCGGGAACTGCTCGTCGACTATGTCCGTGGGGGCGAGGTCGTGGGCGGTGACCACGTGACCCTCGAGGCCGCCCGGGACCGGCACGAGGCGTCGATGGCCGAGCTGCCGCGCTCGGCGCACCAGCTCAGCCGCGGCGAACCGGCCATTCCCACGACCTACCTCTGAGAGCCCGCCGCCTTTCCCTACCTCTGAGAGCCAGCCGCCTTTCCGGCCCAGGCCACGGCCCGACGGACGTGCAAAAGGGCCGACGCCCAGGTCGGCCACGGGACGGCCGTGCTCAACGGGAGGTGCCGACACGGCATACCCCCGCCATTGCACGTCCGTCGGCCCGGCTGAGAGTGGTGCGGGACCCGGCTGTGGAAAAGTCGGCGGGCGATTCGGCGCCCTGGGGCACCCTTGCTGCCATGTCCGTCGTCCAGACCCTGACCCGCATCGGCGGGTGTGCGACGACGGCCGAGCTGCGGGAACACCACTCGAAGCGGGCGGTCGCGGCGGCCATCGCTGCCGGCGAGGTGGTCCGTCTCGGGAGAGGTCGGCTGGCGCTGCCCTCGACCGGTCAGCACCTTCGGGTCGCCCACGCGCGCTCCGGGACACTGTCCCACCTGAGCGCCGCCCAGCACCACGGGTGGAAGGTCAAGATCGTTCCCGACGTCGCCCACGTCACCCTCCCGCGGAACAGGCGCATGCGCTCGGAGCACAGCGACGGCATCCGTCCGTACTGGGCCGACCTCGACGACGACGACACACGGGGCGGGGTCACGACGCCCCTCCGCACGGTGCTCGACTGCGCCAGGACCCTCCCGTTCGACGAGGCCCTGGCGGTCGCGGACTCGGCACTGCGGGCGGACGCGGTCGGGCGGGACCTGTTGCGCCGGGCTGCCGCAGGCCTGCGTGGCCCCGGAGCGGCGGCAGTCCGGCGGGTCGCGCGTCACGCCGATGGGCGGGCGGCCAACCCCCTGGAGTCGGTGCTGCGGGCCATCGCCATCGAGGAAGGGTTCGAGCTGCAGCCGCAGCTCGAGGTCGCGGACACGGGGATGTATGCCGTCGTCGACCTTGGCAGCGAGGAGCTGCAGCTCATCGTCGAAGCCGAGGGCTACGAGACCCACGGCACGCGAGAGGGCCTCCGGCGGGACTGTCGGCGGCACTCGCTGTTCGCAGCCCGCGGGTGGGACAGCCTGCGGTTCTGCTACGAGGACATCATGTTCGAGCAGGGATGGGTGCGCTGGGCGCTGTGTGCGTGGCGGACGACCCGCGAGGGCGGCGTCCCGCCGGCACCACCCCGGCTGGCGAAGTCCGCCGCCGCCTGACGGGGCACGCACCACCCGCGCATGGGCGGGGGACGCTGCCTCTCTGGCCCAGGTCGCGGCCCGACGGACGTGCACAAGGTCCGACGCTCAGGGTCGGCCACCCGGCGGCCGTGCTCAACGGAAGGTGCCGACGCGGCATACCGGCGCCATTGCACGTCCGTCGGCCCGGGCGGCGAGCGGGGATGGGCCGACGGCGCGTGGCTGGCGGCGACGGGCCGGCGATGGGGGACGCGCCGGGCCTAGCGCTGGGCGTGCTCGCCTTGGGTCTCGAGCAGCTGACCGAGCGCCACGAGGTGGGCGAACTCGGCGTTCTCGCGCGCCACCTCCGCGAACGTTCCGGTCGTGGCGACCTTGCCCTTGCTCATGAAGACGAGCTGGTCGACGTGCCGCACGGTCGAGAGCCGGTGCGCGACGATGACCATCGTCATCGAGCCGGACAACCCGCGGATCGTCTCGGTGAGCCGGTTCTCGGTCTCGTTGTCGAGAGCCGACGTGGCCTCGTCGAGGACGAGAACCTCGGGCCGACGATAGAGCGCGCGGGCGATGCCGATGCGCTGACGCTGACCGCCGCTGAGCCGGACGCCGCGCTCCCCGATCGTGGTGTCGAGCCCGTCCGGGAGATGGGAGATGAGGTCGCGCAGCTGGGCACGGTCGACGGCCTCGTCCATCCGCGCCTCGTCGACCTCCTCGTCGAAGGCGATGTTGTCGCGCAGGCTCTCGTCGAGAAGGGTGACGTCCTGCGGGACGACAGCGAGGCGACGCTGCCACGCCGGCAGGTTGTCGAAGATGCTCACGCCGCCCGCGGTGACATCCCCCGAGAGCGGCTGGTGCAGGCCCAGAAGCAGGTCGACGAGGGTGCTCTTGCCCGCGCCGCTCGAGCCGACGATCGCGACCGAGGATGCCTTCGGGATGTCGAGGCTGACGCCGCGCAGGACGAGCTCGTCGGGCTGGTCGCCGTACGCGAACGTCACGTCCCGCACGGCGATGTCACCGGTCGGGGTCTCGGAGGTGCGCAGCGCAGCGTGCTCCTCGCGCTGTGCGTCCTGCTGCATCCGGTTGACGTGCACGACGTGGGCCAGCGGGCCCTGGGCGAAGCGGATGCCGGCGATGGCGGCGATGAGGCGGACGGCGCTCGGCAGGATCCGGGTGCCGGCGGCGACGAAGACACCCAGGAGCAGGATGCCCTCGCCGGAGGTCGCGTTCGACGTGACACCCACGGCGAGCAGCCCGACCCCGACGACGAAGACGATCTCGAGGAAGTACTTCGGAATCTCGCTGAGCACCGAGGCCGTGACGTTGGCCTCCGCCCCCACGACGTTCGCGGCGCGGAACTCCTCGACGAACCGGCCGTGCGCCTGCCGCAGCTTGATCTCCTTCACGGAGGTGAGCGACTGCAGCGACGACTTCGACACGGCCTGCGAGGCCTTGAGGTTGCGCTCGCCGGCCGCCACGATGCGCGGCCGGATGAGCCGCTGGACGACGAACCCGGCCAGACCGAGGTACGCGAGCGCCGCCAGCGCCGCCACCGGCGAGATGAAGAGCAGCGAGATGAAGATGAAGCTGATCGTGAAGACCTCGGTGATCGCCGACAGTGCCGATGACAGGCCGCCGGAGTAGCCCGCAGCGGTGGCGCCCTGCACGGTCCACAGCTTGTCGCCGGTATTCGTGCGCAGGTGCCAGGCGAACGGCCCCCGCAGGTAGCCCTCGAGCAGTCGCGTCGCCGTGCTGATCTGTTCGGCCGCCATGAACCGCAGCTGCCACCGGCGGACGAGCAGCGCGGCGACGTCCTTGACGACGAAGGCGCCGACGATGAGCAGTGACACGGCGAGGACGAGCTGGCGGTCCCCCGGCTCTCCGAGGAAGCGGTTGATGTAGCCGAGTGCCCCGCTGTCGTGGTCCTGCCCGGTGACGTACTGCATCATCGGCACCATCGCGAGCACACCGAGGGTGTCGAGCAGCGACAGCACGACGGACAGCCCGATCGAGATGACGAGCTTGCGCCGGGTCGCCGGAGAGACCAGCTCCCCCGTTCCTTCCGGGAAGCCGAGAACCCTCGCGACCCGCCGCGGCACGGGGCCGGTCAGCGAGATCACCGCCTCAGTCTGCCTTGTCCGTGTCAGTGCTGGTCCCAGCTCCACCGAAATGCTGCAGGTCAGGAACCTCACAGCGCCGCCGGGCCCGCTGTGCGGTCACCGTTACGAACGGTTTACGCGCACCGCCATGACCGGAAACACCCCCTCGGCAGGCTCCCCACCCATGGAGACCACGACGGACACCCGCGACACGGCATACGTCACGGCGACCCCGCCGACGACCGCGACCCCATCGACCACCCGCGGGCGGTGGATCGAACACTGGGACCCCGAGGACCCCGGGTTCTGGGACTCGACCGGTCGTCGCGTCGCCCGCCGCAACCTCGCCTGGTCGATCTTCGCGGAGTTCCTGGGCTTCTGCGTCTGGGCGCTGTGGTCGGTCGTCGTGCCGCTGCTCCCGGCGGCCGGGTTCGACCTCTCCCTCAACCAGCAGTTCTGGCTCATCGCCCTCCCCAGCCTCGTCGGCGCCACCGTCCGCATCCCCTACACCTTCGCCGTGCCGGCCTTCGGCGGCCGCACCTGGACGGTGATCTCCGCACTCCTGCTCGTCCTGCCGGCCAGTGCGCTCGCCTGGGTCGTCACGCGACCCGACACGCCGTTCGCCGTGCTCCTCGCCTGCGCCGCGCTGGCCGGCTTCGGTGGCGGCAACTTCGCCTCCTCGATGACGAACATCTCGTTCTTCTTCCCGGAGGCCGAGAAGGGAAAGGCGTTGGGGCTCAACGCTGCTGGCGGCAACCTCGGGACCGGCGTCGTCCAGATGGTCGTGCCGGCCATCATCGCCATCGGGGCCGGTGTGCACCTCGAGCGGGCTGGCCTGGTCTTCATCCCCCTCGCCCTGCTCGCCGCCTTCGGGGCGTGGCGCTGGATGGACAACCTCTCGGGCGTGAAGTCCGACTACCGCTCGTTCGCCATCGCCGCGCGCAACCCGCACACGTGGATCATCTCGTTCCTCTACATCGGCACCTTCGGGTCGTTCATCGGGTATGCCGGTGCGTTCCCGACGCTGCTGCGCACCCAGTTCCCGTCCGCTCCCCTGGGGCTCGCCTTCCTCGGTGCGCTCATCGGCGCCCTCACCCGCCCGCTCGGTGGGATGGTCGCCGACCGGCTCGGCGGGGCTCGGGTGACGATCGGCTCCTTCGCCCTGCTCGTCGTGGGCGCACTCGGTGCCGTGCAGGCGCTGCGGTCGCAGAGCTTCGGGCTCTTCTTCGCGTCGTTCCTCGTGCTCTTCACCGGCGCCGGACTCGGCAACGGCGCGACGTACCGGATGATCCCAGCGGTGTTCCGGGCGGGGGTGCCCGCGGAGTCACTGCCGGTCGCACGCAAGGCCGCAGCCGGGTGCATCGGCATCGCCGGGGCCGTCGGCGCCTACGGCGGCTTCCTCATCCCGCGCGGGTTCGCGATGGCGCAGGGCACCTACGGCTCGCTGGTCCCGGCCTTGCTCGTCTTCATTGCGGCCTATGTCGTCATGGGTGCCGCGACGTATGCCGTGTACGCGGGTCGTCGGTCGGCCTTCGCCTCGCGGTCGATCTGAGCCCGGCATGGCGAGACCACCCCAAGCCGTCGCATCGCACTGTCCCTACTGCGCGCTGCAGTGCGCCCAGTCACTGACCTTGTGCTCGGGGACCGTCGAGGTTGCAGGCCGCGACTTCCCGACGAACCGCGGCGGCCTGTGCCAGAAGGGCTGGACGAGCGCCGCCGTCCTGCGCGCCCCCGACCGGCTCACGACGCCACTCGTCCGGGGCCGCTCGGGCGAGATCGAACCCACCTCCTGGGATGCAGCGCTCGACCTGATCGCCATGCGGCTCAAGGAGATTCGCGACACCCATGGCCCGGACGCCGTGGCCGTCTTCGGCGGTGGCGGGCTCACCAACGAGAAGGCCTACCAGCTCGGCAAGTTCGCCCGTATCGCCCTCGGCACGGCGAACATCGACTACAACGGCCGGTTCTGCATGAGCAGCGCGGTCGCCGCGATGAACCGGTCCCTCGGCGTCGACCGCGGACTGCCGTTCCCCCTCACCGACCTCGGCGGGGCCGACGCGATCCTCCTGCTCGGCAGCAACCTCGCCGAGACGATGCCACCGGCCGTCGCCCACCTGGCCGGGGCGAGGGCCGCGGGTGGGCTCATCGTCGTGGACCCGCGGGCGAGCGCGACGGCACGGCTCGCCGACGACGGCGCCGGACTGCACCTCCAGCCGGTGCCGGGCACGGACCTGCCCGTCCTGCTCGGCCTGCTCCACGTCGTCTTCGCCGAGGGACTGACCGACGCGGCATACGTCGCGCAGCGCACCACGGGTGCCGAGGACGCCCGCCGGCTCGCCGCCTCGTGGTGGCCCGCACGCGTCGAGGCCGTGACGGGCGTGAGCGAGGTGCAGCTGCGCGCGGCCGCACACCACCTCGCCGCCGCGTCGCCGAGCCGCGGCGGGTCCGGGGCGTACGTCCTCACCGGCCGCGGCGTCGAGCAGTCCAGCCAGGGCACCGCCACGGTGGGCGCTGCCATCAACCTCGCTCTCGCGCTCGGGCTCGTCGGCCGGGTCGGCTCGGGATATGGCGCGATCACCGGCCAGGGCAACGGCCAGGGCGGTCGCGAGCACGGCCAGAAGTCGGACCAGCTGCCGGGCTACCGGATGATCGACGACCCCGCGGCGCGGGCCCACGTCGCCGACGTCTGGGGCGTGGATCCCGCGATCATCCCCGGCAAGGGCCGCCCAGCCGTCGAGCTGCTCGACTCCCTCGGTCGCGAGGGCGGGCCCCGGGCGCTGCTCGTCCACGGCGCCAACCTGCGCGTCTCCGCACCGAACGCGCGCCACGTCACCGACCGGCTCGACGCCCTCGACCTCCTCGTCGTCTGCGACGTCGTCCCATCCGAGACCGCGCAGCGCGCCGACGTCGTCCTCCCCGTCCTCCAATGGGCCGAGGAGGAGGGCACGATGACCTCGCTCGAGGGTCGGATCCTGCGGCGCCGCAAGGCGATCGAACCACCTGCCGGTGCCCGCTCGGAGCTGTGGGTATGGAGCGAGCTCGCCTCCCGTCTCGGCGCACCGGGGGTGTGGGAGATAGATGCGGCGCTCGTCTTCGACGAACTGGCGCGGGCGAGCGCCGGAGGTCGGGCCGACTACTCCGGGCTGAGCCACGCCCGCCTCGACGCCGAGGACGCGGCGGTGCACTGGCCCTGCCCGGCGACCGACGGTGTACCGCACCCGGGCACACCGCGCCTCTTCCTCGACGACTTCCCCACGCCCGACGGGCGCGCCCGCTTCGTCGTCGCGGACGATGTCGGGCCGGCAGAGGCGACCGGCCCCGACGCCCCGACCCACCTCGTCACCGGACGCGTGCTCCAGCACTACCAGTCCGGCGCCCAGACCCGTCGGGTCGCCGAGCTCGCCGGGGCCTCGCCGGAGCCGTTCGTCGAGGTGCATCCCGTCCTCGCCGACCGCCACGGCATCGAGCCCGGCGACCTCGTCGAGGTGACGAGTGCCCGCGGGTCGGCGCGTGCCATCGCCCGGGTCACCGACGCCGTGCGACCCGACACCGTCTTCATGCCGTTCCACTGGGCCGGTGTGGGCAGCGCCAACCGGGTCACCAACGACGTCACCGACCCGGTGTCGGGGATGCCCGAGTTCAAGGTCTGCGCGGTCACCGTGGCCCGCCTCGACCTTGCCGCTCCCCCGACCCGGGCGCCGGCCACCACCGGGCTGGGCCGGGCAGCCACCGCCACGGAGGTCCCCACATGAGGCTCGTCGTCATCGGCAACGGCCTGGTCGGGTCCCGCTTCGTCGAGGACGTCCTTGCTCGTGACACGACCGGCAAGTACGACGTCACCGTCATCGGGGCCGAGGGTTGTGAGCCCTACAACCGCGTGCTCCTCAGCGAGGTCGTCGCCGGCCGCTACGACCTCACCTCGCTCACCCTGCCCAGCCCGGACCACCCCCGACTCACCGTCCTGCGCGGGACCTCCGCAGCCGCGGTCGACCGGGAGGACCGCGTCGTCACGACGACCGACGGCAGCCGGCACCGCTACGACCAGCTCGTCCTCGCGACCGGGGCCTCGGCTCGCATCCCTCCGCTGCCCGGCCTCGACCACGGGGGTGGCACTCTCCCCGTCGGGGTGCATGCGCTGCGGACCATCGACGACGCCCGCGAGATCATCGCCGCCACGCTCAATGCGCGTCGTGCGGTCGTGCTCGGCGCGGGAGTGCTCGGGATCGAGGCGGCGAGCGCCCTCGCCCAGCGTGGCTGCCCGGTGACCATCGTCCATCCGGCCGACGCGCTCATGGAGCGCCAGCTCGACACGGCGGCGAGCACCGTCCTCGCGAGCGCCATGCCGCACGTCGGCATCACCCCACGCATCGGCGTGGGCGCCGAGGCCGCGATCGTCGCGGACGGGCGACTCACCGGCATACGACTCACGGACGGCGAGGTCGTCGAGTCCGACCTGCTCGTCGTCGCGACCGGCACCACCGCCAATCTGGGCATCGCGCACGACGCCGGACTGCCCTGCGAGAGAGGAGTGCTCGTCGACGAGGCCGGGATGACCGCCGACCGACGCGTCTTCGCCATCGGCGACTGCGCCCAACCTCCGGAGGGTGCGACGGGCCTCGTCGCCCAGGGCTGGGACCAGGCGCGCGCCCTTGCCGAGCGCCTCACCGGCACGAGCGCACCGGCCCGCCCCGACCGGAACGGCAGCGGTCTCGACGTCGTGCGCGTCAAGGCCCACGGGCTCGACGTCGTCACGATGGGGGTCTGCGGCGGGGCACGGCCCGAGGACCGGCGGCAGCGCACGCTGCGACTGTCCGACCCGGACGCGGGCCGTCACGTCGAGGTCGTCGTCGAGGGTGACCGGCTCGTCGGAGCCACGTGTGTCGGCGCCGGTCAGGTCGCCGCCGACCTCGTCGCCGCCTACACCCGGCGCACCCCCGTCCCCCGCGACCCGGCGCACCTGTTGCTGAACGCGCTCGCCACATCGGCGCCCATGGCGAGCGGTGAGCCCGAGACCCTGCCCGACGACGCCACCGTGTGCCGCTGCAACGGCGTGACCAAGGCGGACCTCTCCGCCGCCCACGCCTGCGGCGCCCGGTCGGTCGAGGACCTCGCCGCCGCGACTCGCGCCACGACCGGGTGTGGCGGCTGCCGGGACGAGGTGTGCGGGCTCCTCGACTGGCTCGACACCCACGCTCCAGCACCCTCACCGACCTGACGCCTGCCCCGTGAGCAGGGTTTAACCCACCCGAAACAGGTGAACCACAGTGACGAAACCGATCGTTCCTAGCGTCTCCGACATGCCTGCAGCACAGTCCCCCCAGCACCTCGTCGTCATCGGTGGCGGCATGGTCGCCCGCCGTCTCGTCGACGCGCTGCGGTCGCGCGACGCGGCCGGCTCGTGGTCGGTCACGCTGCTGTGCGAGGAGCCGCGCGCGCCCTACGACCGGGTCGCCCTCACGTCGTACTTCACCGGGCGGCACCCCGAGGACCTCGCGCTCGGCGGCCAGGAGCTCTGGGACGACCCGCTCGTCACGCTCAAGCGCGGTGTCAAAGCGGAGGCGATCGACCGCGACGCCCGCACCGTCACCACGTCCACGGGCTCGGTCATCGACTACGACGCCCTGGTCCTCGCCACTGGTTCGTATGCCGCGGTGCCGCCTGTTCCAGGGAAGGACCTTCGGGGTGCGTTCGTCTACCGCACCATCGACGACGTCGCCGACCTGCGCGGGTGGGTCGAGAAGCGCCGCAACGAGCTCGACCGCCCAGTGCGCGGCGCGGTCGTCGGCGGCGGCCTCCTCGGTCTCGAGGCGGCCGGAGCCCTGCGCGCCCTCGACGTCGACACGACCGTCGTCGAGTTCGCGCCGCGACTCATGCCGCTCCAGGTCGACGACGGCGGCGGCGAGGCGCTCCGACGGCTCATCGAGGACCTCGGCGTCAGGGTGCGCACCGGCACGGCGACGTCACGGATCGTCGGAGACCGCGGCCGCGTGTCCCGCATGGAGTTCACCGAGGGGCCCGCGCTCGACGTCGACGTCGTCATCTTCGCCGTCGGGGTCAGACCGCGTGACGAGCTCGCCGTCGCGGCCGGCCTCGAGGTCGGCGAACGCGGCGGCGTCATCGTCGACGACGCCTGTGCCACAAACGATCCCGCGGTGTGGGCCATCGGCGAGGTCGCGAACATCGGCGGTCGCTGCCTCGGGCTCGTCGCTCCCGGGTACACGATGGCCGAGATCGTCGCGGACCGCTTGCTCGGGGGCAGCGGGACCTTCCCCGGCGCCGACCTGTCGACGAAGCTCAAGCTGCTCGGCGTCGACGTCGCGAACTTCGGTGACGCCTTCGCGCAGGAGCCCGGTGGCCTCGAGGTCGTCATCTCCGACCCCGTCGCCGGGGTCTACAAGAAGCTCGTCATGTCCGACGACGCCCGCACCTTGCGCGGCGGCATCCTCGTCGGGGACGCCAGCGCGTATGCCGCGCTGCGGCCCATGGTGGGCCGCGAGCTGGGAGGCGACCCTGCGGCATACCTGCTCCCCGAAGGCGCGGGAGCCGCCCCGGCAGGCGACCTGCCCGACGACGCCGCGGTGTGCTCGTGCAACAACGTCACAGCGGGCGCGATCCGCTGCGCCGTCACCGATGGCGGCTGCACCGACCTGACCGGCGTCAAGGGCTGCACCAAGGCCGGGACGAGCTGCGGGTCGTGCCTGCCGCTCGTCAAGAAGCTCGTCACCACCGAGCTCGAGAAGTCCGGAGTCGAGGTGAGCAGCGCGCTGTGCGAGCACTTCGACCTGTCGCGGGCCCAGCTCTTCGATGTCGTGCGGGTGCAGGGGCTGACGACGTTCTCCGAGATCATCGCCGCCCACGGGCGCGGTCGCGGCTGCGACATCTGCAAGCCGGTCATCGGCTCGATCCTCGCCTCGCTCGGCACGGGGCACATCCTCGAGGGCGAGCGCGCCAGCCTGCAGGACACCAACGACCACGTCATGGCCAACCTCCAGAAGGACGGCTCCTACTCGGTCGTGCCGCGCATCCCCGGAGGCGAGATCACCCCCGAGGGCCTCATCGTCATCGGTGAGGTGGCCAGGGAGTTCGGGCTCTACACGAAGATCACCGGGGGTCAGCGGATCGACCTCTTCGGCGCGCGGATGGACCAGCTACCGGCGATCTGGAAACGCTTGGTGGACAATGGTTTTGAGTCCGGCCACGCCTATGGCAAGTCGCTGCGTACGGTGAAGTCGTGCGTCGGGTCGACGTGGTGCCGCTACGGCGTGCAGGACTCGGTGGGCCTCGCCATCGCCCTGGAGCTGCGCTACCGCGGCGTGCGCAGCCCGCACAAGCTCAAGCTCGGTGTCTCCGGGTGCGCCCGCGAGTGCGCCGAGGCCCGCGGCAAGGACGTCGGCGTCATCGCGACGGACCACGGCTGGAACCTCTACGTCGGCGGCAACGGCGGCTTCACGCCGCGGCATGCCCAGCTCCTCGCGGAGGACCTCAACACCGAGACGCTCGTGCGGACGATTGACCGGTTCCTCATGTACTACGTGCGCACCGCTGACCGGCTGCAGCGCGCGGCGGCGTGGGTCGAGGACCACGAGGGTGGTCTCGACGCCATCCGAGCCGTCGTCATCGACGACTCCCTCGGTGTCGCCGCGGACCTCGACGCCGCGATGGCCGTGCACGTCGACGCCTACGAGGACGAGTGGGCGGCCGTCCTCGCGGACCCCGAGAAACTGCGCCGGTTCGGCTCGTTCGTCAACGCGCCCGACGTCGCCGACGACTCGTTCGCCTATGTCGCCGAGCGCGGTCAGCCGCGACCGGCCACCGCCGACGAGAGGGCCGGTGGGGTCCTCATCGCCGGCACGACCCTGGAGGTGCGGCGATGACGGTCGAGACCGGCGTCGTCCCGCACCCGGACGTCCGGCGACGGGGTTTCATCGCGGTGTGCCGCGTCGGAGACCTCGTTCCCGAGCGCGGCGCGGCCGCGCTCGTCTCCGGCGAGCAGGTGGCGCTCTTCCGCTGCGCGGACGACACCGTGTATGCCGTGCAGCAGCTCGACCCGTTCTCCGGTGCCTTCGTCATGGCGCGCGGGATCGTCGGGACGCGGGGCGAGGTCCCCACGGTCGCCTCCCCCATGTACAAGCAGGTCTTCGACCTGCGCACGGGCGAGTGCCTCGATGCCGTCGGCAAGGAGCCCGTGCCGCTCGCGGTCTGGCCGGTCGAGGTGCGCGACGGCGTCGTGCACGTCGCCCCGCCGGAGGGCCCCTCCGAGGTGTCGTCGCCGGGGACAGAGACGTGACCACCCTCATCGGAGTCGACCTCGTCGGCCGCGCCGTCCTCGTCGCCGGGGGCGGGCCGGTCGCGGCGGCCAAGGCGCGCCGGCTCGTCGACGACGGTGCGATCGTCCACGTCGTCACGCCCGTCGTCTGCCGGGAGATGCTCGACCTGTGCGACCGGGTGGCGGTGTCGTGGAGCCAGCGCGAGGTCGCGCTCGACGACGTGACTGGCAGCTGGTTCGTCGTCGCGTCCACGGGAGACCTCGCCGTCGACCGGGCACTGTGCGAGCGCGCCACCAGCGAGCGGGTGTTCTCGGTGTGTGCCGGGGCCTCGGAGCACGGCACCGCACGCACCCCGGCCGTGACCGAGCACGCCGGCCTGCGAGTCGGCGTCGTCTCGGTTGGACGTCCCGACCCGGGCCGGGTCGTGGCCGTCCGCAACGCGCTCGCCCAGCACCTCGAGAGCGCCGACATCGACCTGCGTCCACGCCGCACCGCCCCCGGTCGCCGTGGTCGGGTGGTCCTCGTCGGCGGCAGCACCGTGTCTCTCCGCCGCCGTGGCGACGAGGAGGTGGTGGCGTGAGCGTCGAACGCACTCCCCCGGGTCTCAGCCAGGTCCTCACGGGCTGCGTCGTCCTCGTCACCGCGGATCGGCGCTCCGAGGAGCTCTCCTCGGCGCTGGCCCGGCGGGGTGCGACTGTCCGGCATGCGCCGGCGCTGACGATCGTGCCCCACGAGCACGACGAGGACCTGCTGCTCGCGACCAAGCAGCTGCTCGCGGCGCCACCCGACGTCGTCGTCGTGACGACCGGCATCGGGCTGCGCGGCTGGGTCGAGGCCGCCGACGCCGCCGGGCTCGCCGATGAGCTCGTCGCCGTGCTCTCGCGCGCGCGGCTCATCGCCCGCGGACCCAAGGCGCGTGGCGCGATCCAGGCAGCGGGGCTCACTGCCGACTGGGTCGCCGAGTCCGAGACCTCCGCGGAGATCCTCGAGCTGCTCCTGGGCGAAGGCGTCTCGGGCCAGCGGATCGCCGTGCAGCACCACGGCGCCGGTGCCGACGGCCTGGACACCGAGCTCGCCGCCGCGGGGGCGGACGTGCAGAGCCTCGTCGTCTACCGCTGGGGCCCTCCGCCGGACCCGGACGCTCTGGTTGGGTCCGTGCGGGAGACGGCGGTCGGCGAGGTGGACGCCGTCGTCTTCACCTCGGCTCCGGGCGCGCACGCGTGGCTGGCGGCAGCGGAGTCGGCCGGAGTGCTCGACGCCGTCGTCGAGCGCACCGCTGCGGGTTCGTTGGTCGTCGCCGCGGTTGGACCGGTGACCGCAGCCCCTTTGCAGGACAAGGGAATCCGGCCGCTCGTCCCGGATCGCAGCCGTCTCGGGGCCCTCGTCCGCACGCTCGTCCACCACTTCGAGGAGAGCCAGTCCGCGGCGTTGCACACGCCGGTCGGGCTGCTGCAGGTCCGTCGGACCGTCGCCCTCCTCGACGGGCACGTGCTGCCGCTCTCGCCCAGCGGCGCAGCGGTCCTGCGGCTGCTCGTCGCCGCCGACGGAGACGTTGTGTCCCGAGCGCAGGTGCTCGAGGTCCTGCCCGGCGACTCCGTCGACCCGCACGCGGCAGAGGTGGCCGTCGCGCGCCTGCGCGAAGTCGCCGGCCGTGAGCTGGTCGAGACCGTCGTCAAGCGCGGCTACCGCCTCGCCCGCCGCTGACTCCCGGCTCAGCGGCGGGAAGCACTCCAGGACAGGTGGTACTTGCCGTCGTCGCAGGCGCGCCCGCCCTCACCGAGCTCGAGCGGCCGGAACGTGTCGACCATGACCGCGAGCTCGTCGAAGTACTCGGCACCGATCGACGCCTCGGCGGCGCCAGGCTGCGGACCGTGGGCGTGACCGCCGGGGTGCAGTGAGATCGAGCCCTGGCCGATGCCCGAGCCCTTGCGCGCCTCGTAGTCGCCCTCGACGTAGAACATGACCTCGTCGGAGTCGACGTTCGAGTGGTAGTAGGGCACCGGGATCGACAGCGGGTGGTAGTCGACCTTGCGCGGCACGAAGTTGCACACGACGAAGTTCCAGCCCTCGAAGACCTGGTGCGCCGGCGGCGGCTGGTGGACGCGACCGGTGATGGGCTCGTAGTCGCGCACGTTGAAGACGTAGGGGTAGAGGCAGCCGTCCCAGCCGACGACGTCGAGGGGGTGGAACGGGATCGTGTGGACCGTCCCCACGAGACCGCCGCTGCTCCCCGGTCCGCTCCCCCGGTGCTTGATGTAGACCTCGGTCTCGTCGCCGGGCTTCTCACCGATGTCCTCGGCGAGGAGCGGCCCGTCGGGCACCCGCAGGTCCCGCTCGCAGTAGGGGCTGTGCTCGAGGAACTGGCCGTACTTGCTCAGGTAGCGCTTCGGCGGCGCGATGTGGCTGTTGCCCTCGATCGCGTAGGCGCGCAGTGGCTCCTTGCGCGACACCTTGGGGATCCAGCGGTGCGTCGTCGCGCGCGGGATGACGATGTAGTCGCCCTGCCCGACCTCGAAGGCACCGAAGACCGTCTCGACCCGAGCCGACCCGCGCTCGACATAGACGCACTCGTCGCCCACGCCGTTGCGGTACCACGGGCTGGTCGCCCCGGCCACGGCATACGAGATCCGCACGTCGCCGTTGCCGAGGAGGAGACGGCGGCCGGTGACGACATCGGTCTGCTTCACGGTCTTGGCGTCGTCGAAGAGTGCGTGCGGCTGGAGGTGCAGCGGCTTGAGCGGGTGGTTCGGCGTCGTGGACAGGTCGCCGAGGGACCACTCGCGGGCGTCCACGATCGTCGACGGGATGTTGCGGTGGTAGAGCAGGCTGGAGTCCGACGAGAAGCCCTCCTCACCCATGAGCTCCTCGTAGTAGAGCTCGCCGACCTTGCCGCGGCCGGCCGGGCGGCGGTGCTGGGTGTGCCGCTTCGGCGGGATGCTGCCCATCGACTGGTAGTGCGCCACGACGTCCTCCTGAGTGCCGTCACCGGTGTCCGTTTATCGGACGATCGGATGAGAACCGGTACGGCAGGATGGCGCGGTGCGCCACCGCTGTCAACCGCCGTATGCCGGGTGACCGGCTCCTCGTCACGCCTCCGGCAGGCGCAGCGCGTCTGCGATGGCCTGCGCAGCGCGCGCGACGGACGGCCCGACCTCGTCCACCGGCAGCTCGTGCAGGGCGACCGCGCCGACCGACCCCTCGACGGCGCCCGGAGGGAGCGCGGCAGCCACGCCGTGCGCCCCCGGTTGGAGCTCACCGTGGGTGCCGACCGGGTCGAGGCTGCCCTCGCGCCCGGCGAGGATCGCCAGCCCTGCCGCGCCCCGACCGATGGGATGACGCGACCCCGTCCGGTAGGCGACGTGGTAGTCGGTCCACGAAGGCTCGACCACCACCACGGCGACGGCCTCACTGCCCTCGACGAGCGTGAGATGTGTTGTCGCACCGAGCTCGTCGGCGAGGCGGCGGAGCACGGGCGTCGCGACGTCGCGCACGAGCGGGCCGAGCGCACCGGCAAAGCGGGCCACCCCCAGGCCGAGCGTCACCCGACCATCGGGGCGCCGGACGACGAGGGCATGCGCTTCGAGCGTCGCCACGAGGCGATAGGCGATGGTGCGTCCCACGCCGAGCTCGTCGGCGATCTGCGTCATCGTCACGCCACGGTTCGGATCGGCACGCGCGACGAGGGTGAGCACCCGCAGCCCCCGGTCGAGGGTCTGGGACAGCTCGGGGGCCATGGAGTCACCTCCGGTCGGGACGCGCTTGACACGTCGGTCACGAGCCGTGAGGTGGGTCGGCCCGCCAGGGCAGCCTGTCCGATAATCGGCCAAGGAGTCAAGATGAGGTCTCGCCGCGAGCCGGAGCAGTACGGTGCTGCCGTGAGCACGCACCTCGACACCGACGCAGCCAGGGTTGGGACGGCATGACGCGGGCGGACGTGGGAGCGCTCTTCGACGGGCTCATCGACGACGCCGCCGTCTTCCCGCCGGGCAACGCGCCCCTCGATGTCGCGGTCCAGCGCCACCGGGCCCACCGCGCCGCGTCGTATGCCGCGGTCGTCGGTCCGCTCCTCGTCCCCGTCTCCGATGTCGAGGCTCTCGTGGCGGAGGCCGGGGCGCCGGACGCGGCCGGCGCACTGCGCGTCGGGCTCATCGCCCGTCCCGGTGTCGACCCCGCGGACGTCGTCGCCGCCATCGAGCGGCTGCGCGACGAGCCGGGCGTCGAGGTCGACGGTGCCGAGCTGGGCTGGTTCCCGGGCTGGCGCGACCTGGCCGTCGACGGGCTGCCGCTCACCCTCGAGATCCCCCGGGGCGAGAACCGCGACCGCGCGCTCGAGGACGTGCGCGCCGGCTCCGACGAGGCCGGGCACGCGGTGCAAGCGAAGTTCCGCACCGGGGCGACGCCGACGTGGGAGTGGCCGGACGAAGCCGAGCTGGGTGCGTTCATCCACGACGCCGCGCGACTCGGTGTCCCCTTCAAGCTCACCGGTGGCCTGCACCACGCCGTGCGCGCCGACTGGTCCGACGACGGCAGCGATCCGCAGCACGGCGTCCTCAACGTCCTCCTCGCCATCCACTCCGCAGCCAACGACGGTGCCCTGCCAGCGGTGGAGTCCCTTCTCTCCCAACGGGACTCGCGCATGCTTGCCGACGCCGTCGCCGACCTCGACGAGACCGAGGCGCGGCGCGTACGCAGCCTGCTCACGGCATACGGCTGCTGCGAGGTGACCGACCCCATCGGCGAGCTCGACGACCTCGGCCTGCTCGACCTCGACGACAGTGACGACCCCCAGACCGACCCGACCGAGGAGACCCCCGCACCATGACCTGGCTCGACCTCCCCGCCGACCACCCCTTCGGCATCACCAACCTCCCCTACGGCGTCTTCTCGACGGCGGGCTCGTCGCCGCGCGTGGGCGTCCGGATCGGGGACCTCGTCCTCGACCTTGCTGCGGCGGCGGAGCAGGCCGGCATGGAGTCGTATGCCGTGTGGGCGCAGGGCTCGCTCAACCCGTTCCTCGCGCTCGGTCGCCCGGCGTGGACCTCGGCCCGTGAGTGGCTCGTCGAGCAGCTGACCAACCCGGCGCAGCGCGACGCAGTCGAGCCCCACCTCGTGCCGCTCGCCGACGTGACGATGCACCTGCCGGTCGAGGTCGCGGACTACGTCGACTTCTATGCCAGTGAGCACCACGCGACCAACGTCGGCCGGCTCTTCCGGCCCGACTCCGAGCCGCTCACCCCGAACTGGAAGCACCTGCCGATCGGCTACCACGGCCGCTCCGGCACGGTCGTCGTTTCGGGCACCGACATCGTGCGACCGAGCGGCCAGCGCAAGGCGCCGACCGAGTCCGAGCCGTCGTTCGGGCCCAGCGTGCGGCTCGACATCGAGGCCGAGCTGGGGTTCGTCGTCGGCGGGTCGAGTGAGCTGGGTTCGCCTGTCTCCGTGGCAGATTCGGACGAGCATCTTTTTGGTGTCGTGCTCCTCAACGACTGGAGCGCACGTGATCTGCAGGCGTGGGAGTACGTGCCGCTCGGCCCGTTCCTCGGCAAGTCCTTCGCGACGTCGATCTCGCCGTGGGTCGTGACGACCGACGCCCTGCGCGCGGCGCGCGTGCCGCTCCCCTGGCAGACCGACCCCGCTCCCCTGCCCTACCTCGCCGGTGAGGCGACTGACGACGGCGCGGGAACGGCATACGGGCTGGACATCACCTACGAGGTGGACTGGAACGGCACCGTGGTCTCGCGTCCGCCCTACGCCTCGATGTACTGGTCCCCGGCGCAGATGCTCGCGCACATGACGGTCAACGGGGCCACGGTGCGACCGGGCGACCTCTTCGGGTCCGGGACCATCTCGGGCCCCGAGAAGGACCAGCGCGGTTCCTTCCTCGAGCTGTCCTGGGGAGGCAAGGAGCCGGTCGCCCTCGACGACGGTTCGGAGCGGACGTTCCTCGAGGACGGCGACACGGTCGTGCTGCGGGCCACCGCGCCCGGACCGGACGGCACCGTCATCGGCCTCGGCGAGTGCACGGGCACCATCCGCCCCGCCCGCACCCAGACCCCGTGACAAAGTCACCCAAGTGAACGCCCCGAGAAAAAGTCACCAATTGAACGCCTCGTGACACAGTCACCCAAGTGAACGCCGCGAGAAAAAGTCACCAATTGAACGCCTCGACACCTGACGTGAAGTTGGGACATGCCTAACGCTGGGTTATGGTCTCCGCCGTGACCGACAGCACCCGCGGCGACTCCGTCCTGCGCACCAAGCCCATCGAGGACGTCCTCGCCCAGCAGTCCGACCCCGGCGGCGAGACCGGCGACCGCCCCGGGCTGCTCCAGCGCCGACTGGGCGCCAAGGACCTCATGGGCTTCGGCATCGGCATCGTCATCGGAACGGGCATCTTCACCCTGACCGGCATCGAGGCCAAGACCCACGCCGGCCCGGCCGTCGTCATCTCCTTCGCCATCGCCGGACTGGTGAGCCTGCTCGCGGCGCTCTGCTACGCCGAGATGGCGTCCTCGGTGCCCACCGCGGGATCGGCCTACACCTATGCCTACGCGACGATCGGCGAGATCTTCGCGTGGATCATCGGCTGGGACCTCATCCTCGAGTTCGCGCTCGGGGCAGCCGTCGTCGCGCGCGGCTGGTCGGGCTACATGCAGGAGCTCTTCGACCTCCCGACGACGCTGTTCGGCGAGGACGCGCCCGTCAACGTCGGCGCGATCGCGATCGTCCTGCTGCTCGGCGTCGTCGCCGTCGTCGGCATCCGCGAGAGCGCCCGCGTGACCAACATCCTCGTCGCGATCAAGGTCGCCATCTGCCTGTTCATCATCGTCGCCGGCGCGTTCTACGTCCGCGCCGAGAACCTCACGCCCTTCGTCCCGCCGTCGCGTCCGACCGACGAGGGCGGCTCCGGTCTCGACCAGGCGCTCAGCCAGGCGGTGTTCGGCATCGAGCCGACGGCGTTCGGCTTCGCCGGCGTGCTCACGGCCGCGGCCATCGTGTTCTTCGCCTACACCGGCTTCGAGGCGGTCGCGAACCTCGGCGAGGAGACGAGGCGCCCGGCCCGCGACCTGCCGCTCGGCCTGCTCGGCACCCTCGGCATCTGCACCGTCCTCTACATCGGCGTCTCTTTCGTGCTCACCGGCATGCAGAACTACACCGAGCTCAACGAGGGCGCGCCCATCGCGTCGGCGTTCGAGGCGGTCGGCGCCCACTGGGCGGCCATCCTCATCTCCATCGCCGCGGTGTCCGGCCTGACCTCGGTGATCCTCGTCGACATCGTCGCCATGGGCCGGATCGGCTTCTCGATGGGCCGCGACGGCCTGCTGCCGAAGTCGGTGTCGCGGGTGCACCCGAAGTTCGGCACGCCCTACCGGATCACGATCGCGACCATCATCTTCGTCGCCGTCCTCGCCGGGCTCATCCCGCTCGCCGAGCTCGCGAGCCTGGTCTCGATCGGCACGCTCTTCGCCTTCGTCGTCGTCTCGCTCGCCGTGCCGATCCTGCGCCGCACGAAGCCGGACATGAAGCGTCCCTTCCGGGTGCCGTTCTCGCCGGTCGTGCCGGTCCTCTCGGCGATCGCGTGCCTCTACCTCATGACGAACCTCACCGTCGAGACGTGGCTGCGGTTTGTCGTATGGATGGCCCTCGGCATCGTGCTGTACCTCGCCTACGGCCGGCGCAACGCCCGTCTCGCCCGCCACAGCTCGACCGGCGCCGACGCCTGAGCCCGCTGTGGCCCCCGACGATCGGCGACGTGGGTGTTCCGGGTCAGCCGCGTGGGTCGCGGGTCGCCTTGCCCCGGACGACGATCGTCTTGGCGACCTTGTCGTGCAGTGACTGGTTGAGGTCGTCCGGGATGGGCCAGATGACGTCGGTGATGAGAGCGATCGTCGCGAACGTCGACAGGTAGGGCAGGTTGCCGAAGGCCTGCAGCACCGCCTGGAAGCCTGCCCTGCGCACCGCCGTATCGGTGTCCAGCGGGCCGGGACGGTCGATGCGGCGCACGCTGATCCCGACCATGCGCTTGCCCGGTGTCGCGCCCCAGCGCGTCAACGAGAACACGTGGTAGGCGAGGAAGACCAGCAGCTGCACCGCGATGAACGCCGCGAGCCAGCGCAGCTCCATCTCGGCCACCGCCTGGCTCATCGCCTGGAAGTCGTTCGACGCCATCGCCGAGTTCAGCCGTTCCGCGACCGGCGCGAGGGCCTGCCACAGGAAGTACCCGCCGAAGATGAGTGACAGGAAGCCGACGACGATGAGGTCGACGAGGTAGGCGACGACCCGCAATCCGTAGGACGCGAGCTCGGGTTGTCCGGGGACCTTCGCCGTCGGCGAGGGGCGCTGCGGGACCTGAGGCGGCTGACCGTACGGGTTGTGCCCCGGCTGCTGCCCCCACTGCCCCTGCGGCGGCTGACCGTAGGGGTTCTGCTGCCCGGGCTGTCCGTAGGGGTTCGGCGGTGGCTGTTGTCCCTGTTGTCCAGGCTGGCCGTACGGGTTCTGCGGCGGCTGCCCGGACGGCGTGGGCGCCATGGGCGTGCTTGCGCCCTCGGCCGGAGGCGTCACCGGCCCCTGGTGCTGGCGGGTCCGCAGCGGCGTCGTGTTCGACGTCCACAAGATGCCGTCGAAGTAGCGCAGCTCGTCGGGGTTGTCGGGATTCTCGTACCACCCGGGGCTGCTCGGGTTGCTCATGCGCCCGAGGATGTCACACCCACCTCACCGCGGCCGCAAGGCCAGCGCCGCCACGCGTCAGACGAGGTCGAGTCGCATCACGACGCGCCGCTTCGTCGGGCGCGTCACCACCTCGAACCCCGCATCGGCGAAGACGTGCTCCAGCCCGACGAACAGCTCCCCTGCGATCGCTCCCCGGGCACTCGCCATCGGGTATCCCTCGATCGCCCGAGCGCCACCGTCGCGAGCGTGGTCCACCGCCGCCGCGAGCAACGCGCGACTCACGCCACGCCGACGGTGTCCGACCCGCGTCACGAAACACGTCACCGCCCACACCGAGCCGTCCGCCCGGTCCTCGTCGCGCCCCTCCCACGGCACCTTCCCGCTGCGGACCATGCCCTCGTATGCCGTCCGCGGCTCCACCGCGACCCAGCCCACCGGCTCGTCCCCGTCCCACGCGACGAGGCCAGACGTGGTCCGCGCCCGCGCGTGGCCGCACCGGGCCTGCTCCTCGAGGCGGCCGCGGAGCTCGTCGACCCCGAGACCCCCCAGTGACTCCCCCGGCCCGAGCTTGAACCACTGACACTGACAGCGATGCGCGTCTCCGCGCGCACCGAAGACCCGCTGAAGGTCCTGTGCCGCAACGGTGTTCGCCCGGACGACCCGCAGCTCGCGAGCCTCTCCCACCGAGCCTGCACCCATGGTCCGAGCCTAGACCCGGTCGCACGTCCGCACGCGCGAAGGCGCGGTATGCCGGGTGGTCACCACCCGGCATACCGCGCCTGTACGTCAGCGGACCTGAGCGGTCCGATGGCCTCAGAGGTTGCCGCGCTTCTCCTGCTCGCGCTCGATGGACTCGAAGAGGGCCTTGAAGTTGCCCTTGCCGAAGCCGAGCGAGCCGTGCCGCTCGATGATCTCGAAGAAGACCGTCGGGCGGTCCCCGAGCGGCTTGGTGAAGATCTGCAGCAGGTAGCCGTCCTCGTCCCGGTCGACGAGGATCTTGCGCTTCTTCAGCTCCTCGATCGGGACGCGGACCTCGCCGATGCGGGCGCGCATCTCGGGGTCGTCGTAGTACGCGTCGGGGGTGTCGAGGAACTCCACACCCTCCTTGCGCAGCTCGTCGACCGTCGTCAGGATGTCGTTCGTCGCGAGCGCGAGATGCTGGGCGCCGGGGCCGTTGTAGAACTCGAGGTACTCGTCGATCTGGCTCTTCTTCTTCGCGATGGCCGGCTCGTTGAGCGGGAACTTCACCCGGTGGTTGCCGTTGGCGACGACCTTGGACATGAGCGCGGAGTAGTCGGTGGCGATGTCGTCACCGATGAACTCGGCCATGTTCACGAAGCCCATGACGCGGTTGTAGAACGCGACCCACTCGTCCATCTTGCCGAGCTCGACGTTGCCGACGATGTGGTCGAGCGCCTGGAAGAGCCGCTTCGGCGCGCCGTCGCGCTTGACGAAGTCGGACGTGCGGGCGACGTACCCCGGGAGGTACGGACCGGCATACGTCTCACCGTCGATCGTGCGCTGGACGAGCGTGTGCCGCGTCTCGCCGTAGGTCGCGATGGCACCGATGCGGACCGAGCCGAACTCGTCTGAGACGGTCTCGGGCTCCTGGACGACGCGGGCGCCGGCGGCCTTGGCCTGCGCGATGCACTTGTCGACGTCGGGCACCTCGAGCGAGATGTCGACGACGCCGTCGCCGTGCTTCGCGTGGTGCTCGATGAGCGGGCTGTCCGGCTGCACCGCACCCTTGACGACGAAGCGGATCGAGCCGGACTTGAGGACGAAGGCCTTGTGGTCGCGGTTGCCGTTCTCGGGACCGGAGTAGCCGACGAGCTCCATGCCCCACGCGGACTGGTAGTAGTGCGCCGTCTGGGTCGCGTTGCCCACGACGAAGACGATGGCGTCCCAGCCGGTGACGGGGAACGGGTCCGTGCTCTCGTCGTACTCGACGAGGCCGACGAGGCGCTTGAGCTCCTCGATCTTGAGGTCGGCGGCGCGCTCCTGGTCGGTGAGGTCGATGTGCGTGTCCTGCGGCGTTGCAGTCGTCGTGTCGGTCATGCGTGCAGGGTCTCGGATGCGCGCAGGATGTGCAACGGTATGCCGCCGCGCTGCACACTCTGTGCACCGTGTTGCCTTTTCGTGGGGTCGAGGTCGACACTGTGCCCATGATCCGACCCGACGGCATCGACGCCTTGGACGCCCGCATCATCGGCCTGTTCACCGAGAACCCGGCGGTCGGCGTGCTCGGGGCGTCGCGCCGGCTCGGGGTGGCGCGCGGGACGGTGCAGGCCCGGCTCGACCGGCTCCAGGAGCGCGGGATCATCGCCTCGATGGGTCCGCAGATCGACCCCGACGCGCTCGGCTACCCGGTCACGGCGTTCTGCACGCTCGAGATCCGCCAGCGGCAGGGGCATGCGCCGGTCGTCGCGCACCTGTCGGCGATCCCGGAGGTGCTCGAGATCCACTCGACGACGGGGGTCGGCGACCTCATCGTGCGGGTCGTTGCGCGGGACAACGCCGATCTCGGCCGGGTCATCGACGAGATCATCGATGACGTGCACGTGCTGCGCGCCAACACGTCGATGTGCCTCGTGACGCATCTCGACCACCGCACCGGCCCGCTCGTCGAGGCGGCCGCGGCACGCACCGACACCTGAGGCGGGTCAGGTAGCGAGCGCCGTCTCGACCAGGTCAGCCGCTGATCGCGTCACCGGTCAGGAAGGCCGCCCAGAGAGAACCGATGATGAGCACCGACCCCAGCAGCATCCAGAGACCGCCGCGTTGGCCCGGGCACGCGGTCCAGCGCCGCATGGCGATCCACACGCACACCATTCCAAGGACGGCGACCGGGACGCCGGCAAGGAGGCCCAGGAGATCGGTGCTGAGGGCCAGCACGACGTAGGCGATGGCCATCAGGCCGCCGATGGCGAGCATGAAGACCGCACCGATGCGGACTCGGGTGTCGTCGTACGACGTCGTGAGCGAGCGGTCGCTCATCAGGACACTCCTCGGGCGGTGGTGAGTTGTGAGCACGTTGCTGTCGTCGTCATCGGACCGAGAGGAAGCACCCGACGAACCCTGCGACCATCATGAGGTTCGGTACGGCTAGTGGCCGCCACGGTGTGAGGTCCACGGTGGCCCCGGGCTCGCTGCGGCGGTGGATCCGCAGGATCACGGTCCACGCGATCACCCAGCCGAGGCCCGCGAGAAGGACCCAGCCGAGCATGTCCCACCACACCTCGTCACCGAGGATCGCCATCGCGCCGAACATCCCCAACGGCACCCAGACGAAGAACATGGCCATCACATAGCGCCAGCCGCGCGTGTCGTCGGAGAACGCACTGCGCCAGAAGTCACGCACCCTCACCGTGGAGCGCCCCCCATGAGCTCACGACGCCAGGGCGTTTCCGAGCATGAAGGCTGCCCAGATCGATCCGACGATGAACAGGCCCCCCGTCACCGCGATGGCCATACCGCGCGAGCCATCCGTCGCGCGACGGCGTAGGGCACCCACCACCACGAGGGCGGCACCCACGATGTTTATGGGCACGGCGACCAGCCACGCCCAAGTGCCGGTCTTGAACGCACCGATCGTGAACGCCACCGCGATGATCGCAGCGATGATGACGAGAGCGATGTTCGTGACGGTGATCTTGGCTTCGAGGATGTTCACAGTGGTCACCAGGTTCCGAAGGAGTTGGGGGGCTGGGGCGACCCGTCGTCCGGCCGCGGGTCCGGAGACCGTCTGCCGTCGGACGTGGGATCAGGGGTGGGCCAGTCGGGAACTCGGACCTCCGGATCGCCCGGCTCGGAGTACCGCGCCATCTGGTCCAGAGCCTCGCGCAACTCCGGGTCCTTGGCGGTCTCCTCCTCGACAATCGCCCGTAGCCCGTCACCGACCTGGCCCCGATACGCCACCGCGCTGGGGTGCTCGTCCCGGCCCGACATCACCTCGGCCCATGTGGTCTCGTTGCGATCCAGTCGTCGCTGGAGCTCTTGACGCTCGCGGCCGAGCGCACCAGTTCGCGCTTCCTTCTCCTCCTGCTCTCGATCCGCACGTGAGTCGTCGGCTTCCGCGTCCAGCTCCGCACGAGCGCGAGCCATCAGGTCATTGGCCTCTGCCACCTTGGAAAGGATGCCGTCGATGGCACTCTCTTGCTGCCGGAGCGCCGCCTCGGCCTCGAAGACTGCGCTCTCCTCGGCCCAGCGTGAGTCTGTCACTTGAAGCCCGCCGAGGCAGTTTCGTCGATGTGCCCCGCAGCCGATGAGCTGTCAGCGGAGGCCGCAAAGCTCAGGACCGCGTTGAGCGCCGACAGCGTTGTGGCAACCACACCCGCAGCCTTGGCCAACGCCGGGAGAAGGTTCACCAGTTCCTTGATCATGTCGATGACGGTGTTGATCAGCCGGATCGCCCGCCGGACTCCCGAGCCGCCGGTGAAGATCTCCTTCGCGAGCTTGGCGACTGTCATGGAGAGGACCCACTCCTCAACGAGGCCCAAGATGCCGCACGCCGCGTTGACCACCTGTTCGGTCGCCTTGAGCATGTTGCCCAGCTGACGGCTCATCAAACCGCACGCGGTCCCCTGTCGACGGTGCGCCGAGGCGTGCTCGCGCATTCGCGATTCGGCGGTCTCTGCAGCGGGCGCGATCCAGGCGTCGTTGACTGATCCTGCGATGGTGTCGTAGTTGTCCCCGGCAGCGGTGAGCGCCAGCCCGGCGTTCTGCCAGTTCGTCCTGAGCCGGTCGACTCCGTTGAAGTCTCCGGCGATCGGCGACATGATCGCCTCGATCGGGGACCAGCTCAGCAGCTTCTGTGCAGCCCAGTCGATCGCCTGGAGAATGACTCCGCAGTTGCCCTTGGCGCTCTCGATCATGGCGCCGTAGGCGTCGCCGCCAGACGCTGCCACCAGCAGGCCCTTGGGGTCTTGCAGCGTGATGGCGCTCATCGCTGTCCCTCGTTCTCGAAGTTCTCGTAGTCCCGTTCGTCCTGCACCGCGCCCTGTCCATCCTTGATGGTCTTGAGGGCCGACTCACCTTCACCGATGATGGAGATGATGGGGAACGGGTTACCCCGCCCGGGGCCGCGGTGTCGCGGTCCGATGCCGTTCTCCTCCTCCAGCTTGCGCACTCCTTCGTCGACCTTCTCGACGACGCCCGCACCATTGGCAACGTTCTTGTCCGACTTGGTCACGAGCGGGCCGGATTCCGGCGTCGTGCCGGGAATCTGGGGAACCTCGACCGAGACGGTGATGCCCTTCAACCGCGAGGACGACTCGAGGTCGTCATCGCGATAGCGACGGCGGTTGTTGTCGATGTTGGTGGCGATCGCAGCAGAACTGGTCTTGCCCTTCGACAGGCTCGTCTCGGCGGTCGTGTAGGCCTCTTCGTACTGTCCCTTGAACAGGCTCAAGAACCCCGTGAACACGCTGGCGTCGCTGCAGTTCCCGGTGACGAACGTGTGGATGTCCGCCAAGTAGCCCGCGTTGAGGTCTGCGGCGGACTTCAGATTCCGCATCCCCGGGTAGCTGACCTCGATCTGCGTCACTCGTACTATCCCCTCTGTCGTGTTCCCATCCCTATGTCCCGTCGAACACTAGACAATGACTAGTCCCGATGCCATGGGGAGCACTCCCCGTGGCATGGTCACCTCCTAGCGGCGGCCGACGAACCAGAGCCGCACCTTCTCGACACGGGCCGCCACCTGCTCCGACGACGCCGCCGCGAGCTCCGGCCCGCCGCAGGCCCGGCGCAGCTCCATGTGCACGTTCGCGTGCGGCGCTCCCGTCTTCTTCGCGTAGGCCGCGACGAGCTTGTTGAGCTCCTTGCGCTGCGCCGCGAGCGCCCGGTGCGCCGAGACCGGCGCCTCCTGCGCACCGCCGCCCGAGCGGCGCCCGGTCGACTTGGACTGCTTGGCTTGCCGCTCGGTCAGCAGCGCTGACACCTGCTCGGGCTCGAGCAGACCGGGCAGCCCGAGGTAGTCCTGCTCCTCCTCGGAGCCGACCTCGGCGTGCAGCCCGAACTGCTGGGCGTCGAAGAGGACGTGGTCGAAATGGGCGTCGGACTCGAGCGCCTCGAACTTCTCGTCCTCGAGCCCGAGCGTGCGTTCGGTGCGGTTCGCCGCCGCGAGCAGCCCCTCCTCCTCGGCCCACATGGCCGCCTCGCCCTCGGCATCCTCGCCCGAGCCGCGCCGGTCCAGCGCGTGGTCGCGCTCGACCTCCATCGTCCCGGCGTGCTGGAGGATCACCGGCACCGACGGGAGGAACACCGACGCCGTCTCGCCCCTCTTGCGGGCCCGCACGAACCGCCCCACCGCCTGGGCGAAGAACAGCGGCGTCGACGTCGAGGTCGCATAGACACCGACACACAGCCGGGGCACGTCGACGCCCTCGGACACCATGCGCACGGCGACCATCCACCGCGAGTCGCCTGCGGCATACTCCTCGATCCGCGCGCTCGCCCCCGCGTCGTCGGACAGCACGACGGCCGGCTTCTCCCCCGTGATCGACTCGAGAATGCGCGCATAGGCGCGAGCCGACGTCTGGTTCGACGCGATGACGAGCGCGCCGGCGTCGGGGACGTGCCGCCGCACCTCGGTGAGCCGCTTGTCGGCGGCGGCGAGCACAGACGGGATCCACTCGCCCTTGGGGTCGAGCGCGGTGCGCCACGCCTGCGCCATCTGGTCCTTGGTGAGCGGCTCCCCGAGCCGCGCGGCAACCTCGTCGCCCGCCTTGGTCCGCCACCGCATCGCCCCGCCGTAGGCGAGGAACAGCACCGGCCGGACGACCGCGTCACGCAACGCAGCGGCATACCCGTAGGTGTAGTCCGCCGCCGAACGCAGGACTCCGGCCTCGTCGAGCTCGTAGCGGACGAACGGGATCGGGTTGGTGTCCGAGCGGAACGGCGTCCCGGTGAGCGAGAGCCGGCGCACCGCGGGGGTGAACGCCTCGCGGATCGCGTCGCCCCAGCTGCGGGCGTCGCCGCCGTGGTGGATCTCGTCGAGGATGACGAGCGTCGGCGTCGTCTCTGTGCGGCGACGGTGCAGGTCCGGACGCGAGGCGACCTGGGCATAGGTGAGCGCGACACCGTCGTACTCGCCGGAGTGCACCGCGGTCGAGTTCGAGAACTTCGGGTCGAGCTGGATGCCGACCCGGGCCGCGGCGTCCGACCACTGCGTCTTGAGGTGCTCGGTCGGCGCGATGACCGTGACCGCGCGAACCTCACCGCGCTCGAGCAGCTCGGCGGCGATCCGCAGCGCGTAGGTCGTCTTGCCGGCACCGGGCGTCGCGACCGCGAGGAAGTCCTTCGCGTCGTTCTCGAGGTATGCCGTGAGCGCCTCCTGCTGCCAGGCGCGCAGCTTCGAGGCGGTACCCCACGCGGCCCGCTCCGGGAAGGCGGGACTGAGGTGGCTGGCGGCTGAGGTACTCATCGGCCCGGCAAGGTTAACGAGACCGCGGCCCCGACACGAACAGCGCCCCACCGGGACACGCCAGCAATCCACCCAGTGTTCATGGCACGGACGAGGGCCCGTTCATGGCACGGACGAGGGCCCGTCCCGGACGGTGTCCGTGACGGGCCCTCGGTCGTGGCTTGTCAGCCGACGGGTTCAGCCTCGGTAGGCCACCCAGGCGTTCTGCATGCGCGTGTTCTGGCCCGCGGTGAAGTGGTCCATGCACGCGTCGGTGGAGTAGTCCATGAAGTTGCGGATCGGGTCCAGACCCGGGAGCGTGCACGTGTCGCGACCGACCGGGCAGCCGTCCGCCGGGCTCGCCTCGGCCGGGGTGTCGCTCACGTAGTCACCCGCGGTGTCCGAGCAGCCGCCCTGGAACGTGTGGTACAGGCTCAGCCAGTGGCCGACCTCGTGCGTCGCGGTGTCTCCCTCGTTGAAGGGCGCGGCGGTGCCGCCAGGGACGCTCTGGTCGAGGATGACGACGCCGTCGTTCGAGGTGAGGCGCGACTGCGGGAAGGTCGCCCAGCCGAGGAGGTTGCGGGCGAGCTTGGCGGTGTAGATGTTGAGGTCGCCCATGTCGCCCTGGCGCAGCGCCGACTTCATGTTGCGCTCGGCCGTGGTGCCGCTGTCGAGGTTGTTGTACCAGGTGGCGTTGTTCGTCGTCGTCGTGCCGGCGAGGCGGAAGGTGAAGCCGCTGTTCGCGTAGGCGTTGTTGAGGACGGTGATCTGGTTCGCGATCTGGGTCGAGGAGATCGTGCCGGCGGTGCCGTCGGTGATGGTGTGCCAGTAGACGTCGATCGTCGCCGGGACGAATGCGCCGCCGCCGCCGGGCTTGCGTGCGCCCTCCGAGGTCTTCGTGAGGCCCTTGGCGGCGAGCGCCTTCGTGAGGTCGGCCTCCATGGCCTTGGCCTGCGCCGCGGTGACGTCGTTGTTGTCGCGGACCTTGCCGGCCTTGGTGCCGCGCGCCGCGGTCTGCGCGGGCGTCTCGCTGGCGCACTCGGCTGCGACGCCGCGCTCACCCGCGGTGGGGATCGCGGTGGCCGTGGATGCGCCGAGGCCGAGGGTGGCGGCGGAGAGAGCGGCGGCCGCGAGGAGCGACGCCGGCCGCAGTGAACGAGCAGACATGGGGTTCCCTTCCGGTTCGCACAAACCCCTGTGGGGTTCGGGTGCCTCCGAACCTAGACAGCCCTCAACGACCGTCGATACCCACAAATCCCCATGTCTGGGTCAAGACTTGGCAAAGTCCTTGCGGCGGTGGCGCGCTCGCGGCGCAGATCGTATGCCGTCAGCGCACCCGCGGCGTGTGACGTGCGAGCCACTGTGGCGCCGTCACCCTCGTGCACAATCCGGTTCGCGAACCGTCGCCTGTTTCGCAAGCCGGATCGATCCGGTTTGCGAGCAACGGCGTGGTTCGCGAACCGTTTCGGGTATGCCGTCCGCGCGCTCGTATGCCGTGCGCACGTCGGGCATGCCGTCCGCGCGCTCGTATGCCGTCCGCGCGCCGCGTCGTGCGCCGTCCGGTCAGCCGTTGCCGCCGTCGTCGCCGTCCTGCGGCGGACGGAGCCCTTCGTAGATCTCCTTGCACGTCGGGCAGACCGGGAACTTCTGCGGGTCGCGGCCCGGCACCCAGACCTTGCCGCAGAGGGCCGTCACCGGTTCGCCGGAGAGGGCCGACTCGAGGATCTTCTCCTTGCGGACGTAGTGCGAGAACCGCTCGTGGTCGCCCGGCTCCTGGACCTCGGGGACGGTCTCCTCGCGCTCGAGGACGGCCGTGCTGGTCGACGGGCCGGCCGGCTCGGGCTGCGGCGCGTTCGGGTCGCTGAGGGGGATCTGCGGGTCACTCACGCCATTCACCATAACCCGGGCGCGGGTGCGTGGGTCCGCGTCCGGCAGGGGGTCAGTTGAGCTTGGGGTCGTTGGTCGAAATCGGCGTCGGGTCAGTTGAGCTCGGGGTCGGACGGGAAGTACGCGACGAACGCGAGCTCGTCCCGCTGTCGGCGCAGCACCCGCTCCCACAGGCGCTCGGGCTCGTCGGTGAGCAGGTCCTCGGCACGGGAGTCCACGACGAACCATGACCCACGACGCAGCTCACCCTCGAGCTGCCCGGCCTCCCACCCGGCATACCCGGCGAAGATCCGCAGCCCGCTGACCTCGGGCATGACGAGCAGTGGCGGGGTGTCGAGGTCGATGATCGCGACCGACCCGAAGAGCAGCTGGCCACCCGGTGGGACCTCGTCGAGGCCCGACACCGTCACGAGCCCGAGCGCGGAGTCGAGCTGGACCGGCCCGCCCTGGAAGAGCGTCTGCGGTGAGGTGATGTGCTCACCCCACCCGGGCAGCACCGCGTCGACGTCGGCACCGAGCGGCTTGTTGAGGACGACGCCCTGAGCGCCGCCGTCGTCGTGCTGGAGGATCAGGACCACGCTGCGGTGGAAGATCCCGTCGTCGAGCCGGGGCGTCGAGACGAGGAGTCGTCCGGTGGTGCGCTCAGCGGTCACGGTTCCATTCTGCACGGCCACCGGAGCCGCGTCGCGGGCCCGAGCGGTCCCCGCGTCCACCGCGGTCACCGCGTCCATCGCGGTCCCCACGTTCGTCTCGGTCACCGCGACCGCGGTAGCCCTCGGAACGCGAACCGCCACGCGGCCCACCCTGGCCGCGGCCGGCATACCCACCACGACCGCCGGACCGGACACCGGGACGACCGCCCTGGCGACCACGCTGCTGCGGGCGCGCCTCGAGCAGCGGGCGCCACTGCTCCTCCGGCACCGGCACACCCGACGGGGTGCGGCCACCGGCGGCGGCGACGTGCTGGTCGCCGGGCACGACCCGGGTCGGCTCGACGTCGAGCCCGGCGGCGTCGGCGAGGCGCATCATCGTGCGCTTCTGGTGCGGCAGCGCGAGCGTGACGACGGCGCCGCGCTCCCCCGCGCGGGCGGTGCGGCCGGCGCGGTGCAGGTAGTCCTTGTGGTCCGCGGGCGGGTCGGCCTGGAGGACGAGGCCGATGTCGTCGACGTGGATGCCGCGCGCGGCGACGTCGGTCGCGACGAGCACCGGGAGGGTGCCGTCACGGAACGCCCCGAGCGCGCGGTTGCGGACCGCCTGGGACAGGCCGCCGTGGATCGCGGCCGCGAGGACACCGCGCTCACGCAGCTCGCGAGCGACGCGGTCGGCGCCGAGCTGGGTGCGGACGAAGACGACGGTGCGGCCCTCGCGCGCGGCGAGCTCGGCGGTGAGCTGCTTCTTGTTGTTCGGGTCGATGAGCATGATGTGGTGGCTCATCGTCGACACGGCGGCCGTCGCGTCGTCGGTCGAGTGCGTCACCGGGTCGGTGAGGTAGCGCTCGACGAGCGCGTCGATGCCGCGGTCGAGCGTCGCCGAGAAGAGCAGCGTCTGACCGCCCTTGGGGATGGTGTCGAGGATCGCGGTGACCTCGGTCATGAAGCCCATCTCGGCCATGTGGTCGGCCTCGTCGAGGATCGTCACCTGCACGTCGTCGAACTCGACCGCGCCGCGCTCGTGCAGGTCGGCGAGGCGGCCCGGGGTGGCGACGAGGATGTCGATGCCGCGGGCGAGCGCCTTGATCTGCGGGTCGTAGGACAGGCCGCCGGCGACGAGCCGGTGCCGCAGCCCGGTGACGTGGACGAGCGGCTCGAGCGCGTCGCTCACCTGCATCGCGAGCTCGCGCGTCGGCACGAGGATGAGCGCGCGGGGGCGCTTGCTTGCGGGCTTGGTGCCGTCGGCGAGACGGGTGATCGTCGGCAGACCGAACGCGAGGGTCTTGCCCGAGCCGGTCTGGCCGCGGCCGAGGACGTCGCGCCCGGCGAGGGCGTCGGGGATCGTCGCGGCCTGGATCGGGAACGGCTCGGTGATGCCGTCCCGAGCGAGACGCTCGACGAGCCGCTCGTGCAGTCCGAGGGCGGCAAAACCGTTGTCCGCGTTGACTTCTGCGGGTCCGGACTTGGCCTTGGACTCGTACTTCACCCAGGTGTCGGCCTCGGCGCGCTCGGCCTCGGCCTCCTCGAAGGTGCGCGGCTGCTCGGGCAGGTCGTAGCGGTGCTCGTCGTAGTGCCGGCCCTCGTGGCGGTCGCGGCGGACGGGGTCGGCGACGCGGCGCATGGGGCGGTCCCTGTCGCGGTCGCGGTCCTCCCACGGCTTGCGGCCGAAGGACTTCTGCCCGTAGGCCGGCCGCTCACCTCGCGCGGGCCGGTTCGGGGTGCGCGGTCGGTCGTCGCGGTTCTGGCGGTATGCCGGCCGCTCGCTGCGGTCGTACCGGTCGCCGCGCGCGGGACGGTCACTACGGGCGGGACGCTCGCCGCGGTCATACCGATCACCGCGCGCGGGACGCTCGCCGCGGTCATATCGGTCACCGCGCGTGGGACGGTCGTCCCGGCGGGACGTGCGGTCGGGTCGGTCACTCGAGCGGAAGCCACGACGATCGTCGCGGCCGGCCGGGCGCCGGTCGCCGCGGTCGCGGTGGTTCCAGCGGGACTCGCGGGTGGGGGCGCCGTCGCGGCGGGCCTCGCGCTCCTCGGCGTTCCAGCGCGGGCTGCGCTCGGAGCGGGGTCGCTTGGTCGGGCCGTCGGGCTGGCCGCGGTGGTGCTTCTTGGCACCGGGGGCACCGGGGCGCTTGGCCGCCTTCTTCTTGGCGGCGGCCTTCTGGGCGGGGGTCCAGCGGGGCTTCTTGCCGCCGGAGGATGCCTTCTTGGGCATGGTGAACAACTCGATCCGTGTCGATGGTGGAGGCGTGTGGCCCTACATCGACGACGGCAGTGTCAGCGAGATGGTCGGAGGCGACCGTGGCGGGCTGTACGCAGGGCGCCGGAACTGGCGCAAGCAGTCAAGTCTACCAGCGGAAGACAGCTCCCCCGACCACTCCAACCTTCCGTGAAAAAGTCACCCAATTGAACGGGTCGGCCGAATCTGCCCCAGCGTCCAATTGGGTGAGTTCGGGACGGAAGGCGACCCCACGGCATACCCCCACCCCCGCCTGTCCCTAAGCGTCCAATTGGGTGACTTCGGGACGGGCGAGGAGGCGAGTGGCGACGAACCAACCGAGGCGTGCGCTGTCCCTAGGCGTCCAATTGGGTGAGTTCGGGACGGGTGAGGAGGCGAGTGGCGACGAACCAGCCGTGGGTGCGCTGTCCCTAAGCGTCCAATTGGGTGAGTTCGGGACGGGAGACGAGGCGGGTGGCGACGAGCCAGCCGTGGGTGCGCTGTCCCTACGCGTCCAATTGGGTGAGTTCGGGACGGAAGGCGAGCCCACGGCATACCCCACCCCCGCGTGCCTAAGCGTCCAATTGGGTGAGTTCGGGACGGAAGGCGACCCCACGGCATACCCCACCCCCGCGTGTCCCTAAGCGTCCAATTGGGTGACTTCGGGACGGAAGGCGACCCCACGGCATACCCCACCCCCGCCTGTCCCTAGGCGTCCAATTGGGTGAGTTTTTCAC
>NZ_PVTI01000001.1 GCF_003002895.1 Knoellia remsis | reverse complement strand
GCGTTCCGGCCGCGATGGCCCGCCTCGTGAGGCTGCGTGACGGCACCTGCCGGTTCCCCGGCTGCACCGCCTCCGCGAGACAGACCGACCTCGACCACGTCATCCCCTGGCCCCAAGGACCCACCCACCCGGGCAACCTCATCGCGCTCTGTCGACATCACCACCGCATCAAGCAACGCCACGACTGGCGCGTCCGACTCGACCCCGACGGCACCGCCACCTGGACCGACCCCACCGGCCGCGAGTTCACCACCCACCCCGTCGACCATTTGCGCCTCGCCACCGTGCACCCCAGCACGCCCGAAACCGAGAACACCAGCGACACCACGACAAGCGAGCAGCCCAGCACCCTCGAGACCCTGCTCGACGACCTCCTCGACACCGACCGCCGGACCCCCCACGGCCGCCACGCCCACCGCCGATACGCCGCCAGGAACTGCCGCACCTACGACCACCGCGGACAGCCCCTCTTCCACGACACCCGCACCGACCTGCACAACGGACTGCTCAAAGGCCGCACCGTGCTCGTCGACCTTCCGCCCCCAACACCGGAACCCGAGACGATCCCCTTCTGAAACAAGCTTTCTCGTCGCTGCGGTCCACGGGGCGCGGGGGCTTCCCTCCCGCGCCATACCTAGGTAGAGTTAGACCATGGTGGCATCGACGCCGCGGATGACCGGCCCCACGAGGGCCGTCCTCGACGTGCTTCTCGCCGCACCCGACGCCGATCACTACGGCCTCGCGATCGGTGCCGCAACCCGTCTGCCGAGCGGCACCATCCACCCGATCCTCGCGCGCCTCGAAAGCGCCGGCTGGCTCACCAGCTCATGGGAGGATATCGACCCATCCGAGGCAGGCCGCCCTCGGCGCCGGCTCTACCGGCTCACCCATGACGGCCGAGCCGAGGCTCGTGCCGCCCTCGCCGCCGCCGAGGCGCGCCGCGCCCGCCTCCCCTCACCGGCCCCGAGCACGCCATGACGCGGCTCGCGGCGGCCATCATCGCGATGGCCACACGGCTCCTCCCGCAGCAGGAGCGACGCCGCTACGCCGAGGAGCTCGACACCGACATGCGGTCGCTGCCACGGTCACGTCGAGTCACGTATGCCGTGTCGGTCCTGCTCGCTGCCCCTCGCCTGCGCTGGCACCTTCTCACCCGGCTCGCCGAAGGACCCGCGCCCGCCTGCTTCTTCGGCCTGCACGACGACCGGACGACCCACCCGAACCCGGAGTCCCACATCGTCATCTCGCGAGAGTGCCGACGGTGTCATCGCATCACCGACCCGCGCCAGTACGAACCACGCCGACGGGTCAACGACCTGCGCGCGTGGTACTCGGCGGGCAGCAGCCGCACCTGAACGAGGAACCTCACGGTTCATCAGCGGTCAACCTCCCCCGGGACCCCGGACGTAGCTCATCACGACGTGGCAGCCCCTCCCAGTCACCGCGCGTCGAGACCCCGACCGCCGCGACCGAGACCGCTCGCGCCAACGCATCCTCGACGGCCAACCCGTCCAGGTGTCCGGACAGGTAGCCGACGACGAAGGCGTCTCCGGCACCGAGCGGGTCGACCAGCGTGACAGCCGGCGGGGTGGCCTCGACAGTGCCCGCAGCCGTCGTCACCGTCGCGACACCACCGCCATCGGTGACAGCGACAACCGAGGGCCCCTGCTCGAGCAGCTCCTCCGCCGTGGTCACGCCGAGCAGCTCGACCTCGTCGGCCGAGGCGAAGACGATGTCGCACGACGCCACCACCCTCGAGAGCGCGGTGGCCGCGTCAGCGCGCGACCAGAGACCGTCGCGGTGGTTGACGTCGAGCGAGACCGTCGCGTTCACCTCACGGGCACGGGCGACGAGTCGCTCCACGGCCCCAGCGCAGGATGGCGACAGGGCAAGCGTGATGCCGGTGACGTGGACGAGCGAGACACCGTCGAAGTCGAGAGCGTCGACATCTCCGGTCGACAGCGCGGAAGCAGCCGAACCGGCGCGCCAGTACTCGCCGCGCACCCTTCCGCTCGTGCGCTGTTCACGCAGCATGAGTCCGGTCCGGCGCGACTCGTCCACCCGGGCGACGAGATCCAGGCCCTCACCGCGCAGGGTCGTGACGACGAGGCGCCCCAGCTCGTCGTCCCCGACGCGGGTGAGATAGGTGCAGTCGTGTCCGAGGCGGGTCAGCCCGATGGCCACGGTCGACTCCGCTCCGGCCGTGGACAGCTCGAGCAGGCCCGCATGCCGCAGCGGTCCGGGCCGGGTCGCTGACGCCGTCGCCATCGTCTCGCCGACGGTGATCGTGCGCCCTCTCTCGCGGTTCACCGTCGACGACTCTCCCACCCCGCCGCTCACGACTCGTCCTGCGGCACGCTCGCTCGAGTGCCGTCGACCCAGGCGCGGGCACGACTCCGCAACGCCTCCAGACCGCCGGTCTCGATGGCGTCGCCGACCAGAGGCGAGCCGACGCCGAATCCCACCGCTCCGGCCGCGATCCACTCGCCCACGTCGGTGAGGCCGATGCCACCGGTCGCGATGAACGGCACGTCCGGCAACGGAGCCCGCAGCGCCGACAGGTACCCAGGTCCGAGATGGCTCGCCGGGAAGAGCTTCACAGCCGTCGCACCCGCGTCCACCGCAGCCACGACCTCCGATGGCGTCATCGCCCCGGGAACAGCCTCCAGCCCCCGGTCCACCGCGGCCCGGATGAGGTCGACATCGGTGTGTGGGGACACAACGAATCGCGCACCGGCACCCACCGCCGTATCCAAGTCGGACACCGAACGCACGGTTCCCATCCCGACGTACGCACCCGGCATACGAGACAGGTCCTCGACGACGTCAGCACTTCCGGGCGTCGGGACCGTGACCTCGACACAGGTCACCCCGCACTCCACCAGCGCAGCGGCGGCGGAACCGAGATAGGCGCCCGTGCCCGACCGCAGGATCGCCAGGACGGGCATCGTGGCCAGCTGATCGAGCAGCGAGGACGTCACGACCGGGCCCACACGGACCGACCTCCTCCGCAACTCACCCAGACGAGGGCCTTGCGCTGCCCACACCCGCCAGTTATTTTCTTCATGTCAGCAAGTAAAGCACTTTCTCAGGAGCCGCAATGGTGCGTGCACGCAGAGCAGTTGGACTCACGATCGCGGTCGCCGCGGCCACCGCACTCACGGGGTGCGGTGCCAAGGTCGGCGACGACGCGCAGGACTCCGCAGCCAAGGACCAGCCCGTGGTCGTCTGGTCGTCGTGGGCCCAAGGCACCTCGCAGCAGAAGGTCTACGCCAAGGCTTTCGAGGACTTCACCAAGGACACCGGGATCAAGGTCGAGGCCCTCTTCCGCGGACCAGAGGTGTGGGCCACGCTCAAGACGGCCGTCCCCGCCGGACAAGGACCCGACGTCCTCCCCGCCGACGCCTCCCGCATCGGCGACTACGACTTCCTCACCGACGTCACACCCGTCCTCGACGCCAAGACGCCCGAAGGCGCGAACGTCGGTGACGGCATCTCCAAGAACCTCAAGACCGTCACGTCCGACCCCGACGGTGTGCCGCGCATGATCGCGGACGAGATCCTTGCCTACGGCATCTGGTTCAACGCCGCCAAGAACCCGGGCATCGCCTCCTCTCCCCCGAAGACCTGGGACGAGTTCGTCGCCGCAGCCCAGAAGTCCAAGGCCGCCGGCACGCCGGCGATCTCGCTCGACGGCACCCAGGCCCGTCAGACGTCCCGCTGGTTCTCGTGGGCGCTCCTCCGCCTCGCCGGCGCCGGCGCCTTCCGTGAGCTCGGTGCCGACAAGACCGGCGCCGCGTGGGACAAGCCCGAGGTCACGAAGGCCGCCGCGCTCGTCCAGGGCCTCGTCAAGGACGGCCTCTTCCAGCCCGGGTTCGAGGGTTCGAAGTCGCCGGCCGCCCAGAACGCCTGGGCCAAGAACGAAATGACCTTCCTCCTCCAGGGCAGCTGGGTCCCCGACGAGACCGGTGCCATGCAGGCTCCCGGCTTCGACGCCCGCTACTTCGCGTTCCCGACGATCGAGGGCGGGTCCGGCAACGAGCTCGTCCAGATGGGCGCCCTCGGCTGGTCGATCAGCAACAAGGCCAAGAACACCGAAGGAGCACAGCAGCTCCTCGCCTACCTCCAGGGTGAGAAGGTGCAGCAGGCCATCGCCGACGAGGCCAACAACATCCCCGCGCAAAGCACCGCCACTCCCCCGGAGCGGCTCGCCGACTTCCGCACCGCCATCGACGAGGCCGGGCAGGTCACCGTCACCGACGACAACGCCCCCGCCGTTGGACAGTGGTGGGACAAGGTCATGACCCCGCTCATCAGCGACCTCATGAACGCCAAGGTCACCCCCGAACAGTTCGCCAGCCGCGGCAAGGCCGAGACGGCCACCTTCTGGCGCAACTCGTGAGCATCCTCCCCTCGGGGCTGCGACGCCGCCGCGCGCCGCAGCCCCGAACCGGCGCTGCCGCCGTGCGGTCGACGGCGCCGTCACTGTGGCCGTTCGTCCTGCCTGCGCTCGCTGTCTACGTCGTGCTCTACCTCGGGCCGGCTCTCTTCGGCGTGTATGTCAGCTTCATGCGCTGGGAGGGCCTCGGGTCTCCGATGACCTTCGCCGGGCTGGCGAACTACCGCCGCATGCTCGCCGACTCGGGGATGCACACCGTGCTGCTCAACACCCTGCTGCTCATGGTCGTCGGCCTCGTCGGCATCGGGATCGTCACCCTCATCGCGATGCTCGTGCTGCAGCGCATGCGCGGCCGGCGCATCGTCCGGGTCGTCGTCTTCGTGCCATACCTCATCTCCCCCATCGCGATCGGTGTCGCGTTCGGCTTCCTCCTCGACCCGCAGGGGCTGCTCAACGTCAGCCTGTCCTCCCTCGGGCTGGACTCACTCCGCCAGTCCTGGCTCGGCCCCGACCTCGTCTTCAAGTGCGTCATGGCTGCCGTCACGTGGACCCTCTCCGGGCTCGCGATCGTGCTGCTCCTCGCCGTGATCGACTCCATCCCGGCCTCGCTCTACGAGTCCGCCGACCTCGCCGGCGCCACCGCTTGGCAACGGCTCTGGTACGTCACCCTGCCGATGTCACGCGGCGTCCTCGGCGTCGTCGTCACCCTCTGCCTCATCCAGCTCATGAAGGTCTTCGACATCGTCTACACCCTCACCGGCGCCAGCGGCACCCCGCCGTACAGCGCCCGCACCTTCGCCGTCGAGCAGTACGTCACGATGTCGCCCTTCGGTGGCCGACCGGACTTCGGCTACGGATCCGCGCTGGGTGTCGCGTTCGTCGTCCTCGTCACCATCCTCGTCGTCCTGCTGCGGCGGCTCCTGCGCTCCGAGCCGGTGGAGTACTGACATGGCCGAAACCACCACTGCCCCAAGGCCGCCCGCGAACTTCCGTGCCGGCCCGGGGCCTGCATCCCGCTTCTTCGGTGACGTCCTCCTGCCCGGCGGTGCCAAGGCGGTCCTCTGGCTCTGGGTGGGCTTCAACGTCCTGCTGCTTCTCTGGGTCCTCGTCACCTCGCTCAAAACGGACTCCGAGGTCTTCGACTTCCTCTCGGCCCCGAGCCGTCTCGCGTGGGAGAACTTCACGCGCGCCTGGGCCGACTCCGGCTTCGGCCGCGCCTTCGCGAACACCGTCGTGTATGCCGTGGCCACCGCGGCGACGTCGGTCCTGTTCGCTGCCCCCGCGGCATACGGAATCGCGCGGTCCGGCCGCAAGGCCGGTGGCTGGCTGCTCGTGTTCTTCTCGCTCGGTATGACGATCCCGCACCAGATCGTCCTCGTCCCCTACGTCGTCATGAACGCCCAGCTCGACACGCTCATGGTCGACTGGGTGACGGGCTGGTGGGACCAGCGGATCTTCGTCGTCGCGGTCTCCGTCGCGTGGCAGATCCCGTTCAGCGTCTTCGTGCTCGAGGGCTACTTCCGCAGCCTGCCGAGCGAGCTCGAGGAGGCCGCGACGATCGACGGCGCATCCCGGTGGACGACGTTCCGCGAGGTGATGCTGCCGCTCGCCGGGCCGGCCGTGCGCACGGTGTTCGTGCTCAACCTCATCACGGCGTGGAACGAGACCCTGCTCGTCCTCGTGCTCATCAACGACCCCGCCAAGTCGACTCTCGGCCCCACCCTGCTCAACACGTTCGGGTCGCTGCAGAACCAGAGCAGCTGGGGTGTGCTCTTCGCCGGTGTGGCGGTCGTGACCCTGCCCATCCTCGCCGTCTTCGTCTGGACGGCGGGACGCATCCTCGAAGGAGTGACCGCCGGTGTCGACAAGTAGGAGCCCACGCGGACTCGTCCCCGTCCTCCAGCTGCCCTTCCACGCCGACCAGAGCATCGACCTGACGAGCTTCGACCGGCTCGTCGACGACACCCTGTCGCACGGCGTGGGCGGAGTCTTCTTCCCCGGCATCGCCTCGGAGTTCTACACCCTCGACGACAGCGAGCGCGCGCTGCTCACCCAGCGGCTCGTCACCCGCACCCGTGACCTCGACGACGTCCTGGCCGTCGTGAGCATCACCGACCAGTCGACCGTGACCGTCCTACGGCGCGCCCACGAGGCGCTCGAGTGGGGTGCGGACCTCGTCAACATCATGACGCCGCGGTTCTGGCCACTGCCCGCGAGTGCCGTGGAGGACTTCGTCGACGAGGTGCTCGCCGACCTCGCCCCGGCTCCAGTGATGATCCAGCACGCCTCCGACGTGTCCACCGTGAGCCTCGGCCCCGCACGGCTGCAGGAATGGGCGCGACGGCACCCGAACCTCGTCAGCGTCAAGGTCGAGGTCGACCGTCCGGGGCCGTTCATCGGCGCGCTCGTGCACGGTGACCCGCCCCTCGATGCGCTCGTCGGCCGTTCCGGGCTGCACCTCATGGATGCGCTCGACCACGACACCTCGGGGGTGCAGCCCGTGACGGGGTTCGTTGAGGTCTACGCCGCGATCCTGCGCGCCTGGCACGACGGCCGCCGCGGTGAGGCGCGCGACCTCTACCAGCGACTGCTGCCCTACATCATCGTGTGGGAGTCCGAGCCCGGGCTGATGATCAGTGTCGCGAAGGAGGTCGCCTTCCGTCGTGGTCTCCTCGACACGGCCGTATGCCGTTCTCCCGCACCGCAGCTCACGCCCGACCTGCACGCGTCGGTCGAGGCGTTCCTCGACGAGTTCACGGATCTCCTCGCTCCCGTGGGGGCACGCCGATGAGCAGCATCGTGGACATCACCATGCATCGCGTCCCGGTCACGTGGCGCACGACGTGGGTCTTCGTCGAGGTCACCCTCGACGACGGCCGCACCGGCTGGGGCGAGGCCTCGGACGCGCACGCCGTCGAGATCGCCGTGCCGCGGTGGGACGAGCTGACCGCGGCCTACCTCGGCCTCGGCCTCGGCGACGCCCTGGCCCGACTCGCCACCGAGGTCACGGCAGCCGGCCTGGCGATGGGAGCCTCGCGCGCCCTGCCCGCCGACTCCACGCTGCTCGGCGGGCTCGACCAGGCGCTGTGCGACCTCGACGCGCAGCTGGCCGGCGTCCCGCTGGCCGCGCACCTCGGCGGCCCGACCGGGCCGTCGTCGATCCCGCTCTACGCCAACATCAACCGTGGGGTTCGCGAGCGCACACCACGGGAGTTCGCCCGGGTCGCGCGCGATGCGGTCCAGGCCGGTTTCGCGGCGATCAAGTGTGCCCCGTTCGACTTCCTCGTCGGTGACCGTCGCGTCGACACCGGGCTCCGTCTGGTCGAGGCCGTCCGTGAGGAGATCGGCGGCGACGTCGACCTCATGCTCGACGCCCACCACTTCGTCAGCCACGACGAGCTGCGGGCCGTGCGGTCCCGCGTGCTCGACCTCGACCTGCGATGGATCGAGGACATCGCATTCATCGACGATGCCGACTCGGTCAAGCGCGCCAAGGACATCCTCGACATCCCCCAGGCCGCGGGCGAGTTCGCCACGCGCCCCGACCAGGTCGTCACCGCCATCGAGTCAGGAGCACTCGACGTGTTCATGCCGGATGTGAAGCACTCCGGCGGTGACCGCCGCGCCGTGGAGCTGGGACGACTCGCCGCGGAGCGAGGCCTCGAGGTGTCGATCCACAACCCCACCGGGCCCGTCGCGACGGCACACTCGGTCGCGGCCTCGTCGGCCTTCCCGACGGCCCGCATCCTCGAGTGCGCCTTCGGTGAGGTGCCATGGCGGATGGAGCTGCTCACCGACCCGTCACTGGAGTCCTCGGGCCGGGCGAGGACCACTGACGCCCCCGGCCTCGGTGTGGCCGTGGACGCGGACGTGCTGCAGCACCACCAGCGTCGTGTCACCGAGGTCGGAGTCGCCCATCCCGGGAGCCTTGGCCTGGACTCGCTCCGCTAGGCATGCTGGCCCCGTGAGCAGATCCGTCATCGTCACCGGCGCCGCTCGTGGCATCGGCCGCGCCGTCGTCGACCTCCTGTCCGCCGACGGTGTCAACGTCGTCGGAGTGGATCGCGAGGACGCGCCTCGCGACCTCTGCAACGACAGCCGGTCCACCTGGGTCGCCGGCGACGTGACGAACCCCGCCGTCATGCGCGCGGCCATGTCGTCCGCGACGGCCCGTGGCCCTCTCACCGGACTCGTCGTGTCGGCAGCGTTGCAGTCCTGGTGGTCGGTGCTCGAGCTCGACGAGACGCGCTGGCGCGACACGCTCGACGTCAACCTCGTCGCGCCCGCCCTGTGGGCTCGGGCGGTCGCCACGACGGTGCGGTCGAGTCGCGGCGACACGGCCGGGACCAGCGCGACCGGCGCCTCCGCGGGACCTGGCGCGCCCCGTGGGCCGGGCGCGTTCGGCGCCGCGATCGTCCTCATCTCGTCGGTGCACGCGCAGGTAGCCGGCACGGGCGGGGCTGCCTACTCAGCATCCAAGGCTGGGCTCGAGGCACTCGCGCGGTCACTCGCCGTCGAGCTCGGACCGGACGGGATACGCACCAACGTCGTCGCGCCGGGGTTCATCGCGGTCGAGCGCAACGCGGCGCGGCACGCCTCCGAGCAGGACCTCGCGCAGCGCGCGGCCGAGAACCCGCTCGGTCGCGTGGGGCGTCCGGAGGATGTCGCCGAGGTCGTCCGGTTCCTCCTCGACGACCGGGCACGCCACGTCAACGGTGCGGTCGTGCCCGTCGACGGCGGCCAGCTGGCGGGACTCGGACCCTACGACGCCTGAGTCCTGGTCAGGTCAGGCCCCGTCCGGGCGGGCCACGAACAGCGACCCCGATTCGGGATGCTTCCGCAGCTGCTCCGGCGTGAGGTCCTTGCGCCCGGTCGTGATCCACAGCTCGAGGGGATCACCGGGACCGCTCGCACACGCCACGCTCGTGACCCGCGGACAGTCCACCGTGACCGTGCGGCGCACCTCACCAGCAACCAGCTCGACCACCGAGCCGGTGAAGATCTCGGCCAGCCACAGCCCACCGTCGGGGGCGACGCAGAGCCCGTCCGGAGCGCCCGGTGCCCGCGCCGCCCATTCCTCGAGCGCCCCGACCTCTCCCGTGGCCGGGTCATGCCTCGCCCAATGCACGACACCAGTGCCGGTGTCGGCGACGTACATCACCTCTCCATCCGGCGACCAGTCCATCCCGTTGGCCACCTCGAGACCGGACCACACGAGGTCGAGCCGCTCAGCGGCATACCGGAAGACGCTCGAGTCGGTCCCCCGCGGGGTGACCGTCCCGAACCAGAGGCGCCCGGCAGCGTCGATCGCCCCGTCGTTGAGCCGCGAGTCGGGCGCGGCGCCGGTGACCTCGACGACGCGCCGCGCGCCACCGGCGCCGACGTGGACGATGTCGAGGCCCGCGCCCACGAGGAGGCCATCGACGACGGCGACGGCGAACCCCACTGGCGGCATCGTCACCCAGAGGATCTCGGTGCGACCGGAGCGATCGGTGCGCAGCACGTGCCCGGCCCAGATGTCGACCCAGAGCAGCCCGTCCCCGTCCCAGAAGGCGCCCTCACCGGTGAACCGACGGTCGTTCCCGAGCAAGCGTGCGCGGGTCGTCATGCGCTCGGTGCCGCGAGCTGCGACAGGTCCCGCTCCGCGGCGGTCGGGTCATCGAACCAGGCAAGCAACGGGGGCGCGGCCGCCGCGAGCAGCAGCGGATGGTCACCGAGGTCGGACGCGACGATCTCCGGGTGCGGCCCCGCCGTGTCCGGCCGACGGATCGCGGCCCGTCGGACGATGTCGAGGTCCCTCTCGCCGAGGTCATGCAGTCCGGCGAGCACGAGCCGGTCCGGGCCGACGACGTCGACGAGGTGCGACGAGAGCATGCCGATCATGGCCAGCCGGTCATCGCGCAGTGCCGAGGCGCGCGGGTCCCCGGAGGCCGCGAGGGTGTCGACGTCGGACACCGAGGTCACCGAGAGACCATCGGCCCGTGCGCGCTCGAGGAGACGGGCTTCGGAGAGCTCCACCTGTGCACAGCCGTGGCGCCCACACGGGCAGACAACACCCTCGCCGTCGGCACGCACCGGCAGATGGCCCACCGAACCCGCCGCCGACAATGGCCCGCGCAGGAGCCGACCACCGACGAGGACCGCGGCGTCGGTGACGTTGCCGACGTGCAGCTCGACGAGCGTGTCCGTCCCGAGCGCAGCTCCGAAGTCGGCTTCCGCGAGGGCGAGCCCGCGCACGTGCGACTCGACGCTCAGCGGGCCCACGGCTGCGCCGGCCAGCCGACGCTGGACGTCGACGTCGACCCAGCCGAGACCGGGATGCTCCACGACGCGCCCCTGGTCGACCCAGCCACCGATGCCGATGCCTGTGCCGACGACGCGAGTGCCGGAGTCATCGACCTGTTTCACGGTTCGCCGCAACAGCGACCGGGTGGCCGCGAGGACCGCCGAAGGGGTCAGGTCTCGATGGAAGTGCTCGGTCGCATGGGTGACGTGCCCGGCGAGGTCGACGACCCCGACACTGGTCCGGTTCGCGCCGATGTGCGCCGCGAGGATGACCCGGCGATCCGACCGCAGCGCCAGCGGACGACGGGGCCGTCCGCGCGTCGCGGAGCGGGGCACGTCATCGAGCTCGTGGACGAAGTCGGCGTCGAGCAGGCGGCCGACGAGGCGCGTCACCGCACCTGCACTGAGCCCGAGCCGCTCGGCCAGCTCCGCCCGCGCGGCCGGACCCTCCCTCAGGACTCCGACCAGGGCAGCGACGTGCGCGCGACTCAGGTCGGACACGACGCGCGGCCGGCGCCGTTCCGACCCGGCCTGTGGTGCTGCCATCGGCTCCGCCTCAAATAGTTCTTGGTGTGAAGAAAACCATAGCGGGCTAGCCGGGACGGCGCAGAACCCAGTGCAGCTCGAGCTCGGTCACCGGCAGCGACGGGTCGGTGATGCGGTCCGCCATCCGCCGCCCCATCCGAGCCATCTCGCCCTCGGCGATGGTCACCCACGACAGCTCGGGCTGAGTCTGCAGGTCCCCCACCGGGTCGACTCCGACGACCTCGACGTCGCGGGCACCGGCCGCCTGCGTCGCCCAGAGCGCACCGGCTGCCGAGGGGCCGTTCATGGCATAGATCGCCGTGGGCGGCTCGGGCAACGCGAGCAGCTGCGTGGTCTCGGCATAGGCGAGGTCGTAGCGGTTGCGAGCGAAGCGGACGAGGGACTTCACCGGTTGCTGTCCCGCGGCGTCGACCGCGTCGAGGTACGCCCGCAGCCGCTCGTTCGGCGCATGGTGCTCCTCGTCGTGCGAGCGTCGCAGCACCCCGATCCGCCGATGCCCGCGGGTGAGCAGGCCCTCCACCATCTCGCGACAGGCGGAGTACTCGTTGCTCACGACGACGTCGTATGCCGGTCGGCTGGGCGCTTCTCGGCTCGCCACCATGAGCGTGGTCCCCAGGCGCGCGATTGCTGCCAGGTCGCTGTCCTCCCGGCCCGGCCAGTCCTCGACGAAGGCGGCTCCGGCGAAACCCCGACGAAGGTGCTCGGCCCAGCGCTCGTGTGCCAAGGACACCGTGACCGCACCCAGGGCGCCGACGGCGTCGGTGATGGCATCCGTGACCGCGCCGGCCCACCTCGACCCGGGGAAGTTGAGGACCACAGCGACGAGGTCGGTCGTCCCGCGCGCGAGACTGCGCGCCGAGAACTGCGGCACGTAGCCGAGCCGGTCCGCGACCTCGGTGATGTGCGCGCGGGTCCGGTCGCTCATCCGGGCCGGGCCGTCGAGCCGGCCACTCAGGGCGAACGACGCCGTGGCGGTGGACACCCCGGCTGCCTCGGCGACGTCCTTGAGCGTCGTTCGCCGAGGCAGCCGGGAGGTCGTCACGCCTCCGTGTCTACCACCTGCAGTGGCCGACTCAGGCGAGCGGCGCAACCTTGTCGAAGGCGTAGATGTCGCGGATCGACCACTTCTTCTCGGGATTCTGCCCGGTCTGGCGAATCATGAGGTAGCGCCCGACGACGGGCCGCCCGAAGACGACGTCGGACACGACGTCGCCCCGTCCGGAGGCCAGCGGGTTGCCCCACGCCGGGTGGTCGGGGTTCCGCCAGGCCGGCGGCGCGGAGGCGGAGTAGATCTCGAACTCCTCGGCCCACTGGCCCTCGGTGTCCAGGCTGCCCCCTCGCTGCGGGTACGCCTGTGGCGCGACGATGCGCAGCTGGCGCACGCGCTGGGTCACCCCGAGGTCGATCATGAACCACTCGTCACCGCGCTGCGGTGCGGCCGAGCGCCAGAAGTCGCCCCAGCCGTGGCCGGAGTAGACCTTGTTGACCTTCTCCGACCAGCGGGTCCCGTCGGTCGAGCTGGCGCTGAGGTGCCACGGCCCGCGGTCGAACCCGGTCCAGTGGTTGACGGGCGCATCCATCTCCGGGTGCTGGTAGACGCGCACATAGTCGACGTCGTAGATGCCCGTCTCCCCGTTCGGCGGCATGTGCCCGGCTGCGCTGAGCATGAGGTACATCGGCGTGCTCGCGATGCGCCGGTCTGCGGCGGTGACGCGCCCGGTCTCGATGTCGTCGAGGTAGAACGTGTAGCCCTCCGGGGTCCGCAGGCACGACACCGTGTGCCACACGTCGGTCTCGAGGTTGAAGTTGAGCCACTTGTCGACCCACCCGGCGCCCGAGCCGTCGTCATCGAGGTTGCAGACGGCCCAGTTCCACCCGCGCAGACCGCTGGACTCGAGGATGTCGACCTCGGCACCCCAGCCGGTGGGGAGGGCGTTCTTGAACCGGCTCCGGTCGTGGTCTCGGTTGTCGGAGTCCCCGATGGCGTCCAGCCAGAAGGCCGGGACGAAGGTCCAGCCGGCGGGACGGATGTTCTGTCGGAACCGAGCCTCGAAGTAGCCGTAGGTGAAGGTCTGGTGCCAGCGACTGCTGACGCCACCGGTGGCTCGCGGAACGGTTCGCTCGTTGACCGTCTTCTCCTTGTTCTCCGCGATGATGCGGAGGAACCCGTCGCCGAGGCTCACCTGTGAGCCGGCGTAGCAGTAGTTGTCGCCGGGGTGGATGTAGTCGGACCGCTTGGACCGGAAGCCTCGGGTCCAGTTGCGGGGGTCGAGGTGCGGCTTGTCGAACTCGTCGCGCCAGGTCAGCTCGTACCCCTGGGACAGGAAGGACGCGGCGGTCGCCGAGTGCGGGACGACGCCGTCACCGGCTGACCGGCGTGCGCCGCCCGGCAGGGCCGCAGGGGCGGCAGCGGCAGAGGAAGACGAGGCAGCGGTGGCGGCAGCGACGCCGGCCGCGCCGACGGCGCCCGCGATGACGCCGCGACGCGACGGACTCTGGGGGTTGTGCATGGGATCTGCTCCTTCGTGGGACTGGTGCGTGCGGGGTGCGGGTTCGTCAGGAGGTGGACGGGGTGCGGTCAGGCCAGGGGTCCGACCCGGTCGAAGGCGTAGATGTCGCGGATCGACCACTTCTTCGCGGGGTTCTGACCGGTCTGGCGGATCATGAGGTAGCGACCGACGACGGGCCGGCCGAAGACAACGTTCGAGACGACCTCGCCCCGTCCCGTGGCGATCGGCCGGGCCCACGCCGGATGGTCCGGGGCACGCCATGCCTCGGGCGCGGACGCCGAGTAGATCTCGAACTCCTCGGCCCACTGGCCTTCGGTGTCCAGGCTCCCGCCGGTCTGCGGATAGGCCTGTGGCGCAACGATTCTCAGGTGGCGGACGCGCTGGGTGATGCCCAGGTCGATCATGAACCACTCGCCGCCACGTTGGGTCTGCGCGGACCGCCAGAAGTCGCCGCCCCCACCATGACCGGTGTAGATCTTGTTGACCTTCTCCGACCAGCGGGTGCCGTCGGTCGAGCTGGCGCTCAGATGCCAGGGGCCACGGTCGAAACCGGTCCAGGTGTGGTTCGGAGCGTCGATCTGCGGGTGCTGGTAGACGCGCACGTAGTCGACGTCGTAGATCCCGGTCTCGCCGTTCGCGGGCATGTGCCCGGCCGCACTGAGCATGAGGTAGTGCGGCGTCGCCGCGATGTCTCGGCGATCGCTTCGCGCCACGTGCTGGGTGACGTCGTCGTCGATGTAGAAGGTGTAGCTGTCCGGGGTCCACAGCAGGGAGGCGGTGTGCCAGACCCCCACCTCGTTGTTCTCCCAGTGCGCCCCCGAGATCGACCCGATCCCGGACCCGTCGTCGTCCCCGGTGTGCACTGCCCAGCTCTGACCCATTCGGCCGCTGGACTCGAGGATGTCGAGCTCGTTGCCCCAGCCTCGAGGGATGGCCTTCTTGAACCGGCTGCGGTCGTGCACGCGGTTGTCCGAGTCGCCGATCGCATCCATCCAGAAGGCCGGCACGAAGGTCCACCCGGCAGTGCGCACGTTCTGGCGGAACCGGCATTCGAAATAGCCGTAGGTGAACGTCGCGTGCCACCGCGAGCTCACCCCACCGGATGCGCGAGGCACGGTCCGCTCGTTGACGGTGACGTCCTTGGTCTCCGCGACGATCCGGAGGTGCCCGTCCCGCACGCTCACCTGCGAGGCGGCATAGGCGTAGTAGTCGCCTGGGTGGATGTAGTCGGACCGCTTGGACCGGAATCCGCACGTCCACTTCGTCCGGTCCAGCACGGGCCGGTTGAACTCGTCACGCCACGTCAGCTCGTACCCCTGGTCGAGGAGGGACTGGGCCGTGGGTGACGTGGGGGCAACCGCGCCGGGACCGGTCGGCGGCACGGCTGCAGAGCGGGCCGCAGCAGGAGCTGCCGCGGTGGTGGCGACGACGCCCGCGGCACCTGCGGTGCCGGCGATCACGGCGCGACGGGACGGGCTGGATGACGGCGTCATGAGATCTCCTTTGATCGGCTGACGGTTGCGATGACACTCTGCCTAATCGCTTAGGCATTCGAATCTAAGGCCATCTCGCCGACCTGTAAAGAGGCCGCCTCGACCGGCCCGCCCCACGGTCAGCGTCGTCCGAGGCGCTCCTTGAGCCAGGCCCAGCGGTCCTTCAACCGCGCCTCGAAACCGCGGTCCGTCGGCTGGTAGTAGTCGGTCCGGCCGTGCAGGTCATCGGGCAGATACTGCTGTGCCGCAACGGCATCCGGCTCATCGTGCGCATAGATATAGCCCTTGCCGTGCCCGAGACGGGACGCACCGGCATACCCACTCCCCCGCAGGTGCGGCGGCACCGCACCACCACGTCCGGCGCGCACGTCCGCGATCGCGGCGTTGATCCCGGCATACGCGGCATTGCTCTTCGGCGCGAGCGCGTTGTGGACGACGGCCTGCGCGAGGATGATCCGCGCCTCCGGCATCCCGATCTGCGCGACTGCGTGCATCGCGGCGACCGCGGTCTGCAGCGCCGTCGGGTCGCCCATCCCGACGTCCTCGCTCGCCGCGATGACGATGCGCCGCGCGATGAACCGGGGGTCCTCACCGGCCTCGAGCTGACGCGCGAGATAGTGCAGGGCCGCGTCGACGTCAGAGCCACGCATCGACTTGATGAACGCCGACGCGACGTCGTAGTGCTGGTCGCCGGTCTTGTCATAGCGCACCATCGCCTGCGACACCGCCTGCTCGGCGTGCGCGAGCGTGATCTCCAGCGGCTCGCTGTCGTCCCGCCCGGCCGGCGCGTCGTCCTGTGCGACGCCCGCCGCCGCCTCGAGCGAGGTCAGGGCTCGCCGCGCGTCGCCCTGCGCGATGGCGACGAGGTGGTCGCGCGCCTCGTCGGAGAGTGCGTATGCCGCGTCGAGACCGCGCGGGTCGCTCACCGCCGCGTCGAGGACGTCAGCGACCTGGGCGTCGTCGAGCGAGCTGAGGGTGATGAGCATGGAGCGCGACAGCAGCGGCGAGATGACCGAGAAGCTCGGGTTCTCCGTCGTCGCGGCGACGAGGATGACCTGGCGGTTCTCGACGCCGGGGAGCAGGGCGTCCTGCTGCGCCTTGCTGAACCGGTGGATCTCGTCGAGGAAGAGCACGGTCTGCCGGTCGTAGAGGTCGCGGTTGCGGGCGGCGGCCTCCATGACCGCACGCACGTCCTTGACGCCCGCGGTCACGGCGGACAGCTCGACGAACTCACGCCCCGCCGCCGTGGCGACGAGGTGCGCGAGCGTCGTCTTGCCGGTGCCGGGCGGGCCCCAGATGATCGCACTCAGCGGGCCGGCCGTCCCGCCGGACCCCTCGATGAGCCGGCGCAGCGGACTGCCGGGACGCAGCACGTCGGCCTGACCACGCACCTCCTCGATCGAGGCCGGCCGCATGCGCACGGCGAGCGGCGGCAGCAGCGACTCACCCACGCCCGACGCCGCCGAGACGTCGTGCGCGGACGCGAAGAGGTCGTCGCCGGCAGGCATCTCGCCAGCGTATCCGGCGGGTGCGACATCGAGACCGCGTGCCTAGGCTGAAGACGTCCGAGACGCCCACTCCGGAAAGGGACGCCCATGTCCGACTCGACCTCGACCCAGGCCCCGACGATCCACCACGAGGACACCGGCGGTGACGGACGTCCGGTCGTCCTCATCCACGGCTGGCCCCTCTCCGGCGCCTCGTGGAAGGACACGGTCCCCGCGCTCACCGACGCCGGGTACCGCGTCATCACCTACGACCGCCGCGGCTTCGGCCAGTCGTCCCCCGCGCCTGACGGCCGCTACGACTACGACGCGCTCGCGTCCGACCTCGACTCCCTGCTCACCGCCCTCGACCTCACCGACGTCACCCTCGTCGGCTTCTCCATGGGTGGCGGCGAGGTCGCCCGCTATGTCGGCAACCACGGCACGGACCGGCTGCGCAGCATCGCCTTCCTCGGAGCCATCCCGCCGTGGCTGCTCAAGAGCGACGAGAACCCCGACGGTGGCCTGCCCCGGGAGGACGCCGAGCAGATGCAGCAGGACCTGCGCGCCGACCGCGAGGAGTTTCTCGACGAGTTCATGACGAACTTCTTCAGCGCCGACGGCGACCTCAAGGTCACCGAGGACCAGCGTCAGGACGCCCTCGGGATGGCCGCCCAGGCGGACCTTGACGCCATGACCTCCTGCATCGAGTCGTGGCTCACCAACTTCACCGGCGACCTTGCCAAGGTCACCGTGCCGACCCTCGTCGTCCACGGCGACTCCGACGCCATCGTGCCGTTCGAGGTCTCGGGCAAGCGCACCCACGAGCAGGTCGCGGGCAGTGACCTCGTCGTCATCGAGGACGGCCCGCACGGGTTCCTCGCGAGCCACCCGGACCAGGTCAACACCGCACTGCTCGACTTCCTGCAGAAGTGAGCGATGGAGGATCGCGGGTCGCCGAGCTCGCCACGGCAGCAGAGCTCAGGGCCGCGAGTGGTGACCACCCCTTCCTCCGGTTCGACCTCGCGACGACCTTCGAGCCTCCGGCGCTGCACCTCACCGGCTCGGAGGTCGTCGCGTGGTTCCAGGTCTGGGGCGACGGCCGTCGCGGCGTCGTCGTCCTCGGTGCCGACGACGGCGTCGCCCACCTCGCCGCGACCGACATGTTCGCGACCTGGGTGGCAGCGAAGGCGCCGAACCACGTCACGGCTCCCGCGACGGCATACGAGCCCGTTCGGGACGCACTCGGGCTGCGCGGCGGCAATGCCTGGGACCGCATGTGGACCACGACTCCCCCGCCGACCCTGCCCGCGGAGCGGGACATCACGTGGTTCGACGGCGACCCGGCCGAGCTCACCGCCTTCATCAAGGCACACAACCCGCACCCGTTCGCGCTGCCCGGCCAGCACGAGGGCATGCGCTGGGCAGCGTTGCGCGACAAGGACGCTCGGCTCATTGCCTGCGGCGTGAGCGAGCCGGGCAACACCGACGTCCCGCTCATCGGCGGGATCGTCGCCGACTCCACGCTGCGGGGACGTGGGCTGGGAGCCGCGATGACGGCATACCTCACCCGCGACGGGATCGACCGCACGGGCGCGTCCACCCTCGGCGTCTTCGCCGACAACGACCATGCCCGAGTGCTCTACGAGCGGCTCGGGTACGCGACGAGCCTGCGCGCCCGGACGGGGTTTCCCCTCTGACGCGCGGGGCAGCGTGACCGCCGCCCGAACGCAGCCGTGATCCCTCAGCGTGCGTTGAGTACCGCCCACGCGATGAGCTGGTCGATGCGGCGCACGTCCGCGCCCTTCCCGAGCTTGACCTTGATGTGGCCCGCTCGCGTCCACAGCTCGATCTCTGCGTTGACGTCGAACAGCTTGCCCGCGTTCTCCGACGACCACATGTTGATGGCCGAGTAGGGCAGCGAGTAGATCTCGACCTTCTTGCCGGTGAGTCCCTGCGCGTCCCGCACGATGAGCCGTTTGGTCGTGAACACTGCGCTGTCCCGGAACGTCTTGAACGCCGTCACCGCCTGCTCCCCGTCCACCAACAGCTCGCGCACGTCGTCCGGCACCGGGATCTCGTTCATCAGCGTCCATGCCGCGATGCTGGCCGTTTCCATGTCAGTCCCCTTGTCGTCGTGGGCACGCGCCCCTGGTGAGTGCCGTCAGCCCGCAGGCAGTGTCACAGAGTGGCGGAACTCGGGCGGCCGGTTTGTGCAGTTCCGTCCTAGTCGAACCTCACGTCTGGGGCGGGCGGACCTTCTCGAGGCGGGCGGTGAGCGCGTCGACGCGATGGGCGTTGCCGTGCAGCTGGATGTAGCGCGTCCCGAAGACGGCGAGCAGCGCGTCGTCGAGGCGGCGCACCGCACCGGCCGGGTAGCGGTAGTCCATCCGCGCGTTGATGCCGTCGAGGTCGATCGTGCCGAGCAGCCCGGCCAGCTCCTCGAGCGAGGTGATGCCGAGCTCGAGCAGCAGCCCCGAGATCCACGAGTAGTGGTCGGTGCGCGACCAGCCGGCTTCGTGGAACAGCCCCGCGAGGAAGCTCGCGAGGTCGGCGCCACTGATGCGCGGGTCGTCGCCGGCGGCCGCGGGCCCCTGGTCGCCCATGCTCGCCTGCAGCCGGTCGCGGATCGCCGTGAACTCGCGGTCGGCGAGCTCGAGCAGCCCTGCGGCGAGGGTGAACCGGCGGTCGAGGTCGGACACGTCCGCGTCCGGCACCGTGCCCTTGTAGCGGACGTCGTGCTCGAACTCGGCCCACGCGTGCTGGAGGATCGTGCGCAGCTGCACCGACGCGGTGCGTCCCGCGAGGTGTGCGTATGCCGGGTCGAGGCGGTCCGCGTCGAGCGTCACCAGGAGGTGCCGGCTCGAGTAGCCGAACCGCCCCTCGCTCGCGGTCTCCTGACCCATGTCGCGGTCGTCGAGGACGGCGAACTGGGTCGAGAGCAGGCTCGCCACGGCCGTGACGTCACCCTGGAGGTAGGTCACCACGCGGACGCCGACCTGGTCGGTGATGTCGGTGAGCGGGTCCGGGTGCAGCAGGGCCCCCTCGGCGTCGACCCGCGACGCCTTGCCCGCGAACGAGGCGACGCTCTTGGCCCGGCCGGTCACGCTGACGTAGTTGATGCCGGCGTCGTCGAGCATCGCGATGACCATGCGGACGAGCTGGTCGGCGACCTGACGCAGCTCGGGCTGGCGGGCGGCATACGCCTGCACCGCGTCGCGCACCACGGCCTCGGGAGGCGCGTCGCTCACGGCGACCACCCGAGGTCGGCGCGCAGCCCGGCCACACCCGTCGCCGGGTCGTGGTGCACCGCGCGGATGCCGAGCGAGCGCGCCGTCTCGATGTTGGCGGCGTTGTCGTCGACGAAGCCGACCCGCTCCGGCGTGTCCTCGAGGCCGAGGTCGGCGAGAATCCGTTGGAAATAGGCGGGTTCGGGCTTCATCGTGCCCATGTCGCACGAGTGGTACGACCGGGCGAAGACGTCGTCGTAGCCGAAGTTCGCGCGCAGGAACGCCTTGCGGTGGTCCTGCTGGTTCGTCGCGAGCATGCAGGTGACTCCCGACGCGGCGATGTCGCGGACGAGGCCCACGGCGTCGTCGTCCCGCTCGACCATCTCCCAGAGCGAGAGCAGGTCGTCGACGCTCGCCGTGACCTGCGGCCACTCGGTGAGCAGCTGGGTCAGCGCATCGCGGAACCGCATGTCGCCCTTGAGCGCGGGAACCTCCGACCTGAACAACGCCTCCGCGAACCCGTCGCCGCCCCACTGCTCGAGCTGCGGGCCCCAGAGGTGCTTCGGGTGCTGGAGCACGCCGTCGGCGTCCCAGAGCAGCACCGACACCGGCGCGCTCGGGTCGAGCGGTGGCACGACGACGTCGTCGACCGTGCCGACCGCTTCGGACGCCGACGTCACGTCAGGCCTTGTCGCCCGCGTCGCTGGGCTTGGCGTCGACACCGGCCTCCTTGCGCTGCTGCGCGGAGATCGGCGCCGGGGCGTCGGTCAGCGGGTCGTAGCCGCCGCCCGACTTCGGGAAGGCGATGACGTCGCGGATCGACTCGTAGCCGCCGAGCAGCATGACGATGCGGTCCCAGCCGAAGGCGATGCCGCCGTGCGGGGGCGCGCCGTACTGGAAGGCGTCGAGGAGGAAGCCGAACTTCTCCTGGGCCTCGTCCTCGGACAGCCCCATGACCTTGAAGACCCGCTCCTGCACGTCGCGGCGGTGGATACGGATCGACCCACCGCCCAGCTCGTTGCCGTTGCAGACCATGTCGTAGGCGTAGGCCAGCGCCTCGCCCGGGTTCTCGTCGAAGGAGTCCTCGAACTCCTTCTTCGGCGAGGTGAACGCGTGGTGCACGGCGGTCCAGGCGCCGCCGCCGACGGCGACGTCACCCGCAGCGACGGCCTCGGACGCCGGCTCGAAAAGCGGCGCGTCGAGCACCCAGAGGAAGCTCCACGCCGACTCGTCGATGAGCCCGACCCGCTTGCCGATCTCGAGGCGCGCGGCCCCGAGCAAGGCGCGCGTCGACTTCGTCGCGCCGGCGCCGAAGAAGATGCAGTCACCGGGCTTCGCGCCGACGTGCTCGGCCAGGCCCGCCCGCTCGGACTCGGACAGGTTCTTGGCCACCGGCCCACCGAGCTCCCCGTCCTCGCCGACCAACACGTAGGCCAGACCCTTGGCACCGCGCTGCTTGGCCCACTCCTGCCAGGCGTCGAGCTGCTTGCGCGGCTGGCTCGCGCCACCCGGCATGACGACGGCTCCGACGTACTCGCTCTGGAACACCCGGAACGGCGTGTCCGCGAAGTACTCGGTGCACTCGACGAGCTCCTGCCCGAACCGCAGGTCCGGCTTGTCGGAGCCGAAGCGGCGCATCGCGTCGGCATACGTCATCCGCTCGAAGGGCGTGTCCAGCTCGACGCCGATGAGCTTCCAGATCTCGGAGACGATCTCCTCACCGAGCGCGAGCACATCCTCCTGCTCGACGAAGCTCATCTCGATGTCGAGCTGGGTGAACTCCGGCTGCCGGTCGGCGCGGAAGTCCTCGTCGCGGTAGCAGCGCGCGATCTGGTAGTAGCGCTCCATGCCGGCGACCATGAGGAGCTGCTTGAACAGCTGCGGGCTCTGCGGCAGCGCATACCAGGAGCCGGGCGCGAGCCGCGCGGGGACGACGAAGTCGCGCGCACCCTCGGGCGTCGACCGGGTCAGCGTCGGGGTCTCGATCTCGACGAAGTCACGGGCCTCGAGCACTCGCCGGGCAGCGGCACTGACCTTGGAGCGCAGCCGCAGGCCGGCACCCGCCGACGACGCGCCCGGACGGCGCAGGTCGAGGTAGCGGTGCTTGAGGCGGGCCTCCTCGCCGACGCTGACGCGCTCGTCGATCTGGAACGGCAGCGGCGCGCTCGTGTTGAGCACCTCGATGTCGGACGCGACGACCTCGACGGCACCCGTGGGCAGCTCCGGGTTGACGTTCTCCTCGCTGCGGGCGACGACGGTGCCGGTCACCTTGACGACGAACTCGGCACGCAGGTCGTGCGCGGCACCGGTGAGGACCTCGTCGCGCGCGACGACCTGCACGACCCCGCTCGCATCGCGCAGGTCGATGAACGCCACCCCACCGTGATCGCGACGCTTGGCCACCCAGCCGGTGAGCGTGACGGTCTGGTCGATCTGGTCGGCACGCAGGGTGCCGGCCTCGTGGGTGCGGAGCACGGGAGGTCCTTCTCGTGGTGGGTGGTGTCTCGTATGCCGCGTGGCGCGGCACCCGGGTATGCCGCGTGGCGCGGCACCCGGGTCATCCTACGGAGGTGCGCGGCCGGCATACGAACGGGTTTGGGCCCGTTCACCCGCGCAGCGCGCGGAACGCCGAGCGCCGCGCCACCGTGGACGGTGACGCGGCGCTCGAGGGGAACCGACGCAGGGTGCGTCAGTCCGGGATGATGAACTTCTGGCCCGGGAAGATCAGGTCGGGGTTCTCGATGTTGTTGACCTTGGCGATCTTCTTCCAGCTGACGCCGTAGCGCTCACCGATCTCGGAGAGCGTGTCGCCCTTCTTGACGGTGTAGGTGCGCTGCGCCGGGGCGGCCGGCTTCTTCGGCGCGGGGGCCGGGGCCTTCTTCGGGGCGGGGGCCGGGGCCGGAGCCGGAGCCGGAGCCTTGGGGGCGGTGCCCGCACGCTCGGCGGCCTCCTTGGCGGCGGCGTCGGCCTCCGCCTTCTTCTTCGCGGCCTCGGCAGCAGCCTCATCGGCCTCCTTCTTGGCCTGAGCAGCCTTCTCGCCGCTCTCCTTGCGAGCCTTCTCCGCAGCCTCGTCAGCCTTCTTCTTGGCTTCGTCGGCCTGCTTCTTGGCCTCGTCGACGGCGTCGTTGTCGTCGTCGAAGCCGAGACCCTTCTTGAGGTCGTCCAGGAAACCCATGGGGGGCGGTCCTTCCGGTGCGATCCGGCCCCGACGACACTCGCCGCTGGGGCACCCCTCAGTCACGGGGGGCGCTTCGACGCTAACCAAAAGTCGGGCCGATGTGCGGTTCAGCGCCGGGTCAATCGGCGGATGGCACTCGTCGTTCAACCGGCCGTCGTCGTGGTGTCGCCGTCGCGATAGAACCAGCGTCCGGCCCGGCGGGTGAAGCGGCTGCGCTCGCGCACCACGCCCCGCTGGCGGGTGGCGCCGACCCCGGACATCCAGTGCGCGGTGAACTCGACGACCCCCTCGTCGTCGCTCGCGACCGTGGGGGCGTCGACGACCTCGAGCCCGACCCACGCGAGGGCCGGGTCGATCTCGACCTGTTGCGGCCGGGTCGCCGGGTGCCATGTCCGGAACACGTGGTCGGCGTTGCCGGTCGCGTATGCCGTGTAGCGGGACCGCATGAGCGTCTCGGGGTCCGGCGGCCAGGCGGAACCGTCGAGGTACGGCCCGCAGCAGTCGGCCAGCGTCGCACCGTCCGGACAGCCGCCGCAGGGGCAGGGCGCGCTGCCGTCGGGTCGTGGGATCACCCGCTCAGTATGACTTGGGCAGCCCGAGCGAGAACTGGGCGACGAAGTTGAGCACCATCTCACGGCTCACTGGCGCGATGCGCGACAGCCGCGAGCCGGCGAGCATGTCGACGAGGCCGTACTCGACGGCGAGCCCGTTGCCACCGTGGGTCTGGATGGCTTGGTCGACGGCCTTGCAGACGACCTCGCCGGCGGCGTACTTCGCCATGTTCGCGGCCTCTCCGGCCGCCATGAAGTCGCCGCTTGCGAGGAGGGCCGCGGCCTTCTGGGTCATGAGCCGGGCCATCTCGATCTCGATGTGGATCTCGGCGAGTGGGTGGGCGATCGCCTGGTGGGTGCCGATGGGCTTCTCGAAGACCTCGCGGTCCTTGGCGTACGCGACCGCCTTGCTCAGGGCGAGGCGAGCGGTGCCGGTCGCGAACGACGCCGCCATGATGCGCTCGGGGTTGAGTCCCGCGAAGAGCTGCATGAGTCCGGCGTCCTCGTCGCCGACGAGCGCGTCCTGGGGCAGCCGGACTCCGTCGAAGAAGAGGGTCCACTGCTTCTCGGGCGAGGTGATGCCCATCTCGATGGGCGCCTTGGTGAAGCCGTCCGCGTCGGTCGGCACCATGAAGAGCGCGGGCTTGAGCTTGCCGGTGCGCGCGTCCTCGGTCCGGGCGACGACGAGGACGTGCGAGGCCTCGTCGACGCCGGAGATGAAGGTCTTGCCACCGGAGAGCAGCCAGTCCTCACCGTCGCGGCGGGCCGTCGTCGTGATGCGGTGCGAGTTCGACCCGGCGTCGGGCTCGGTGATGGAGAACGCGTAGGTCGCGCTGCCGTCCGCGATCCCCGGCAGCCACCGCTTCTTCTGCACGTCGGTGCCGAACATCGCGATGATCGAGCCGACGATGGCCGGCGAGACGACGATCATGAGCAGCGGCGCGCCCGCGGCGGCGAGCTCCTCACACACGGCGGCGAGGTCACCGATGTCCCCGCCGCCGCCCCCGAACTCCTCGGGCACGGCGACACCGAGGTAGCCCAGGCGCCCTGCCTCGTCCCAGAGCTCGGTCGACTTGCGGCCCTCCTTCGCGGCGGTGCGGAAGTACTCGGGGCCGTACTTCGCACCGAGCTCTGCGACCGCCTTGCGCAGGTCCCGTCGCTCCTCGGTCTCGGTGAAGAGGGTGCTCATGAGGGTTCTCCTTGCTCGGATGGGGTGATGACGGCGAGAACGGCACCGGCGCCGACCTGGTCGCCGGCGGAGACCGACACCTCGCCGAGCACGCCGTCGACGGGCGCCTCGACGGAGTGCTGCATCTTCATCGCCTCGAGGACGAGGACGACGTCGCCGCGGGTGACGCTCTGGCCGGGCTCGACCGCGACCCGGACCACCGACGCCGGCATGGGTGCGAGGAGCGACCCCTCGGCAACCTGCTCGGCCGGGTCGACGAAGGTCGGGACGGGCGTGAGGCTCACTCCCCCACGCGGTCCTTCGACGTCCACGTCGGCCAGGTCCTCGGAACCCAGCCGGACGGCATACGTCTCGCGAACACCGTTGTCCGACAGGACAACTCGCGTCGGCGAGACGTCGACGACATCGACCCCGTCGATGTCGTCGACGAGACGACCGCGCTCTGCGGCATACGTCACGACCATCTCGCGGTCGCCGTCTCGGTAGGCGCGTGTGCGTGGCTGTGACGGGACGTTGCGGAAGGCCGTCGGGATGCGCGAGAGCACCCGCGCCTCACGGCTCGCCCGGGATGCCTGGGCGAGCGCGGCCGCGAGGGCGAGGCGGCGCAGGTCGTCCTCGCCGACTCCGGCGCCGGTCCACGTGTCGAGGCGCTCCTCCACGAGACCTGTGTGGAGCTCCGCTGCGACGACGGCGTCGTCGTCGACCATGGCCCGGAGCAGATCGACGTTCGTCCGCACGCCGCGCAGCCCGAGCTCGGCCAGGCCGCGCGAGAGCAACCGCAGCGCCCGCGTGCGGTCGGGGGCGTAGGCGATGAGCTTCGCGAGCATCGCGTCGTAGTGGATGCCGACCTCGCTGCCGACCTCGACGGCCGTGTCGAGCCGCAGTCCGTGCGTCGTCGTGCCGTATGCCGCGACGCCGCCGAAGCGGGTCGCCGACAGTCCGTCCGTGGCCGGGTCGAGACCGAGCGAGCGCACGGTGCCCGTCTGCGGCCGCCAGTCGGCGGCCGGGTCCTCGGCGTAGACCCGCACCTCGACGGCGTGGCCGGACGGCTCGGGCGGCTCACCGATGAGGGCGGTGCCCTCGGCGACGGCCAGCTGGAGGGCGACGAGGTCGAGGCCGGTGACCGCCTCGGTGACGGGGTGCTCGACCTGGAGGCGGGTGTTCATCTCGAGGAAGTAGGCGCGGCCGTCGTCCTCGTGCGCGCGGTCCACGAGGAACTCGACGGTGCCCGCACCGACGTAGTCGACCGCCTTGGCCGCGGCGTGCGCTGCTTCATGCAGGGCGGCGCGCACGGGGTCACTGACCCGCGGTGCGGGTGCCTCCTCGAGCACCTTCTGGTGTCGGCGCTGCAGGGAGCAGTCGCGGTCGCCGACGACCCAGATCGTGCCGTGGGTGTCCGCGACGACCTGCACCTCGATGTGCCGGGCGCCGAGCAGGTAGGGCTCGACGAAGACCGTCCCGTCACCGAAAGCCGACTCCGCCTCCGACGACGCCGTCTCGATCGCGCTGTCGAGTGAGTCACGGTCCTCGACGATCCGCATACCGCGACCGCCACCACCAGCGGACGCCTTGACGAGCAGGGGGAAGTCGTTGTCCTGCAACGCATCCCGGTCGACTGACAGCGTGGGCACACCGGCCGCGACCATGAGCTCCTTGGCCCGCACCTTGGAGCCCATCGCCTCGATCGCGTCCGGTGGCGGGCCCACCCAGGTCAGCCCGGCGGCGATGACGTCCCGCGCGAAGTCGGCGTTCTCGGAGAGGAAGCCGTAGCCCGGGTGCACGGCATCGGCACCCGCACGCTGGGCCGCCTCGATGACGAGGTCGCCGCGCAGGTAGGTCTCACCCGGGGCGTTGCCAGGCAGGTGCACGGCGCGGTCGGCGTCGGCGACGAAGGGCGCGTCCGCGTCGGCGTCGGAGTGCACGGCGACGGTCGTGATGCCGAGGTCGCGGGCGGTGCGGATGATGCGGCGGGCGATCTCGCCGCGGTTCGCGACGAGCAGCGTGCGGATGGGCGAGGAGCCCAGCGTCTCGGTCGTCGTCATGGCCGGAACACTCCGTAACCCTCGGCGCCCCGGACGGGACGGGTGTGGATGGCGGACAGGCAGATGCCGAGGATCGAGCGGGTGTCGCGCGGGTCGATGACGCCGTCGTCGTAGAGCATCCCCGAGGTGAAGTACGCGAGTGACTGCTCCTCGATCTGCGCCTCGATGAAGGCCCGCATGGCCTTGTCGGACTCCTCGTCGACGGTCTCGCCGCGAGCCTCGGCGGCCTGCCGCGACACGAGCGAGATGACGCCGGCGAGCTGCGCCGGACCCATGACGGCGGACTTCGCGTTCGGCCAGCTGAACATGAACCGCGGGTCGTACGCCCGACCGCTCATGCCGTAGTGGCCGGCGCCGTAGGAGCCGCCGATGACGATCGAGATGTGTGGGACGGTCGAGTTGGAGACGGCGTTGATCATCTGGGCGCCGTGCTTGATGATGCCGCCCTGCTCGTACTCCTTGCCGACCATGTAGCCGGTCGTGTTGTGCAGGAACAGCAGCGGGGTGTCGACCTGGTTCGCGAGCTGGATGAACTGCGTCGCCTTCTGCGCCTCCTCGCTGAAGAGCACACCCTGGGCGTTGGCGAGGATCCCGACCGGGTAGCCGTGCAGCTGGGCGAACCCGGTGACGAGCGAGCTGCCGTACAGCGGTTTGAACTCGTCGAACTCCGAGCCGTCCACGAGGCGTGCGATGACCTCGCGCGGGTCGAAGGGGACCTTGAGGTCGGAGGAGACGATGCCGAGGATCTCCTCGGCGTCGAAGAGCGGCTCGGCGTAGTCGCTCACCGGCGCGGCACCGGCCTTGCGCCAGTTGAGCCGCCGCACGATCGAGCGGCCCAGCCGGATCGCGTCCCGCTCGTCCTGGGCCAGGTAGTCGGCGAGGCCCGACGTGCGCGCATGCATCTCGGCCCCACCCAAGGACTCGTCATCGGACTCCTCCCCCGTGGCCATCTTCACCAGCGGCGGCCCGCCGAGGAAGACCTTCGCCGCCTCCTTGACCATGACGACGTAGTCGCTCATACCGGGGATGTAGGCGCCGCCCGCGGTCGAGTTGCCGAAGACGAGCGCGATCGTCGGCGTCCGCGCGGCACTGGCCCGGGTGAGGTCGCGGAAGCCGCGGCCCCCGGGGATGAAGATGTCCTTCTGCGTCGGCAGGTCGGCGCCGCCGGACTCGACGAGGTTGATGCTCGGCAGGCCGTTCTCCTGCGCGATCTGGGCGGCCCGTCCGGCCTTGCGCAGCGTGCTCGGGTTCGTCGAGCCACCCTTCACGGTCGGGTCGTTGGCGATGATCATGCACTCGACGCCCTCGACGACCCCGATGCCGGTGACGAGCGAGGCCCCGACGGCGAAATCGGTCCCCCAAGCGGCGAGCGTCGACAGCTCGAGGAACGGGCTGTCCGGGTCGAGCAGCAGCTCGATGCGCTCACGGGCGGTGAGCTTGCCCCGCTTGTGGTGCCGGTCGACATACTTCTGCCCACCACCGGCGAGCGCCACCGCGTGCTGCTCCGCGAGGTCGGAGACCCGCTCGAGCATCGCCTCGCGGTTGGCGAGGTAGGTCGCCGACGTGGGGTCGACGCTCGTCGTCGCTGTGCTCACCATCTCAGTCCTTCCGTATGCCGTGTGGTCAGTACCCGAGGAGCCGCGCGGCGAGGTCATCGAGCACCTCGGTCGCACCGCCGCCGATGCCGAGGATCCGGGAGTCGCGGTAGTGCCGCTCGACCTCGCTCTCGCGCAGGTAGCCCGCTCCGCCGTGCAGCTGGACCGCCTTGTCGACGACGAAGTCGCACGCCTCGACGGCCTGGTTCTTCGCGAGGACCGCCTCGAGCACGGGCTGCTCGCCGGCGGCCGCCTTCTCGATGGCCCGGTGGGCGTACTCGCGCGCAGCGTCGGTGACACGGTGCATGTCGACGAGCGTGTGCCGCACCGACTGCCGGGTGATGAGCGGTCGTCCGAACGTCTCCCGTTCGCGGACGTAGTCGACGGTGAGGTCGAGGGCTCGCTGTGCCGTCGCATACGCATGGGTCGCCAGCCCGAGCCGCTCCCCGACGAACTGCTGCATGATCAGCGCGAACCCGCCGTTCTCCTCGCCGACGAGGTTCGCCACCGGCACCCGCACGGCGTCGAAGGACAGCTCGGCGGTGTCCGAGCAGTGCCAGCCCATCTTGCGCAGCGGCCGGCTCACGGTGAACCCGGGTGAGTCCTTGTCGATGACGAGCAGGCTGATGCCGCCGTGCCCGGGACCGCCGGTGCGCACCGCGGTCGTGACGAAGTCGGCACGCACCCCCGAGGTGATGAACATCTTCGAGCCGGTGACGACGTAGTGCTCACCGTCGCGCTCGGCCCGGGTCGTGAGGCTGGCGACGTCGGAGCCGCCGCCCGGCTCGGTGACGGCGAGCGAGCCGATGAGCTCCCCCGCCAGCGTGGGCCGGACGTAGCGGTCGATGAGGTCGGTGTTGCCGGAGGCGACGATGTGCGGAGTGGCGATGCCATGCGTGAAGAGCCCGGCGAGGACCCCGCTCGAGCCGCCGCCGGCGAGGATCGCCTCGCTGAGCACGGTGACGTCGACGACGTCGCCGCCCTCACCCCCGACTTCCTCGGGGAAGCCGACGCCGAGCAGCCCGGCGGCCGCGGCCTCCTTGTGCAGGCTGCGCGGCAGCTCGCCGTCGTCCTCCCACTGCGCGAGGTTGGGGGCGATGTGCCGCTTCGTGAACGCCGTGACGCTCTCGGCGAGCGCCTGTCGTTCCGGGGTCGTCCAGGCGCTCATGCGTCCTCCGTGGTGTCCAGCAGGTCGGTGGGTACGTCGACAACTCGGGCGCGCAGCCACTCGCCGACGGCCTTGCCCTGCGGGTCGAACCGGGTGGACGCGGCGACGCCCTCGCCGAGCAGCCCGTGCAGGACGATGTTGACGCCGGCGAGGTTCGCGAAGGCGTGGACCTCGACGTCGAGCCCCGCGGCCTCCGGCAGCAGCTCACGCACCCGTTCCGGGGTGAGCAGGTCGACGAGCCACTCGTATGCCGCCTCGCGCCGTTCCGCGTCCCCGTCGCCGAACGTGGCCGGCACCCAGACGCCGACGTTGGCGTCGCCGCCCTTGTCCCCGGCCCGCGCGTACGCGACCTCCCCCAGCGCCACCCGCCGCACCCCCGACTGATTGCCGATTCCGTTCGCCCCCACCCCCGACTGATTGCCGATTCCGTGCGCGACACCACCCGACTGATTGCCGGTTCCCGGCAGTTGTTCGTATGCCGTGGGCGCCGGGATGTCCTCCCGGGTCCCGTCCGCGTGAACCACCGTGTGCGGAACCTCCGCTTGCTCGACGAAGGCGGCCGTGTGCACCCCGAACGGCACGCCCGAGGCGGGTGGGCGGGTCAGGGTGAACCCGGCATACGAGGCGAGCGCGAGCTGGACGGCGATGTCGCTGAACGCGCGCCCCACGGCCTCGGGGTCCTGCGACGCGACGCTGAGCCGCAGGATCGAGGTCGCCGCCGCCTGCGTGGCAGGGTCCGGCGAGTCGGTGCGGTCGAGGTGCCACTCGACGCTGCTGGGGCGGCGACCGGTGCGCGCCTCCATGGCGTCGAGGGCCGCCTCGACCTGGGCCTTCACGAGCTCGGCCTTGCCCTCGATGTCGAGGCCGGTGAGGACGAGCTCGGCGGTGTTGCGGAACCCCCCGAAGGTGTTGACCCCCACCTTGAGCGTCTGCGGCGGCGGTGCACCCACCACGCCTCTCACCCCGACCCGGTCCGTCCCCTCCTGGGTGAGGCGCACGGAGGTGAGGTCGACGCTGACGTCAGGGCCGGCATACCAGGGGCCCTGGATCTCGTAGAGGAGCTGCGCGGTGACGGTGTCGACGCTGACCTCGCCGCCTGTCCCGGGGTGCTTGGTGATCACCGACGAGCCATCCGAGGCGACCTCCGCGATCGGGAAGCCCGGCAGGAACGGCGCCGCCACCGCCCCGCGCGTGAGACCCGAGAAGTTGCCGCCGGTGGCCTGCGTCCCGCACTCGATGACGTGCCCCGCGACGACGGCGCCGGCGAGTGCGTCGAGGTCGCCGCGGCCCCAGCCGTGGCGCCAGATCGCCGGTCCGACCACGAGCGAGGCGTCGGTGACCCGGCCGGTGACGACGACGTCCGCGCCGGCCTCGAGGGCGCGGGCGATCCCGAAGGCACCGAGGTAGGCGTTGGCCGTGAGCGGCGTCCCAAGGCCGAGCTCGTCGGCGCGCTCCATGAGGTCGTCGCCCTCGACGTGGGCGACTCGGACGTCGATCCCGTTGTCCCGAGCGGCGATCCGGATCTTCTCGGCAAGCCCGGCAGGGTTGAGCCCGCCGGCGTTCGCGACGATGCGGACGCCGCGTTCCTTCGCCACGCCGAGGCTGTCGGTGAGCTGGGCGAGGAAGGTCTTGGCGTAGCCGAGCTCGGGGTCCTTCATCCGGTCGCGGCCGAGGATGAGCATCGTCAGCTCGGCGAGGTAGTCGCCGGTGAGGACGTCGAGGTCGCCACCCTCGAGCATCTCGCGCATGGCAGTGAACCGGTCGCCGTAGAAGCCCGAACAGTTCCCGATCCTGATCGGGCCGCTCATGACGCGCCCTGCGAGCGCGGCTTCGGGTCCTGCCCCGGCGGGCCGGCGAAGGCCTGGACGATGTCGAGCCAGTGGTCGGCGTGCGGGCCGTCGGCGCGCACGTCGGCGTCGTCGCGGTGGATGCGGCGCGTCGCGAGCCGGGCGAAGTCGTATGCCGTGCCGGTCACCTTTTCGGGCGCGTCCGGAGCGCCCCAGGTCCAGATGTCGCCGCGCGGTCCGGCCAGCTCGACCCGGATGTCGACCGGCGGCGGCTCCTCCCCGCGCATGGCGTGAGCGAAGCCTCGGGTGATGACGCCGAGGTGGGCGACGTGACGCACCCGGTCGGTGACGGGGACGGTCACGCCGAGCGCGTCGGCGACGTCGTGGCCGTGTGCCCATGTCTCCATGAGCCGGGCGGTGGCCATCGAGGTCGGGCTCATCGGCGGGCCGAACCAGACGACCTTCTCACCGGCCGGAACGGCGCGCAGGGCTCCGGCGAGCGCATCCCGGCCGGTGCGCCAGCGCGCGAGGAGCTCTGTCGGCGGCAGCTCACCCCACTGCGCCGCGGCGGCGTCGACGACCTCCATGCCGTGCGTGCTCGCGGCCTCGGACACCGCGGCCGCGAAGGCCTCGGCGTCGGTGGCAGCGGTGCGGGCGATGTCGTCCGTCCACGCGAGGTGCCCGACCTGGTGGGCGATGGTCCATCCCGGCGCGGGGGTCGGGGTCGCCCACTGCTCCGGTACGAGCTCGCCGACCCACGCGTCGAGCTGCGCCGACTCCGCTGCGAGGTCGCTGAGGACGGCGTCGAGGGTCGTCCCGGTGGACGAGGTGGCGGTCATGCCTTCGTTCCCTTCTCGATCTCGGCGTCGAGGACCCGTGCCCACGCGTCGAGGATGCGGCCGCGGCGGGCCGTGTCGTCGGACATGGCGGCGGCGAGGCCGAGGCCGCGCATGAGGTCGAGCGTCGCCTGGACGAGCTCGCGGTTGCGGCCGACGGTGTCGTCGATGCCCAGCAGCTCGAGGGCATAGGCGTGGGTGACCCGACCGGTGCGGCGCTCAAGAGTGGCGACCGCCTCGTGCAGCGCCTCGTCGGTGCGTGCCGCGACCCACAGCTCGAGGGCGGCGAAGAAGACCGGCCCGGTGAAGTGCTCGGCGAGCAGGCCGAGCACGGCGCGGGTGCGGTTCTTCGTCGGCAGGTCAGCGAGCGCGGCGTTCATCTCCTGTCGGCGGACCTCGGAGAGGTGCTCGACGGCGGCGATGACCAGGTCGTTCTTGCTCGGGAAGTGGTGCAGCTGCGCGCCGCGCGAGACGCCGGCCCGACGGGACACCTCGATCGTCGTCGTGCCGCCCCAGCCGTGCTCGACGAGGCACTCGACGGTGGCCTCCATGAGCCGCTGGCGCATCGCGCGTGTGCGTTCGACCTGCGGCGTCCGCCCCGTCGACCCGGACCCGTCAGTGGCACCGGCACCGGACGTCGAGGACCCGTGGGCGGGCGCCGGCGCACTGCTCATGCCGACGATCCTGCGTCTCTCACCAACAAACAGTCAACCCTGCTTGTAAGTGTGAGAGGTCACACCCCACTGATTGCGCACACTTCGCATCCCGACCCCGCCACGTGCCGATTCCCCCAGCACGCACGACCCCACTCATTGCCGATTCCCGGCAGGTTCGCGCCGGCGCACCTACCTGAAACCGGCAATCAGTCGTCGGTACGAGGTCCGGCCGACGCGCCGACCCGCTCACCGAGGCGTGCCACGGCGGCGCGCAGCTCGGCGGACCACGAGCCCCCGCCATGGCTGGCGTCGCCGACGACGACCAGCTCCGCGTCCGGCCACCCCTGGGCGATCCGCCAGGGGATGTCGAGGGGGCTGCTGATGTCGGTCCTGCCGTGGACGAGAGCACCGGGAATCCCGGCGAGGCGAGGCAGGTCCCTCATCAGCTGTCCATCCTCAAGGAACCCGGCGTTCCCCCAGTAGTGCGTCACGAGCCGCCCGAACGCGAGTCGAAAGGCAGGGTCGTCGTAGCGGGGATCGTGGGTCGCGCCCGGGAAGGTCGCGACGTGCGTGTCCTCCCAGTCGCACCAGTGCTTCGCGGCCTTCTCCCGCACTCCCGGGTCGGGGTGGTGCAGCAGGCGCGAGTATGCGGCCGCAAGGTTGTCGTCGCGCTCAGCCTCCGGTACACCGGCAACGAACCGCGCCCACTCGCGGGGGAAGACCCGACCCATGTCTCGAGTGATCCACTCGACCTCCCTGGCGCTGGTGTTGGTCACGGCGCCGAGGGCCACCGCCGTCACGCGATGAGGGTGCGCCTCGGCGTATGCCAGGCCGAGTGTCGCACCCCAGGACACCCCGACCACCATCCAGCGATCGACACCAACGTGCTCACGCAGCCTCTCGATGTCGGCGACCAGGTGCGGTGTGGTGTTGGTGGACAGGTCGACCACGGGCTCCGCAGCGCTCGGGGTCGACCGGCCCGAGTTGCGCTGGTCGAACAGCACGATGCGAAACACCTCGGGGTCGAAAGTCTTTCGTCGCGTGGGCCCGGCGCCGCTGCCCGGCCCGCCATGGAGGAACACGACGGGAATCCCCTCCGGGTTGCCGGACTGCTCATAGTGCAGCCGGTGCCCGTCACCGACGTCGAGCATCCCCTCGTCGAACGGATCGGACATCTGCCACGGCTCGGGAAGGCGCACAGCCGTCATCCAAGCAGAACGCCTCAGTGGTGGGGGCGGTCGAGCCAGGTCGCGTCGTGGGGTCGCAGGCCGCTCCAGTCGCGACCGCGTTCGACGTATGCCGCGAGCGCGGCGGCAGCGAGGACGCCGTTGCGGATCCGACCGGCGAGGACGGCGTCGACGAGAGTGTCGAGCGCGACCCAGCGCACCGGCATACCGTGCTCCTCCGCCTCGCGGGTGTGCCGCTCCCCCTCGGGCACCTCACCGAGGTCTCGCGCGAGAAAGACGCGGATCGCCTCGTCGAGGCCGCCCGGCGAGGGTCGCACGTCCAGCAGGACATCCCACCGCGCCGCCGTGAGGTCGGCCTCCTCGTGCAGCTCACGAGCCGCCGCGACCCACGCCGGCTCCCCCGGCACGTCGAGCAGGCCGGCCGGCACCTCCCAGTCACGCGACCGGATCGGGTGGCGGTACTGCTGGACGAGACAGACCCGCTCGTCCTCGTCGAGGGCGAGCACCGCAACCGCGCCAGGGTGGCGGACGTACTCGCGCGTGTGCACCCCGGCCTCCCCGAGGTCCACGGAGTCGCGCACGACGTCCCACACCCGGCCGGACATGACGACCTCACTGTCCGTCACGGGCGCGGGGTCGAAGGCGTCGGCCAGGGCCTCGTCGCCCACGAACTCGCCGCCCACGGGATCCTCGGTCACGAGACCTCGGCGTCGACCGGCACCTTGGGTCGCTCGACCTCGACGAGCCGCGACGCCCGCTGCTCCTCGATGGCGGCGCCGATCAACCCGGCGAACAACGGGTGGGCCCGCGTCGGTCGCGACTTGAACTCCGGGTGTGCCTGTGTCGCAACGAAGTACGGGTGCTCGTCACGCGACAGCTCGACGAACTCGACCAGCCCGAGCTCGGGGTGGGTGCCGGAGATCCGCAGCCCGGCCTCCTCGAGCTGGGCGCGGTAGTCCTCGTTGACCTCGTAGCGGTGACGGTGCCGCTCGTCGGCCGTCGTCGCACCGTAGAGCTCGGCCACCAGGGACCCCGAGCGCAGATCGGCCCGCTGCGACCCGAGCCGCATCGTCCCACCGAGGTCCCCGGCGCCATCGACGAACGCCTTCTGCTCCTCGATCGTGGCGATGACCGGCGCCGGCGTCTCCGGGTCGAACTCGGTGGAGCTCGCCCCCTCGATGCCGGCGACGTCGCGGGCGTACTCGATGACCATGCACTGCAACCCAAGGCAGATCCCCAGAGTCGGCACGCCGTGGGTCCGCGCCCAGCGCAGCGCGCCGACCTTGCCCTCGATGCCGCGCACGCCGAACCCGCCGGGGATCAACACCGCGTCGACACCGCCCAGCGCCTTCTGCGCCCCGGCCTCGGTCTGGCACTCGTCGCTGGCGACCCAGCGGATGCGCACCTTGGCGTCGTGGTGGAACCCTCCGGCGCGCAGCGCCTCGGTCACCGACAGGTAGGCGTCCGGCAGGTCGATGTACTTGCCGACGAGCGCGACCTCGACCTCGTGCTCGGGGTGGTGGACGCGGCCGAGCAGCTTGTCCCAGTCGGTCCAGTCGACGTCACGGAAGATGAGCGAGAGCCGCCGGATGACGTAGGCGTCGAGGCCCTCGCGGTGCAGCACCTTGGGGATGTCGTAGATCGACGGCGCGTCGACGGCCGCCGCGACACCCTCGGTGTCGACGTCGCACATGAGCGAGATCTTGCGCTTGATCGGCTCGGGAATCTCCCGATCGGCCCGCAGGACAAGGGCATCGGGCTGGATACCGACCTGACGCAGCGCCGCGACCGAGTGCTGCGTCGGCTTGGTCTTGAGCTCCCCGCTCGGCGCGAGGTAGGGCACGAGCGAGACGTGCAGGAAGAAGACGTTGTCGCGGCCGAGGTCGTGACGCACCTGGCGCGCGGCCTCGAGGAACGGCAGCGACTCGATGTCGCCGACGGTGCCGCCGATCTCGGTGATGATGACGTCGGGAGCCTCAGCGTCGTCGACGCCCGGCGCGCCGGCCGCCTGGGCGCGCATGCGCTCCTTGATCTCGTTCGTGATGTGCGGGATGACCTGGACGGTGTCGCCGAGGTACTCGCCGCGTCGCTCCTTGGCAATGACCTGGCTGTAGATCTGGCCGGTCGTGACGTTCGCCTTGCCGACGAGGTTGCGGTCGAGGAACCGCTCGTAGTGCCCGACGTCGAGGTCGGTCTCGGCACCGTCGTCGGTCACGAAGACCTCACCGTGCTGGAACGGGTTCATCGTTCCCGGGTCGACGTTGAGATAGGGGTCGAGCTTCTGCATCGTCACGCGCAGACCGCGCGCCCTGAGCAGGAAGCCAAGGCTCGAAGCCGTGAGGCCCTTGCCGAGCGAGGAGGCGACGCCCCCGGTCACGAAGATCTGTTTCGTCTGAGCCACCACGGACTTCAACAATACGTCATCGACGGGGGTGCCTTCGACAGGGAGCCGCGCGACGCGCGGGTGGTCTCCTCAGGGTCAGAGCACCGAGTCGTATGCCGTGAGCGCGGCTTCCAGCGCGTCCTCGCCGTCGGGGAGCTCCCCTGCGCGGCCGATGGCCCGGGACCGCAGGTCGTCGCGGACGGCCCCGTGCAGCAGGACGTCGGCGAGCGCCCTGGCCATCGAGGTCGGGTCGCCGACCGGCACGAGGATCGCGGCATCGCCGAGCACCGCCCCGGTACCCCCGGCGTCGGTCGCGACGATGGCGGCTCCGGAGTGCAACGCCTCCTGCAGCCCCACGGGCTGGCCCTCCCACCTCGCGGTCGAGACGACGGCGTCCGCGGCGGCGATGAGGTCGGGCACGTCACCTCGCTGCCCGAGAAGCCGGATCGGCACCCCGAGCGCGTCGATACGCGCCTGCAGCCGCTCCCGGTGCGGTCCGTCCCCCGCGACCACCGCGACGACGTCGAGGTCGTGCCGCTCGAGCAGCTGGGCCATGGCGTCGACGAGCAGGTCGAGGTCCTTCTGCGGCGCCAGTCGGGCGACGGTGACCAGCAGCAGGGTGCGGGGCGCGACACCGAGGTCGTGCCGGACGGCATACCGGTCCCGCGTCGCCTCAGGGGGTGGCGGAGCAGCGATGACGGCCAGCTCGGCGCGGCGCGCCCCGAGGCGGCGCTGCGTCTCGACGATGTCGGCGGAGACGCCGAGCACGAGGTCCGCGCGGCGCGCCACGACCCGCTCGAGCACGGCGTGCACTCGCCCGGCGAGGCCCCCACCGGGTGAGGCGTTGTGCAGGGTCACGACGAGCGGCACCCCGAGCCCGGCGAGGGCGAGAGCGGTGAGCGCTCCGACGCGAGCGCCGTGGGCATGGACCACGTCCGCACCGGCACACACCTCTCGCAGGAGGGCGACGGCGCCGGCATCGCGCTTGGGGTGCGGCCGGTCGGCAACCGAGAGCTCCACCGTCGCCGCTCCCGTCTGCGCGATCTCGAACTGGGCGAGCTCACCGGCCGGCGCCAGGACGACGACCTCGTGCCCCGCGGTGACGAGCCCGGCGACGAGGTCGTGGACGTGGCGACCGGTCCCGCCGGCGCTCGTTCCCATGACGAGGGCGACCTTCACGACTGTGCTTCCTTCCGTCGACGAGCGCGACCGCGGTCGCGCAGCTCGCGCATGCCCTGCCGGTCGGCGACGGCCATGACGAGCAGGTGGACGAGCATCGTCACGCCGCCGACCGCGATCCCGACGAGCAGGGTGACGACGATGCCGTCGGCGTCGACGCTGCGCGCCACCGTGTCACCGACGGCGATGGCGACCGCAGTCGCGACGACCGCCGCACCGAGGGTGCGCCCGGCACCTCGGATCGCCTCGGCGCCCCACGAGCGCCAGGTCAGGACGGCGAGAAGCACGGCCGACGTCGTCATCCCCACGGTCGATGCGACGCCGAGCACCCCGAGGGTGGTCGCGGCGTCCGAACCGTCCGGGATGACCGCGAACGGGACGAGCCCCGCGATCAGCCATCCGGCCGCGACGGCGAGCGCCGCGTGGACCGGCTGACCGCGCACGTACAGCGCCCGGGTCAGCAGGGCGGCAACGCTGAACCCCACGAGACCAGGCGCATAGGCGACGAGCGCCCCGGGCAGCGCCGCGAGCGCCTCCCGCCCCGGGCCGGAGCTGCCCCGGTCGAGGGCGAGGAAGAACTCCCCCACCGGCTTCGACACCGCCATGAGCGCGGCCGCGGCCCCAGAGGTGAGCAGCAGGATGCCGCGGAGGCTGCGCGCGAGCGTGGCCGACCCATCGGCGACCGTCTTCGCGGCCGCGCCGTCCGCGGCTGCGCCCTCCGTGTGGGCGAGTGCCGGGAAGGCTGCGGTCGCGATGGGCACGGCGAGGACGGCATACGGCAGGAGGTAGACGGCCTGGACGTAGGCGTAGATGTTGACGGCACCCGTGTCGAGCGTGCGCTTCTGCGTGAGCCACAGGGTCAGCGCGACGGCCGCCTGCTGTGCGGCAAGAGCGATGACGCCCGCGGCCGCGAGCCGGGCCGCGCGCCGGCCCAGCCCGCCGGGGAAGGCGAAGGTCGGCCGCAGCCGCACCCCCGCGCGCAGCGCCGGAACGACGAGCGGCAGGCTGAGCACGACGACTCCAAGCGTGGTGCCACCCGCCAGGACCCAGACTGCGGACTCGTCGACGACGTCGGGGCCGACGGGTTCCGGCACCATCCGCCCGTAGATGACGTAGGCCGTCATGACGACGATGCTGGACAGCAGCGGCGCGAGCGCCGCGGCGAGGAAGCGTCGATGCGCCTGGAGGACACCCGCCAGCACGACACCGATGCCGTAGAGCGCCACCTGCGGGGCGAAGATGCGCAGCATGTCGGTGCCGAGGGCGACGCTGCCCGGCTCCTTCGAGTCGTCGAGGAGCAGCTCGCTGAGCCATGGCGCCGCGACGAGGACGATGACGGTGAGGGGCACGAGGACGGCGACGGCCCAAGTGAGCAGCGCCGAGGCACTCCGGTCGGACTCCTCACGCTCCCCCGCGCCGAGACGGCCGGCGACGAGCGGCACGGCGATGGCGGCGAGCGCCCCGCCGGCCGCGACCTCGTAGACGACGTTGGGCAGCGTGTTGACCGTCTGGTAGGTGTCCCCGACCGGGCTGGCACCGACACTGCCGGAGAAAACGAGGGTGCGCACACTCCCGGCGATGCGGGCGAGCAGGGTCGCGACGGCGACGACGAGGGCGGCGCGCGCCAGCGACTGCCCGGCCGCGCGGGCCGTCATGCGCGACCCCAGCGGTCGAGGCGCCGCAGCACACGGTTCTCGTCGATGACCCGGCTGAAGGAGACCCGTTCGGACGCCACCGTGAGCGCCGCCGTGACGCCCAGCGCGACGAGCCGGCCCCGCCAGCCGAACCGCTCCACGACCGCGAGCCCGACGAGCGCGCCGGCAGCATTGGCACCGGTGTCCCCGAGCATGGCCTCCCCGCGCAGGTCCGCCGGGGCGCAACCGGCGGCTGCCCCGATGGCGGCCGCGGCAGTGCTGGCGCCGGGCGCACCGGGTATGCCGGCCAGTGGCGTCGCGGCGAGAACGGTCGCCTTGAGTGCCCGGCCGGGTCGCAGGTCGAGCAGGTTTGCGACGTTCGCGGTGCCAGCGACGGCCGCACCCCCGATGAGGGAGGCCACGAGCGACCGGTCCTCCCGCCCACGGTCCGCGAGCAGGGACGCGGCCAACCCTGTGGCGGCGAGCCCGACGATCTTCACGGCACCGGTCGTCACCTCGCCACGCGCGAGCGCCCCGAGGTGCCCCTTGAGGCCCTTGCTCGAGGAGTCCCCAGCGAGGTCGTCGAGGGCACCGAACCCCCCGGCCCCGAGAGCTGCGACCACTCCCGCACCCGCCGGGGCACCTCCGGCGACGCACCCCGCTGCCGCGGCCACGGCATACGCAGGGCCCTCGAGCAGCGTGACCGGGCGCCCGGCGTGGTTCGTGCGCTCCCAGCGACCGGTCAGCGAGCGAGGCAGCCGCGACCGCACGGCCATGGCCCCAGCGGCCGTACCTGCCGCGACGACAGCGGCGAGCGCGGTGCGGCGTGCACTCATGACGCGGGAACCGGCGGGTAGCCCGCGGACACCCCGTCCCCGACGCCGTACTGCCCGACGCCACCGGCGAGCTGCTGGTCGAGGGCATAGACGACACTGACCCGCCCCAGCGGGACGCTGAGGTCGTCGACCGTCGACAGGTCGCGGGTGATGGCGGCGTCACCGCGGGCCGCACGCACGACCGAGGACGCACCCTGGAACCCGGAGACACCGACGTCGCTGGCGAGCACCGCCCCGTTCCCCGCTCGGTCCAGAGCCGCCGCCAGTGACGCGAACCGGCGCGCGACCAGGTCGCGGCGCTCCACGACACCCCCACTCACCGGGGCGCCGACGACCACGGCGGCATCGGCCCGGACGAGGTCGGCCGTCTCGAGGTCGACGAGTCCGGCGTCACCGAGCCGCTCCAGAGCGGCCTTGGCAGCATCGGTCGGTGCGGCGGCGTCCTTGGCGAGCAACGCGCTGGCGAGTACGTCGTCGAGCGGCGACCCCTGTCCCTCGGTGGCCTGGGGAAGTCCCATGGACCGCCGCAGGTCGGTCGCGAGCTGAGACTGCTGAGCCGACGCGTCGTCCCCCTCGGGCACCCACGAGTCGTCGACGCTCGTGCGCGACACCACGGTGGCGCCCGACGCCCCGAGCGCGTCGGCGACGGCACTGACCTGGTCGGCTTCGGCATTCGGCAGGGACACGAGGGCGACCTTGGTGCCGGTGAGGGTCCCGCCCACGAGTCTGGCGAGCGCGTCCTCGGTGAACTCGTCGCGGACGACCCCGGCCTTCTGGGCGGCGTCGAGGTCGGCCCGCAGCTGCGTGCGGTCCTCACGCAACTGGGTGACCTCCTCGGTGAGGGTGTCCCCGATCGTCCCCTTGAGCGGCCCGGCACCGAGCACGATCCCCACAGCGAGCGCCATGAAGATCGAGACGATCGAGACGAGGTGGTAGCGGAAGTCGATCACGTGACAATTCCTCCGAGAGCGGACCAGAGATCGTCGAGGCGGGCGCCGAGCACCTGGAGGAACACGCGCCCCCCGGGTGTCGCCCACAACGCGGCGAAGAGGGCGGCGAGCCCGACGAGGACCATGGCCACGAGCCACAGCCCCGAGATGCGTGAGCGGTAGAGCCGGCTCACGCCCTTGGCGTCGACGAGCTTGCCGCCGACCCGCAGCCGGGTGAGGAACGTGCTCGCCATGCCGGCGCGCCCCTTGTCGAGGAACTCCACGAGCGTGGCGTGGGTGCCGACGGCGACGATGAGCGTGGCGCCCTTGTCGTCGGCGAGCAGCATCGCGACGTCCTCGCTCGTCCCCGTGGCGGGGAAGACGACCGGCTCGACGCCGAGCTCGCGAACCCGCTCGAGCCCCGGAGCCCGCCCGTCGCGGTAGGCGTGCACGACGACCTCGGCGCCGCACCTGAGCGTGGCGTCCGAGACCGAGTCCATGTCGCCGACGATGAGGTCGGGCGTGTGCCGCGCCTCGATGATGGCGTCCGCTCCCCCGTCGACGCCGATGAGGATCGGCTTGTACTCGCGGATGTAGGACCGCAGCATCTGCAGGTCCTCCTTGTAGTGGTACCCGCGGACGACGATGAGGACGTGGCGGCCCTCGAGGTCGGTCTCGATGTCGGGCACGCCGACGCCGTCGAGAAGCAGTGCCCGCTCCTGCTTGAGGTACTCCATCGTGTTCGCGGCGAACGCCTCGAGCTGGTCGTTGAGCCCCGCGCGGGCGTCGCCCATGGCCTCGACGACGGACTCCGAGTCGAGCAGCGTGCCGGTCGCGACGAGCCGGTCACCGGCTTTGAGGGTGTTGCCGTCGAGGTGGACGGGGGTGCCCTCGGCGAGCTCCATGACCTCCTCACCGACGGCGTCGAGCAGCGGGATGTCGGCGGCGAGCAGGATCTCCGGGCCGAGGTTCGGGTAGCGCCCCGAGATCGACGCCGCGGCGTTGACGACGGCGGCGGGACGGCACGCGACGAGCGCCTCGGCGCTGACCTTGTCGATGTCGACGTGGTTGATGACGGCGACGTCCCCCGGCTGGAGCCGTTTGGTCAGGTCCTTGGTGCGCTTGTCGACGCGCGCGGTTCCCTCGACCTCGCCGAGGTCGGGATCGCGTTCGCGTCGGAGTCGGGTCATGAAGGGCATCCCGCCCATCCTCCCACGCACCGATGGCCCCATCCGACACACCGGCCGGTGGCGGAGCGTCGCGCCGTCGGGTCAGGCCTCGACGGCTCGTCCGAGGCCCTCGAGCAGGTCGCGTGCGTGCTCCCGGGCCGCGTCGGTGACCGTGCCCGAGAGCATCCGCGCCAGCTCGTCGACCCGGTCGCCACCGGAGACGCGCCGGACGCCGCTGCGGGTCACCTGGCCGTCGTCGGACTTGGCGACGACGAGGTGGTGGTCGGCGTGCGCGGCGACCTGGGCGAGGTGGGTGACGACGATGACCTGCGACGACTCCGCGAGCCGGGCCAGCCGCGCGCCGACGTCCAGCGCCGCCTTGCCCCCGACGCCGGCATCGACCTCGTCGAAGACGAACGTCGGCACGCTGCCGACCTCACGCGCGGTCGCGACCTCGATCGCCAGCATGACGCGCGACAGCTCACCACCCGAGGCGGCCTTGGTGACGCTGCGCGGTGAGCTGCCGACGTTGGCGGCGAGGCCGATCTCGACCTCGTCTCCCCCGTGCGGCCCGAGCCGGCCGGCGTCCCGCACGTCCACGACGACCTGCGCCGACCCCATCGAGAGGTGCGACAGCTCCTCGCCGATGCTTGCGCCCAACGCGTCCGCAGCCGTGCGGCGGGCGCCGGTCAGCGCGGCCGCCAGCTCCACCCGCTCGGCGCTCAGTCGCTCGACGTCCTGCTCGAGCTCGACGATGCGCTCGTCGGCGTTCTCGAGGTCGAGGACGCGCCGGGCCGCCCGCTCCCCCCAGGCCAGCACGTCGTCGACGGTGTCCCCGTAGCTGCGGGTCAGGTCGGTCAGCTCGGCCCGCCGCTGCTGGACGAACTCCAGCCGGCCGGGGTCGAGGTCGACGTCCGCGACGTATCCGGCGAGGTCCGAGGCGAGCTCGGTCACAAGATGCGAGACGTCGACGAGCCGCTGCTCGAGGGCGGCGAGCTCGGGGTCGTTGCCACTCACCGGGGTGAGCGCTGCCCGGGCCCGAGCGAGCGCCCCCATCACGCCGTCGTCGGACCCCGCGTCGACGTCATCGCCGCCGGTGAGCACTGCCTGGGCCTCGGCCGAGCCGCTGCGCAGCTCCTCGGCGTGCGAGAGCCGCTCGTCCTCGACGCGCAGCGCAGCGTCCTCCCCCGGCTGCGGCTCGAGCGCCTCGATGCGTTCGAGCCCGCGCCGCAGCAGGTCGAGCTCCTGGGCCCGCTCGCGCTCGGCCGCGCGCAGGGTCTCGAGCTCGCTCACCGCAGCCGCGTGCGCGGCATACACACTCTCGTATGCCGTCCGCGCGCCTCCCACGGCCTTCCCACCGAAGGCGTCGAGCAGCTCGCGGTGCTCCTCGGGGCGGCGCAGCCGCCACTGGTCGGCCTGCCCGTGGACGGCGACGAGGTGTTCGCCGAGCTCACCGAGGACACCGACCGGGGCCGACCGTCCGCCGACGTGCGCCCGCGAGCGTCCCTCCGCGTTCACCGTGCGGACGAGGACGAGCCCGTCGTCGACATCGCCGCCCGCCTCACCGGCTCGCAGGGCGGCCGGAGTGTCCGCCGCGACATCGAAGACGCCCTCGACGACGGCGCGGTCGGCGCCCTCACGCACAAGACCGGAGTCGGCGCGAGCGCCGAGAAGCAGCCCGAGGCTGGTCACGACCATGGTCTTGCCGGCACCGGTCTCGCCGGTGAGGACCGTGAGCCCGGGGCCGAGCTCGATGACGGACTCGTCGATGACGCCGAGGTCCTGGATGCGGATCTCCTGGAGCACGTGCGGCCTCGTCAGTCCGTGCGTCGTTCGGCCTCGGCCGCGCGACGGGCCGCACCGCGCCACCCGTGGACGGAGAGGTCGAACTTCTCGACGAGGCGGTCGGTGAACGGTGAGGCCGTGAAGCGGGCGAGGCGCACCGGGTCGGCGCTGCGCTGCACCTGGATGCGGGCGCCGGGCGGCAGGTCGACGGCCCGGCGTCCGTCGCACCAGACGACGCCGGTGCCGACGGTGCCGGGGACGAGCTCGACCGCGAGCCGGCTGTCCGGCCCGACGACGAGCGGTCGCGCGAAGAGCGCGTGTGCGCTGATCGGGACGAGGAGCAGGGCCGCGACGTCGGGCCAGACCACCGGCCCGCCCGCGGAGAACGCGTAGGCCGTCGACCCCGTCGGTGTCGCCATGACCACGCCGTCGCACCCCCACGTCGACAGCGGACGGCCGTCGATCTCGACGGTGAGCTCGATCATCCGTTCCCGTGAGGCCTTCTCGACGGTGACCTCGTTGAGCGCCCAGCTCTCGAAGACGGTCTCGCCGTCGCGCATGGCCGTGACCTCGAGGGTGGTGCGGTCCTCGACGGTGTAGTTGCGGGAGACGATCCGCTCGACCGTGTCGTCGAGGTCGTCGCGCTCGACCTCCGCGAGGAAGCCGACGTGCCCGAAGTTCACCCCGAGCAGCGGCACCCCCGAGCCACGGACGAGCTCGGCCGCGCGCAGGATCGACCCGTCGCCGCCGAGGATGACGACGAGCTCGCACCCGGCGGTGGGGTCGTCCGGATCGGACCGGACGACCTCGGGCGCGCCCTCGAGCGGCGTGCCGCGGGTCTCGTCGCCGATGACGGCCACGGTGATCCCGGCGGCGGTGAGCCGGCGGACCACCCCCAGCGCGTGGTCGTGCACCTCGGGGCGGGCCGGGTGGACGACGAGGAGGATGCGGCGCGGTTCACTCATGGTCGTCCCTCCTCAGCGGTACGTCGGGTGGTGTCTCGGGGGTGGCCAGGTGCCGGATCACGGCACGCAGCTCGTCCGGGTCCATCGTGCCCGAGACCCCTGACCGTGCCCACAGGAGGTACTCGACATTGCCCTCGCCACCCGCGATCGGGCTGTGCACCAGGCCGCGGACACCGAACCCGGAGTCCTGCGCCGCGTCGACGACGGCGGCCAGCGCCTCCCGGCGATGACGTGAGTCGGTGACGATCCCGTTCTTGCTCAGCCTCCCCCGCCCCACCTCGAACTGCGGCTTGACGAGCAGCACGAGGTGCCCGCCGTGACGGGTGAGCTCGGCGAGCGTCGGCAGGACGAGGGTGAGGGAGATGAACGACAGGTCCCCCACGACGACGTCGAACGTGCCGAGGTCGTCCGGTCCGACGTCACGGATCGAGGTGCCGCTGCGCTCGACGACCCGCACGTCATCGGCGACCTCGGCCGCGAGCTGGCCGTGACCGACGTCGAGCGCCGTGACCCTCGCGGCGCCGCGGGCGAGCAGCACCTGGGTGAACCCTCCCGTCGAGGCGCCGACATCGAGGCAGTCCGCCTCCCGGGCCGAGAGCCCGTCGTCGCCCCACGTCGTGAAGGCGTGGTCGAGCTTGTATGCCGCCCGCCCCACCCAGCGCGGTCCCGCACCAGTCACCGTGATGTCGGCGTCGTCACCCGCCGTGGTCGCGGCCTTGCGCGCGGTGCGGCCCGCGACGGTGACGTGTCCGGCCTCGATGAGCTCGCGCGCCTCGCCGCGGGAACGGGCGAGCCCGCGGCGGACGAGCTCGGCGTCGAGACGGCCGATGTCAGCCCCCGAGGTCGCTGAGCCGACCCTGGAGGGTGCGCTGGACCTGCTCGCCCCGCTCGATCTGCGCGTCGAGGTCGTCCGCAGGGGCCTCGGCGAGGTCACGCAGGGCGGCGTCGATGACGAGGTCGCCCGTCTCGGGTGCCTCGTCACCGAGCGAGCCTGCGTCCTCCGTGAGGTCGTCCTGCGTGACGTCGTCCTGCATGACGTCATCTCCGGTGACGTCGTCGCCAGTGAGCTCGTCACCCACCGGCTGCTCCTGCGCCTCGTCGTCGGGTGCCTGCGCCCCGTCCGCGTAGGCCGGGTCATGCTGGTTGTCTGTCGCCTCGCCATCGACCGATGCCCCGGCCTGTGACACCTCGTCCACGGCTGCGCCCTGGGTGAAGTCCTGGCCGGACGGCGTCCCGGTCTGCGAGGACACCTCGTCCACGGCTGCGCCCTGGGTGAGGTCCTGGCTGGTCGGCGTCTCGGGCTGCTCGGTCACGAGGAGGACGTCCCGGTGCTCTTGCGGGCCGTGCTCTTGCGGGCCGTGCCGCTGCCCGTGCGCGCCGTGCTCTTGCGAGCCGTCGTCTTCGCCGCGGAGGCGCGCGAGGTCTTCTTGGCCGGGGCCTTGCGCGCGGCCGACGTCTTGGCCGCCGACTTCTTCGCGGTGGACTTCTTCGCCGCCGACCTCTTCGCCGCCGACCTCTTTGCCGTGGACGTCGTCGTGCTCTTCCTCGCGGTCGACCGTGCCGACGACGCGGTGCTCTTCGCGGCGGTCGACGTCTTCGCGGCCTTCTTCGTCGCCTTCTTTGCCGTCTTCTTGGCCGGCGCCGCGGCCGTGGACGTGCCCTTCTTCGCGCTCTTCTTTGCCGCGGACGACTTCTTCAGGGCCGAGCGGGCCGGCCGCCGCGAGGGAGCCTTGGTCGCCGCGGCGGCGGTGTCGGCGACGGCGTCCTCGGTGACGTCGGCCACCCGGCTCGCGCCGGCGGCCGCGGTCGTCGTCGCGGCGGAACCGCGAGTCGCGAGGTTCGACGCGAGGTACTCGACCTGGCTGCGCAGCGCCTGCACGGTGTCGTTGACAGCCGCGACGTCACGCTGGAGGGATGCGATGTCGAGCCGGCCGACGGCCTTGTCCACCTCGGAGCGGACGAGGGCGACCATGTTCTTGCGGTTCGCGTTCGCCGCGGACATGAGGTCGTCGGCGAGCTTGCCGGCCTGCTTGCTCACCTTCTTCGGGGAGAGGTCGCTGTTGGTCAGCGCGACGAGCTCGGTCGCTGCTTCCTTCGCCGCGCCCTTCGTCATCTCCCCCAGTCCGGACGCGAACTGGACGTATCCCTGGATCGACCGCTTGGCCATGGCTCCTCCTGAAGGCTCGGGGTGTTCCGACCCACGCTACTCGGCGGGGCCGAGTCGTGGCGGACCGTCAGGTCACGAGCTGGGCGAGGTCGGACGGCAGGTTCTCGCTGTCCTCGCCGCGGTCACGACGCTCCCACTCGGCGCGCAGCGCCGTGGAGACCCGCGCGAGCTCCTCGACAGGTGCGTCCAAGGCGCGAAGGTCGCGGGCGACATACGTCGGTCGGCACTGCGGCGGCGCGAGGACGGCGTCCGCGATTCCGTGGACGCCGGTGAGGACGAACAGGGAGTCCATCCCCGCGCTGTGGGCGCCCTCGATGTCGGTCTCGAGCCGGTCGCCGATCGCGAGCACCCGCTCCGGTGGCACGCCGAGGCGTTCGGCGCACATGAGGTAGAGCGGCTCGTCCGGTTTGCCGGCCACCACCTCCGGCCCGCGGCCGACCGCCGCGCCGACGGCGAGCACGAGTGCACCGTTCCCGGGCGCCTCACCGTCCGCGGTGGGCAGCGTGTGGTCGGTGTTCGTCGCGACCCACAGGGCGCCGCGCTGGATCGCGTATGCCGCCTGCGCCAGATCCGTCGCGGTCACCTGGGCGCCGTAGCCCTGCACGACCGCGGCAGGGTCGTCGGCCACGCTGTGCACCGGCACGTAGCCGCGCTCCCGCAGCGCAGCAGCCACACCGTCGCCCCCGACGGCAAGCACACGCGCACCCGCCTGAACGTGTCGCTCGAGCACCCAGGCTGCGGCCTGGCTGCTCGTCGCGACGTCACCGTCCTGCACGTCGAGCCCGAGCCGGCGCAGGTGGGCGGCGACGTCGCCGGGAGTCCGTGACGCGTTGTTCGTCGCGAACTGCACCGGCAGGCCAGCACCCGCAAGTGACTCCACGGCATACGGCACCGCGGGCTCACCGCGGTAGACGACGCCGTCGAGGTCGCAGACGATCGCGTCGTAGCGCTCGCTCAGCCTCACGCCCGGTCGGCTCCGTCGCCGGTCCGCTCCTCTGGAGGCAGCGGCGCCAGCTCCTCCTCCCCGGGCAGGAGGTCCGTCACGGCGATCCCGTCCAGCTCCTCGAGCCGCTCGACGGCATCGGTCTCGTAGTCCTCGTCGGCGTCCGCAGCACGCTGGAACCACTCGCGAGCCTCCTCGTCCCGCCCGAGGCCGAGCAGGGTGTCGGCGTAGGCGTACGCGAGGCGAGGCTGCTTGGGGCGCTTGAGCTCGGGGATCTGGAGTGCCACCAGCGCCGCGTCGGTCTGGCCGAGATCGCGGCGGATCCCGGACACGACGATCGCGAGCTCGACCCGGTCCTGTGCGGGCAGTCGCTTGGCCTCCGGCGACTGGGCGAGGTCGAGCGCCCGGTCGAGGCGGCCGAGGCCCCGCTCTGAGTCGACCATGAGCGGGAGCAGGTGGTCAGAGCCGCTGATGCGGCGCACGGTCCGGAACTCGCCGAGCGCTCGGGCGAAGTCACCCGTGCGGTAGGCGACCATGCCGAGCGCCTCTCGGGCAGCCGGCACACGCCCGGCTCGTCGCACCGCCGTCTCGGCGTGTGCCATCGCTGCGTCGAACTCCTCGGCTTCGAGGAGCGCCGCCACCATGACGAGGTGCTGGGCCACGCCCTCGGCGTTCTCCTTGCTCAGGGTGCGCAGCTGCTGGTGCACGGACCGGTCGAGCTCCTTGCCGGTGACACCCTCGGGGATGCGGGGCTCGGGCAGCCGCGGCTTCTTCGGCGCGAGGCGCGGGCCCCCGCGCTGCTCACGGTCACGCTCGGCACCGGCCCGGGGCGGTCGCCCGCGGCCCGCGGAGTCCCGGCGCTCGAAGCCGCGCTCCGTTCCGCCGTCGTCACGGCGCGGGCCACCACGGCCCGCGCGGTCCTGATGGCCTCGTGCACCTTGGTGGTCGTCCCGACGTCCACCGGCACCGCGGCTGCCGCCCGGGAAGCGGCCTCGACCGCTTCCCGCACCGCTACCTCGTGACCGACCGCCAGGACCCCCACTGCCTCGTGCGTCACGGTTGTCGCTCACGTTCATCCTCCAGTTCGGACCGGTGTGGCCGGCGAGTCGTCGTCAGTCTAGGGCCGGCGTGCAGGGCCCGAAACCGTCCAGAAATGAGAAATGGCCCGCCGATGTCGGCGGGCCATTTCTGGAAAGTATGTCCGGCTGCGTCCTACTCTCCCACACCGTCACCAGTGCAGTACCATCGGCGCTGAAGGGCTTAGCTTCCGGGTTCGGAATGGAGCCGGGCGTTTCCCCTTCGCTATGACAGCCGAAACTCTATGGAGATGTCGATCTTCCCGACCGTATCTCGGGAACTGCACAGTGGACGCGAGCAAAACTTTTGAGTGTGTATCAAGTTATCGGCTTATTAGTACCAGTCAGCTACATGCATTGCTGCACTTCCACATCTGGCCTATCAACCCAGTCGTCTAGCTGGGAGCCTCTCGGGGTAAACCCCATGGAAATCTCATCTTGAAGCGTGCTTCCCGCTTAGATGCTTTCAGCGGTTATCACTTCCGAACGTAGCTAATCAGCGGTGCTCTTGGCAGAACAACTGACACACCAGAGGTTCGTCCATCCCGGTCCTCTCGTACTAGGGACAGCCCTTCTCAAATTTCCTACGCGCACAGCGGATAGGGACCGAACTGTCTCACGACGTTCTAAACCCAGCTCGCGTACCGCTTTAATGGGCGAACAGCCCAACCCTTGGGAGAGACTCCACCCCCAGGATGCGACGAGCCGACATCGAGGTGCCAAACCATGCCGTCGATATGGACTCTTGGGCAAGATCAGCCTGTTATCCCCGGGGTACCTTTTATCCGTTGAGCGACGGCGCTTCCACAAGCCACCGCCGGGTCACTAGTTCCGACTTTCGTCCCTGCTCGATATGCCTATCTCGCAGTCAAGCTCCCTTGTGCACTTACACTCAAAACCTGATTGCCAACCAGGCTGAGGGAACCTTTGAGCGCCTCCGTTACCTTTTAGGAGGCAACCGCCCCAGTTAAACTACCCACCAGGCAATGTCCCTGATCCGGATCACGGACCGAGGTTAGATATCCAGAACGACCAGAGTGGTATTTCAACGTTGACTCCGCACACACTGGCGTGCATGCTTCACAGTCTCCCACCTATCCTACACAAGCCGTACCGAACACCAATACCAAGCTATAGTAAAGGTCCCGGGGTCTTTCCGTCCTGCTGCGCGTAACGAGCATCTTTACTCGTAGTGCAATTTCGCCGAGTTCATGGTTGAGACAGTGGAGAAGTCGTTACGCCATTCGTGCAGGTCGGAACTTACCCGACAAGGAATTTCGCTACCTTAGGATGGTTATAGTTACCACCGCCGTTTACTGGGGCTTAAATTCTGAGCTTCGATCAAAGATCTAACCCGTCCTCTTAACCTTCCAGCACCGGGCAGGCGTCAGTCCGTATACATCGTCTTGCGACTTAGCACGGACCTGTGTTTTTAGTAAACAGTCGCTTCTCCCTGGTCTCTGCGGCCCTTCTTCCTAGTGAGCAAGTCACTTCAGAATCCGGGCCCCCCTTCTCCCGAAGTTACGGGGGCATTTTGCCGAATTCCTTAACCATGATTCACTCGATCGCCTTGGTATTCTCTACCTAACCACCTGAGTCGGTTTGGGGTACGGGCGGCTAGAACCTCGCTAGAAGATTTTCTTGGCAGCATAGGATCACCCTGCTTCCCGCATTCGCGGTCACTATCAGGTCTCAGGATATGTGTGAGGCGGATTTGCCTACCTCACTCCCTACACCCTTGGACGTGGACAACCATCGCCACGCGGAGGCTACCTTCCTGCGTCTCTCCATTGCTTGACTACTACTAAATCGGGTCGCGCGCTCCACTCGAGTCACTCCGAAGAGGTCATCAAGCTTCAGGCGCTTAGCATCAAAAGGTTCGTCATGGGCGGTTCTTCGCCGGTTCCGGAATATCAACCGGATGTCCATCGACTACGCCTGTCGGCCTCGCCTTAGGTCCCGACTTACCCAGGGCAGATTAGCTTGACCCTGGAACCCTTGGTTATTCGGCGGACGGGTTTCTCGCCCGTCATTCGCTACTCATGCCTGCATTCTCACTCGTGTGGCCTCCACGGCTGGATCACTCCGCCGCTTCCCTGGCCACACGACGCTCCCCTACCCATCAACACGCTTGGATCGTGAACCCTCAGGTGTCACGACCGGGCAGATGTGTCAATGCCACAGCTTCGGTGGTGTGCTTGAGCCCCGCTACATTGTCGGCGCGGAATCACTTGACCAGTGAGCTATTACGCACTCTTTAAAGGGTGGCTGCTTCTAAGCCAACCTCCTGGTTGTCAATGCAACTCCACATCCTTTCCCACTTAGCACACGCTTAGGGACCTTAGCTGGTGGTCTGGGCTGTTTCCCTCTCGACTACGGAGCTTATCCCCCGCAGTCTCACTGCCACGCTCTCACTTACCGGCATTCGGAGTTTGGCTAACGTCAGTAACCTGGTGAGGCCCATCGGCTATCCAGTAGCTCTACCTCCGGTAAGAAACACGTGACGCTGCACCTAAATGCATTTCGGGGAGAACCAGCTATCACGGAGTTTGATTGGCCTTTCACCCCTACCCACAGCTCATCCCCTCAGTTTTCAACCTAAGTGGGTTCGGTCCTCCACGACGTCTTACCGTCGCTTCAACCTGGCCATGGGTAGATCACTCCGCTTCGGGTCTAGACCCAGCGACTCATTCGCCCTATTCGGACTCGCTTTCGCTACGGCTTCCCCACACGGGTTAACCTCGCCACTGAGCACTAACTCGCAGGCTCATTCTTCAAAAGGCACGCTGTCACCCCACAAGGAGGCTCCAACGGATTGTAGGCACACGGTTTCAGGATCTATTTCACTCCCCTCCCGGGGTACTTTTCACCTTTCCCTCACGGTACTTGTCCGCTATCGGTCACCAGGGAATATTTAGGCTTAGCGGGTGGTCCCGCCAGATTCACACGGGATTTCTCGGGCCCCGTGTTACTTGGGATATCTCTATGAAGTTCGCGCCATTTCGTCTACGGGGGTAGCACCCTCTGTGCCGAGCTTTTCAATGCTCTTCGACTATGACGCGAATTTTTGACTCCATGCCAGCCTGTCAGGACTGACCAAGAGGTCCCACAACCCCGAACATGCAACGCCTGACAGCTATCACACATGCTCGGTTTGGCCTGTTCCGCTTTCGCTCGCCACTACTCACGGAATCGCGGTTGCTTTCTCTTCCTGTGGGTACTGAGATGTTTCACTTCCCCACGTTCCCTCTACCTACCCTATGTGTTCAGGTAGGAGTGACTGGGCTTGCCCCCAGCCGGGTTTCCCCATTCGGAAATCCTCGGATCACAGTCTGGTTATCGACTCCCCGAGGCTTATCGCAGATTCCTACGTCCTTCTTCGGTTCCTGGTGCCAAGGCATCCACCGTGCGCCCTTAAAAACTTGAGCCACAAAGATGCTCGCGTCCACTGTGTAGTTCTCAACATACGGGCGGCCCCTCACCGTTCCTGGCGCCTGCCGAGCTCGCTCGGTGGTTCGTCCATGGTGAGGGTCCTGACCGGATACCGGCCTTCAGGATCAGACTTTCGCCCGAGCCCTCAGGACCCAACAACGTGTCAGGCGCCGGCTCCCCACCAGCTGCGTTCCGTCCTCCGAGGAGGTGTACTTGCGAGCTGACAGTGATGTCGGCGCCAAATAATCGATGTTCCACCCATGAGCACCTGCTGTCGGACGTGCGCCGACAGACCAGGCTCTGGATCGCTTGCGCGACCAGTGCTCCTTAGAAAGGAGGTGATCCAGCCGCACCTTCCGGTACGGCTACCTTGTTACGACTTAGTCCCAATCGCCAGTCCCACCTTCGACGGCTCCCTCCACAAGGGTTGGGCCACCGGCTTCGGGTGTTACCGACTTTCGTGACTTGACGGGCGGTGTGTACAAGGCCCGGGAACGTATTCACCGCAGCGTTGCTGATCTGCGATTACTAGCGACTCCAACTTCATGGGGTCGAGTTGCAGACCCCAATCCGAACTGAGACCGGTTTTTTGGGATTCGCTCCACCTCGCGGTTTCGCAGCCCTTTGTACCGGCCATTGTAGCATGTGTGAAGCCCAAGACATAAGGGGCATGATGATTTGACCTCATCCCCACCTTCCTCCGAGTTGACCCCGGCAGTCTTCTATGAGTCCCCGCCATAACGCGCTGGCAACATAGAACGAGGGTTGCGCTCGTTGCGGGACTTAACCCAACATCTCACGACACGAGCTGACGACAACCATGCACCACCTGTATACCGACCTTGCGGGGCACCTGTCTCCAGGTGTTTCCGGTATATGTCAAGCCTTGGTAAGGTTCTTCGCGTTGCATCGAATTAATCCACATGCTCCGCCGCTTGTGCGGGCCCCCGTCAATTCCTTTGAGTTTTAGCCTTGCGGCCGTACTCCCCAGGCGGGGCGCTTAATGCGTTAGCTGCGGCACGGAACTCGTGGAATGAGTCCCACACCTAGCGCCCAACGTTTACGGCATGGACTACCAGGGTATCTAATCCTGTTCGCTCCCCATGCTTTCGCTTCTCAGCGTCAGTAGTGGCCCAGAGACCTGCCTTCGCCATCGGTGTTCCTCCTGATATCTGCGCATTTCACCGCTACACCAGGAATTCCAGTCTCCCCTACCACACTCTAGTCTGCCCGTACCCACTGCAAGTCCGGGGTTGAGCCCCGGATTTTCACAGCAGACGCGACAAACCGCCTACAAGCTCTTTACGCCCAATAATTCCGGACAACGCTCGCACCCTACGTATTACCGCGGCTGCTGGCACGTAGTTAGCCGGTGCTTCTTCTGCAGGTACCGTCACTTTCGCTTCTTCCCTGCTGAAAGAGGTTTACAACCCGAAGGCCGTCATCCCTCACGCGGCGTCGCTGCATCAGGCTTGCGCCCATTGTGCAATATTCCCCACTGCTGCCTCCCGTAGGAGTCTGGGCCGTGTCTCAGTCCCAGTGTGGCCGGTCGCCCTCTCAGGCCGGCTACCCGTCGTCGCCTTGGTGAGCCGTTACCTCACCAACAAGCTGATAGGCCGCGAGTCCATCCCAGACCGAAAAACTTTCCAGACGATAGCCATGCAGCTTCGTCTCGTATCCGGTATTAGCTCCGGTTTCCCGGGGTTATTCCAGAGTCTGGGGCAGGTTACTCACGTGTTACTCACCCGTTCGCCACTGATCGCTCGAGAGCAAGCTCTCGAGGTCACCGTTCGACTTGCATGTGTTAAGCACGCCGCCAGCGTTCGTCCTGAGCCAGGATCAAACTCTCCGTTGATGTTCAGCTCACGACCGAAGTCGTGAAAAACTAAACCCGTTGAAGGGTTGTCACACTGGCTGAGCAAGAACAACTAGCATTTGCTAGATGATCGTTGTCAACCAAAGGATTTTCGTTCGAGAGCGATCACGATCCGACCGGTGGCCGGCTCGCCATCACCTCGAGACGAGGTTATTGGCATCGATTTTTGACACGCTGTTGAGTTCTCAAGGTTCGGACGCGCACCATCACCCGACTCGGTGGGTCGTGATCCGGGGCAACTGTTCCAACTTACCCGCGTCCATGCTTGGGCGTCAACTCCGTGACCCGCTCTTGGAGCGGCCGGAGAAGATCGCGCTTGGATCTCTGCGGGGCTCCCACTCTAGCAGCCTCTCGGCGGCCGTTCCAAATCCGCGTCTCGCGCTGATCTGGCCTGGTGGGTGATCCTGCTGCTCGGGCCCATGCGGACCCTGTCAGCCCTGTGTCCAACACCGGGCTCGAGCGGGATCTTCCCGTCCGCGACATCTTTTTCCGATGTCTGTCCGACTGGTGCTGCCACCGTGTCGGATGGATGGGGTGTGCCCCGGGACCGGCCTACTTCGTGTGCGCCTCTCGGCCTCACGCGGTGGTGTCCGTTCCTCCCTGTCGGGCTGACGTCGAGAACAGTAGAGGACGTTCCCGACGGAACACAAATCGGCGGCCCCCCGCACGGTCACGGTGGGCACACGGCATACCGAAAAGACTTGTGCCACAAGGGAATCAGGCGCGACGACCGGCAGCCATGGACTTGCGACCGCGACGCAGGATGGCCACGGACCCGTGCAGGAAGTGGCCTTCGGTGAGGGGCAGCTCGGGGTCGGTGACCTTCTCGCCGTTGATCGACGCGCCCCCGTCGCCGATCGCCCGGCGTGCGGCGTTGCGGGACTCGACGAGACCGACGGCGACGAGGGCGTCGGTCATCGACATCCCCGGCGACACCTCTCCCCCGGGCAGCTCCGCCGTCGCGTCCCGCAGCGTCACCTCGTCGAGCAGGGCGAGGTCACCCCTGCCGAACAGCGCTTCGGAGGCTGCCTGGACCGCAGCCGTCGCCTCGGCGCCGTGGACGAGGGTGGTCACGTCTGCGGCGAGGGCTCGCTGCGCCGCCCGCCGGAACGGCTCCTGCTCCACCTGTCGCTCGAGCTCGGCGATCTCCTCCCGGCTGCGGTCGGTGAAGACCTTGAGCAGCTTGACGACCGAGGCGTCCTCGACGTTGAGCCAGTACTGGTAGAAGGCGTACGGGCTCGTCATGGAGCCGTCGAGCCACACCGCGTTGCCGGCGCTCTTGCCGAACTTCTCCCCCGACGAGTCGGTGATGAGCGGGGTCGTGAGGAGGTGGACCGACTCGCCCTCGACGCGGTGGATGAGGTCGGAGCCGGCGACGAGGTTGCCCCACTGGTCGTTGCCGCCGGTCTGCAGCGTGCACCCGAACTGACGGAAGAGCTCGAGGTAGTCCAGGCCCTGGAGCAGCTGGTAGCTGAACTCTGTGTAGGAGATGCCCTCGTCGGAGTTCAGCCGCGCCGCGACCGCGTCCTTCTTGACCATCTGGTTCACGCGGAAGTGCTTGCCGACGTCACGCAGGAAGTCGAGGGCCGACATGGGCGCGGTCCAGTCGAGGTTGTTGACCATGACCGCCGCGTTGTCGCCCTCGAACGCGAGGAACGGCCGGACCTGCTCCTGGATCCGGGCGACCCACTCGGCCGTCTGCTCCTTGGTCTTGAGGATGCGCTCCGACGTCGGTCGTGGGTCACCGATGAGGCCGGTCGAGCCCCCGACGAGGCAGATGACGCGGTGGCCCGCCCGCTGGAGGTGGCGCAGGACGATGAGCTGGACGAGGTTGCCGAAGTGGAGCGACGGGGCCGTCGGGTCGAAGCCGCAGTAGGCCGTGATCGGGCCGTCCGTCAGGGCCGCCCGCAGCGCCTCCTCGTCGGTCGTCTGCGCGACGAGGCCGCGCCACTGGAGTTCGGCAAGGATGTCGTTCACGAAGCGCTAGCCTGCCACGCCGAAGTCAGTGGACGACGCCCAGCACCGGCGTGTGGGATGACCCGCATGACCACCCTCTTCGACGGCGAGACGCCCGTGACCGACGACCTCGTGCGCTCCCTCGTCGACGACCAGTGCCCACGGTGGCGGGCCCTGGAGCTCTCGCCGATGACGACCTCCGGCACCGAGCACCGGACCTTCCGTCTCGGCACCGACCTGCTCGTGCGCGTGCCTCGCAACGACGACGCCGAGACCGGCTTGCGCAAGGAGATCGACTGGCTGCCGCGGTTGCAGGGCCGGCTCCCGCTCGAGATCCCGGTCATCGAGCACGTCGGGTCACCGAGCGAGGACTACCCGCACGCGTGGACGGTGAACCGCTGGATCGCGGGCGAGGACGCCTCCGCGCGGGTGCTCTCGGGAGAGGTCCCGCTCGGCTGGGCGGACACGGTGGCCGAGACGCTTGCCGCGCTGCGGTCGTTCGGTCTGGGCGAGGTGCCTGCCGAGGACTGGCCGCAGGGTTCCCGCGGCGGTCACCTCAGGGACCGGGCCGAGGGCCTGGACCAGCCGGACGACGCGGTCTCCGGTCCGGTCGCCCCGGAGAGGGTCCGCGCCGTCGTCGACGATGCCCTGGCCGCAGGCACACCCGACAGCACGCCGGTCCTCCTCCACGCCGACCTCATCCCCGGCAACCTCGTCGCCCGTGGCGACGAGCTCGTCGGCCTGCTCGACTTCGGGACGCTCACGACCGGGTATGCCGCGACCGACCTCTCACCGGCGTGGTGGGTTCTCGACCGGGCCGGTCGGGCCAGGCTGCGGTCGCTGCTCGAGGTCGACGACGTGTCGTGGGCATGGGGCCGGGCGTTCGCCGCGATCCAGGGCCACCTGGCCCACTGGATCTACGCGCCGCGCGGACACGCCCTCGCGCCCTTGGGTGACCGCGCCGTCGCCGAGGTCCTGTCGGACTCTCCCGAGCGCGACTGACACACTGCGCACATGGGTGAGCGGACGGCATACGAGGACTTCATCGCGGGCCTGCCCAAGGCAGAGCTGCACGTCCACCACGTCGGGTCCGCCCGGCCCGAGACCGTCGCGCGGCTCGCGGCGCGCCACCCCGACGCCGGTGTGCCGCAGGAGCTCGACGCGCTGCGCGAGTTCTACACGTTCCGCGACTTCGCGCACTTCATCGACGTCTACCTCGCGGTCGTGGGGCTGCTCAAGACGCCCGAGGACATCCGGCTGCTCACCTACGAGGTCGCCGAAGGCCTTGCGGCACAGCAGGTTCGCTACGCCGAGCTGACGATGACGCCCTTCACGAGCGTTCGCACGGGCATCCCGATCGAGGCCTACACCGAGGCCATCGAGGACGCGCGCGTCGCGGCTGAGCGCGACCTCGGGATCGTGCTGCGCTGGATCTACGACATCCCCGGGGAGGCCGGCCTCGAGTCGGCCGAGGCGACCGCGACGTATGCCGTCGAGCACGGTCCCGAGAGCCTCGTCGCCTTCGGGCTCGGCGGGCCGGAGCTGCCGCGGCGGCAGTTCAAGCCGTACTTCGACCGCGCGCGTGCCGCCGGGCTCCACTCCGCGCCGCACGCCGGCGAGTCAACCGACGCGCAGTCCGTGTGGGACGCGCTCGACCTGCTCGGAGCGGAGCGGATCGGCCACGGAGTTCGCTCGATCGACGACCCGAGGCTCGTGGAACGCCTTGTCGCAGAACGCATCCCGCTCGAGATCTCTCCGACCTCCAACCTCGCGACGCGGGTCGTCGGCCGCATCGAGGACCACCCCATGCGTGCGCTGCGCGACGCCGGGGTCGTCGTCACCGTCAACAGCGACGACCCGCCGATGTTCAACACGACGCTGAACCGCGAGTACGCCCTCGCCGCCGACGTCCTCGACCTCGACGAGCAGGGCCTGACCGAGCTCGCGACGACGGCCATCGACGTGAGCTTCGCCCCCGACGACGTCAAGGCACGGGTGCGCCGTGAGATCAGCGCCTACGCCGCGGCACACCGGGACGATAGGGGCTGACCGTCGGCTCGCCCTCGAGCCAGAACCGCCACGGGTATGCCGTCCCGTCGCCTCCTGGGCCGCTCACCCCGACGCGTGGTCCCGTGCGGACCGTCGCCTCGTGAGGTTCGCTTGGCGCGCTGACCACGACGGGCGAGTCGGGCGCGCAGACGTCGAGACCGTCCTGGGCGCGGTCGAGGGCCAGGGTCCGGGTGAGCCGCGCCGGGCCTCGAGCCCGGTCGCGCGCCACGACACCGGGGCGGCGCTCGGCGACGACTGTCTCGCCGGCGACGACCTCACCCGCCCGCAGCAGGACCGCACTGGCCTCACCCTCGGGGCCGCACACGAGGTTGGCGCACCAGTGCATGCCGTAGGTGAAGTAGACGTAGAGGTGCCCGGCCTCGCCGAACATCACCTGCGTGCGCGGCGTCGGGCCACGGAAGGCGTGCGACCCCGGGTCGCGCGTGCCGGCATACGCCTCGACCTCGGTGAGCCGCACGGCGACGTCACCGTGACGGACGACGCAGCCGAGCAGGTCGGGGGCGACGTCGAGGACGGGCCGCTCGAAGAAGTCGCGCGGCAGCCGAACTGCATCGGTCAGGCGAGTCACCGGACAGTGAGCCGCGACTCCGCCCAGGTGCGCGCCTCCTGAGCAGCGGCCGCCGCCCCCTCGAGCTGTTCGGCGACGCGCACCGGAGCGGTGCCGCCCTTGCCGTCGCGTGAGGCGAGGGAGCCCTCGACGGTGAGGACCTCGCGAACACCGGGCGTGAGGTGCTCCGAGATGGACGCGAGGTCGTCGTCGCTGAGGTCCCACAGCTCGATGCCGCGGGACTCGCAGACCCGCACGCACTCCCCCGCCACCTCGTGGGCGACACGGAACGGCACGCCCTGACGCACGAGCCACTCGGCGATGTCGGTGGCGAGCGAGAACCCTTGCGGCGCAAGCGACTCCAGGCGTTCGGTGTCGAAGACGAGCGTCGCGACCATGCCGCTGAACGCGGGCAGCAGCACCTCGAGGGTGTCGATGGAGTCGAAGACCGGCTCCTTGTCCTCCTGGAGGTCGCGGTTGTAGGCGAGCGGCAGTCCCTTGAGGGTCGCGAGCAGGCCGGTGAGGTTGCCGATGAGGCGGCCCGTCTTGCCGCGGGCGAGCTCGGCGACGTCGGGGTTCTTCTTCTGCGGCATGATGCTCGACCCGGTCGAGTAGGCGTCGTCGAGCGTGATGAAGCCGAACTCCTTGGTCGCCCAGAGGATGACCTCCTCGGCGATGCGCGAGATGTCGACGGCGACCATCGCCGTGACGAAGGCGAACTCGGCGACGGCGTCGCGCGAGGCAGTGCCGTCGATGGAGTTCTCGACCGCGCCGTCGAAGCCGAGGTCGGCCGCGACCGCCTCGGGGTCGAGGCCGAGCGAGCTGCCGGCGAGGGCTCCGGAACCGTAGGGGCTCAGGGCCGCTCGGGCGTCCCAGTCCTGCAGGCGCTGGACGTCGCGCAACAGCGGCCACGCATGGGCGAGCAGGTGGTGGGCGAGCAGGACCGGCTGCGCGTGCTGGAGGTGCGTGCGGCCCGGCATCGCCACCCCCGGGTGGCTGCGCGCCTGCTCGACGAGGGCATCGACGACATCGAGGACGAGGCCGGCGACGACCCGGGCCCGCTCCCTCAGGTACATCCGGCCGAGGGTGGCGATCTGGTCGTTGCGCGAACGTCCGGCCCGCAGGCGGCCGCCGACGTCGGCACCGGCGCGTTCGATGAGCCCGCGCTCGAGGGCGGTGTGGACGTCCTCGTCCTCGGGCGCCGGGACGAACGCCCCGGACTCGACGTCGGCGCGCAGCTCGTCGAGGGCGGCGAGCATCGCGTCGAGGCCGGCGTCGTCGAGCAGACCGGCCCGGTGCAGCACCCGCGCGTGGGCGCGCGAGCCGGCGATGTCGTGCAGCGCGAGCCGCCAGTCGAAGTGCGTCGAGCGGGAGAGCTCGGCGAGGGCGTCGGCGGGTCCGCCGCTGAACCGGCCGCCCCAGAGGCTGAGCCGGCTCTCGTCCGATGGGCGCTCGTTCACGCGTTCTCCTTGCGGGTGTAGCTCATGAGGCGGGTGGCAACCGTGCGGCTCGCGGACGTGCCGGTCGTGATGACCATGATGGTGTCGTCGCCCGCGATCGTCCCGACCACCCCCGGGACGCTCGTGTGGTCGATGGCGGAGGCGAGGTAGTTCGCGGCGCCCGGCGGAGTGCGCAGGACGACGAGGTTCGCCGACACCTCGGCGGAGACGAGCAGCTCGTGGCAGCGCTGGGCGAGACGGCTCGTGACCTCCTCGCTGTCCGGCGCGATGCGGACGGTGCGGTCACCGCCCTCTCCCGGGACGGCATACACGAGGCTCTTGCCGCTGCGGACCTTCTCGGCGCCGACGTCGACGAGGTCGCGCGAGAGCGTGGCCTGGGTGACATCGATGCCGTCCTCGCCGAGGATGGTGAGGAGCTCGTTCTGGGAGCGGACGGCACGCGTCGAGAGGATCTCGACGATGCGACGCTGCCGGGCGGTACGACTCGAGGACACGCTCATCGGGAGCCCTCCCCCGACTTCTCGACGAGCCAGGACAGGACCGCCTTCTGGGCGTGCAGCCGATTCTCGGACTCGTCCCACACGACCGACTGCGGGCCGTCGATGACGTCGGCGTCGACCTCGAAGCCTCGGTAGGCCGGGAGGCAGTGCAGGAAGATCGCGTCAGCGTCGGCGCGGGACATGAGGTCGGTCGTCACGGCATACGCGGCGAAGGGGCTTGCGGAGCCCTGCCGGCTCTCCTTCTCCTTCTCGAAGCCCATCGACACCCACGTGTCGGTCGCGACGACGTCGGCGCCGTCGACGGTCTCGGCCGGGTCCTCGACCACTGTCACGGATCCGCTTGTGGCAGAAGCGATCTCGCTCGCCTTCGCGAGGACGTCGGGGTGTGGCTGGTATGCCGCGGGAGTACCGATGCGGACGTGCATCCCGGCCGTGGCCATGCCGAGGAGGTAGCTGTGGCTCATGTTGTTGGCGCCGTCGCCGACGTAGGCGAAGGTCAGCCCGGCGAGGCCGCCCTTGTGCTCGCGGATCGTGAGCAGGTCGGCGAGGATCTGGCACGGGTGGAAGGAGTCGGTGAGGGCGTTGACGACGGGGACGGTCGAATACGACGCCATCTCCTCGATCCGCTCCTGACCGTAGGTGCGCCACACGATCGCCTTGGCCTCGCGCTCGAGGACCCGAGCGACGTCGGCGATGGACTCGCGCACGCCGACCTGGGCGAGCTTGCCGTCGATGATGAGCGGGAAGCCGCCGAGGTGCGCGATCGCGGCCGCGAAGGACACCTGGGTGCGCAGGGTCTGCTTGTCGAAGAGCACGGCGACGACTTCGGGTCCCTCGAGGCAGCGGTCGCTGAACGGCCTGGCCTTGATGGCGGCGGCGCGTTCGAGGATCTCGGCCTGCTCGGCGGGGCTGACGTCGTCGTCGCGCAGGAGGTGCCGGACGGTGGTGCTCAAGAGCGCTCCTTGGCGGTGGTGATGAGGTCGGGCAGGGCCGCGACGAAGAGGTCGAGCTGGTCGGTCGTAATCGTGAGCGGTGGGATGAGGCGCACAGCGTTCGGGGCCACCGGGTTGACGAGGAAGCCGGCCTCGCGAGCCGCGGCGACGACACCGGCGGAGATGTCGGAGGTGAGGACGATGGCACGGAGCAGGCCGCGGCCCCGCACCTCCACCACGTCGGGGTGCTGCAGCGCCATGACAGCCGACGCGAGATGCTCGCCGGCGGCCGTGACCCTCGCGAGGATGCCGTCGGCCTCGATGGTGGTGAGCACACTGAGCGCGGCTGCGGCGACGAGCGGGTTGCCGCCGAAGGTCGAGCCGTGCTGACCGGCGGTGAGGAGGCCGGTGACGTCGGGCCCGAACGTCACGAGCGCACCGATGGGCAGCCCGCCGCCGAGACCCTTGGCCACGGTGATCGCGTCGGGGACGATGCCGCTCTCCTGGTGACCGAACCAGTCGCCGGTCCGGCCGATCCCGGTCTGGACCTCGTCGATGACGAGCAATGCGCCTGCGGCCGAGGTGATCTCCCGAGCCGCCCGGAGGTATGCCGCGTCGGCGACGATCGCGCCCGCCTCCCCTTGGACGGGTTCGAGGAAGACCGCAGCCGTTTCCTCGGTCACCGCGGCGCGTAGCGCGTCGGCGTCGTTGTAGGGCACGTGGGTCACGTCGGGGATGAGGGGTGCGAAGGGCTCGCGGTAGGCCGCCTTGTGGGTGAGCGCGAGGGCGCCGGTCGTGCGTCCGTGGAAGGCGCCCTCCGCGGCGACGATGTGCCGGCGCCCGGTGCGGCGGGACAGCTTGATGGCCGCCTCGATCGCCTCCGCACCGGAGTTGCCGAAGAAGACTCCCGAGCCGTCGGGTGCCTCGGCGAGCGCGAGGATGCGCTCGGCCAGCTCGACCTGGGCGCGCGAGGTGAAGAAGTTCGAGATGTGCGCCATCTCGGCGACCTGCTTCGACACGGCCGCGACGAGCGCCGGGTGGTTGTGTCCGAGGGCGTTGACGGCGACTCCGCCGACGAGGTCGAGGTAGCGCTTGCCGTCGGTGTCCCAGACCCACGGGCCGTCGCCGCGCTCGAGGACGAGCTGCGGGCGTCCGAAGACAGGGATGAGCGAGTCGGCGTAGCGGTCGAGCAGCGCTTCCTGCGTCTCGTTCCCGGTGGGCGACGCGGGCTGGGTCGGGCTCATGGGGTGTCCTCCTCGATGAGGGTGCCGATGCCTTCGGAGGTGAAGACCTCCAGCAGCAGCGAGTGCGGCTCGCGGCCGTCGATGACGTGCGCCTGCGGCACCCCCTGCTCGACGGCCCGGATGCAGGCCTCGAGCTTGGGGATCATGCCGGAGTCGACCGTCGTGAGCAGCTCGCGCGCCTGGCTCAGGGGCAAGCGGGAGATGAGGCTGGAGCGGTCCGGCCACGCGGCATACACACCCTCGACGTCGGTGAGGACGACGAGCTTGCGCGCCCCGAGCGCGGCGGCGAGCGCGGCGGCGGCCGTGTCGGCGTTGACGTTGAGCACCTGGCCGTCTCCGTCGAGGTCGGGGGCGACGGTGGAGACGACGGGGATCCGGCCGGCGTCGAGGAGGTCGACGACGGCGGCCGTGTCGACCTCGACGACGTCGCCGACGAGCCCGAGGTCCTGCTCGGCGCCGTCGACGACGACACCGCGACGGCGCGCCCCGAAGAGTCCGGCGTCCTCACCCGAGAGCCCCACGGCGAGCGGACCGTGCTGGTTGAGCAGGCCGACGAGCTCGCGGCCCACCTGTCCGGTGAGGACCATGCGCACGACGTCCATGACCTCGGGTGTCGTGACCCGCAGCCCGCCGCGGAACTCGCTCTCGAGGCCGAGGCGGTCGAGCATCGCCTTGATCTGCGGGCCGCCGCCGTGGACGACGACGGGTCGCAGGCCGGCATACCGCAGGAAGGCGACGTCCTGCGCGAAGGCCTTCTGCAGCTCCGCGTCGACCATGGCGTTGCCGCCGTACTTGACGACGACGAGGGCACCGCGGAACGCCTCGAGCCACGGCAAGGCCTCGACGAGGGTCCTCGCCTTGGTACGGGTGAGCTCGTCGATCACCGGTCGGCTCCTCACGTGCTGTAGGCGGAGTTCTCGTGGACGTAGTCGTGCGTCAGGTCGTTCGTCCAGACCGTCGCCGTGGCGTCACCGGCGTGGAGGTCGACGACGACGCGCACCTCTCGACCACTGAGGTCGACGAGGTCCCGGTCGTCTCCGATCGTGGCTGCTCGGCAGACCTCGATCCCGTTGATCGCGACGTCGAGGCGGCTGGCATCGAACTGCGCGGACGTCGTGCCCACAGCCGAGAGCACGCGCCCCCAGTTGGGGTCGCGCCCGAAGATCGCGGCCTTGAAGAGGTTGCTGCGCGTCACGGCGCGGGCCACCTCCACGGCCTCGGACTCGGTTGCGGCAGAACGCACCTCGACCGCGATGTCGTGGCTGGCGCCCTCGGCGTCGGCCACGAGCTGACGTGCGAGGGAGGCGCAGACCTCGGTGACCGCGTCGGTGAGCGCGCCGACGTCGACGGACACACCGGATGCCCCCGACGACATGAGGACGACGGTGTCGTTGGTCGACATGCAGCCGTCGGAGTCCACACGGTCGAACGTGCGTGACGTCGCGGAGCGCAGCGCCTCGGCCAGCACGTCGGGAGAGGCGACGGCGTCGGTCGTGATGACGCAGAGCATCGTGGCGAGGCCCGGCGCGAGCATGCCCGCGCCCTTGGCCATGCCGCCGACGGTCCAGCCGTCGCCGGTCGCGACGGCCTCCTTGGGCACCGTGTCGGTCGTCATGATGGCGCGGGCCGCGTCGGCGCCACCCTCGAGCCCGAGATCCGCTGCCGTGAGGGCGATGCCGGCCTCGATCCGGTCCATGGGGAGGTACTCGCCGATGAGCCCGGTCGAGCAAACGACGACGTCGGTCGCGCTGACCCCGAGGGTGTCGGCGACGACCTCGGCCGTGCGGTGGGTGTCCCCGAAGCCGCGCGGGCCGGTGCACGCGTTGGCTCCGCCGGAGTTGAGGAAGACCGCGTCGGCCCGGCCGTCGGCGACGACCTGGCGCGACCACGTCACCGGTGCCGCCTCGACGCGGTTCGTCGTGAAGACGGCCGCGACGGCGTGCTCCGGCCCGTCGTTGACGACGAGCGCGACGTCAGGGCTGCCCGAGGCCTTGAGGCCGGCCGTGGCGCCCGCGGCGCGGAAGCCGACGGCGGCGGTGACGCTCACGAGTCCCTCCGTCCGGTGAGCACGGTGGGGGTGACGATGAGCCCGGCCCGACGCCACACCTCGACCGCGACGGCGGCGTCACCTTCGGGCACGAGGACCCAGTCGGTGTCATAGGTCGCGAAGGCGAGCACGCTGATGTTCACGGCAACAAGAGGGTTGAGGATCTCGGCCATGACGCCGACGGCGTCGAAGGCCAACGGCCCGGCGACCTCGACCCCGATGAACGGGCCCTCGACGGTCACACCGTCCGGCACGTCCTGGGCGAGGCAGACCACCGAGGTCTCGTGCGGCGTGCGGCTCAGCGACGCGAACGGCCCCTGCTGCCAGTCCCAGTCGGGCTCGGCGCCCGGGTCCAGCCGGGCGACCACCAACGGCTCGGGGTGCTTCATGAGGTGGAGCGGCATCGAGCTCATGGTGCGACTCCTGCCCCGGCGAGTCCAGTGGTCTCCGGCTGCCCCGTCGCGAGGTTGAGGCACTGCACGGCTGCGCCGGCGGTGCCCTTGGCGAGGTTGTCGACCGCGGCGACGGCGACGACCCGCCCCACCCGCTCGTCGACGGCGACCTGGATCGCGACGTGGTTGCTGCCGAGAACCTGCGCTGTGGTCGGCCAGGTGCCCGCGTCGAGGACGTGCACGAACGGCTCGTCCTCGTATGCCGTGCGCCAGGCCTCGCGGACCTCGTCCGCCGTGGTGCCGGGGACGAGGCGGGCGGTGCAGGTCGCGAGGATCCCCCGCGGCATCGGCGCCAGTGTCGGCGTGAAGGAGACCGTGACGTCGGATCCGGCCGCCGCGCTGAGGTTCTGCTCGATCTCGGGCGTGTGCCGGTGGACGCCCCCGATGCCGTAGGGCGACATGGAGCCCATGACCTCGGAGCCGAGGAGGTGCGGCTTCACGGCCCGGCCGGCACCCGACGTCCCGGACGCCGCGACGACGACGACGTCATCGGGCTCGACGACCGCGGCCGCGAGACCCGGGGCCAACGCGAGGGTCACCGCTGTCGGGTAGCAGCCCGGCACCGCGACGCGCGTTGCCCCCTCGAGCGCATGCCGGCCCGACCCGCCCTCGGCGAGCGGCAGCTCGGGCAGGCCGTACGCCCACGACCCGGCATACGGGGTGTCGTAGAAGGTGGTCCACGCGGTCTCGTCGCGCAGTCGGAAGTCCGCGCCGCAGTCGACGACGACCGTGCCCTCCGGGAGCTCGGCGGCGAGGGCGGCCGAGTGCCCGTGCGGCAGCGCGAGGACGACGGCGTCGTGGCCGTCGAAGACGGACGCTGTGGTGTCCTCGAGGATGCGGTCCTCGAGCCCGAAGAGGTGCGGGTGGATCGACGTGAGGGTGCTGCCGGCGTTGCTCCCTGCGGTCACCGCGCCGATCTCGACGTCGGGGTGGCGCAGCAGCCAGCGGAGCACCTCGGCACCGGCGTAGCCACTCGCACCTGCGACCGCAACCTTCAGCATGTGCATAGTCTTGCATGCGATAACAATTCTATGCAAAGGGGACCCGGTGTCGCCCCACCCGGCGGGCTCAGGTCAGCGGGTCGTCACTCCCCCACCCGATGAGGCCCAAAGTGCGGTCGAGCTCCCCCAGCCCGTGCTCCGCGCGCCGCTCGAGGGACTCCACCGTGTCCGTGCCCGCCCGCACCATGCGCCCCGACCAGGCATCGAGCCGTCCCGACGCGAGGGCGAGCAACAGCTCGACCACCACCTCCGGCTCGGTCCACTCGGTGCGGTCGACGTGGGCGTCCATCGACAGGGTCATGTCGGTGCGCACGACTCCGGGGGCCAGGTCGAACGCCTTGACCACGGCGTCCTCGCCGAGACCCGTGGCCGCCGTGAGCCGAGCCAGCGCGCCCTTGCTCACGTTGTATGCCGTCGCGATGTCGTAGTTCTTGTAGGCCGCGCCGGAGTTGATGTTGACGATGCGACCGCCCGAGGCGACGAGGTGCGGCAGCGCGAACCGGGTCATGAGGTAGGGACCGCGGACATTGACCTCGACGGTGCGCCACCACTGCTCGGGGTCGCTCTCGGCGAGCGGGACCTCGTCGTCGATGACCCCCGCGTTGTTGACGAGGAGGTCGATGCGGCCACGTCGCGCGACGATGTCGTCGACCCACGCCTCGACGGCCGCACGATCGGTGACAGGGGCGACGGACGACGAGACGCGCTCCACGGCATACCCGGCCGCCTCGAGGGCGTCGGCGAGGTGGGCGCCGATGCCGCGCGAGGCGCCGGTGACGACGGCGACGCGCTCGGTCATCGCTGCACCGCGCCGCTGCGCCGACCTGCCTCGGCGACGGCGGCGTCACGCAGGGCCGAGACCTCGTCCGTCGTCAGCGTGCGATCGGCGGACCGGAACGCGAGGCGGTAGGCGAGCGACTTCTTCCCCGCGTCGAGCTGGTCACCGCGGTAGACGTCGAAGAGCGTCACCGACTCCAGCGACTCCCCTGCCCCGGAACGCAGCGCGGACTCGACCTCTGCCGCCGTGACCGCCTCGTCGACGACGAGCGCGACGTCGCTCTGGGCGACCGGGAAGGTCGCGAGCGTCTGCGCCTGCACGGCCCCTTCGGCGGCCGTCGTGAGGAGATCGAGGTCGAGCTCCCCGGCCACCGTGCGCGCCGGCAGACCGAGGGCGGCGACGACCTTGGGGTGCAGCTCGCCGACGTGTCCGACGACGGTCCCGTCGTCGAGCGCGACGCGCGCACAGCGACCCGGGTGGAACGGTGCGACCGAGTCGGTCACGGTCGTCACGCGAACGGCGAGTGCCTCGCCGAGGACGCGGGCGAGCTCGATGACGTCGGTGACGTCGGCGCCGCGGCCGCCGCCCCACCAGCCGGCCCGGTCGCGCTCTCCCGCAAGGGCGAAGGCGACATGGCGTGGCTGCGCGGGCACGGCGGCGGTGATGGCGGCAAGGACCTCGTCGGACGGGCGGACGCCGACGTCCTCGGTCGGGGCGGCCTGCTGCTCACCCTTCAGGTCGACGACGAGGCCGATCTCGAAGAGCCCGACGTCCCGCGCGCCGCGCGAGACGTTGCGCCGCACCGAGTCGACGAGGGTCGCGAGCAGGCGGGTGCGCATGAGCGGCTGCTCGTCAGAGAGCGGGTTGGCGAGCCGGACCGACCGCGCGAGCTCCGCGGGCACGTCGAGGCCGAGCGCGGCATACCGCTCCTCCGCCACGAACGGGGCGCTCCAGACCTCGGAAAGCCCTTGCCCCGCAAGGGTGTTCGCGACGACGCGACGCACGCGCTGCGCGTGGGTCAGTCCGGCGCCGCCGGGTGGCGTGGGCAGCACCGAGGGGATGCGGTCGTAACCGTCGATCCGGGCGACCTCCTCGACGAGGTCCTCGGCGGTCGTGAGGTCCGGGCGCCACGACGGCGGCACGACCGTGAGCACCTCCCCGTCGCGGGAGACCTCGCAGCCGATCGACTCGAGGATCGAGACGACCTCGTCAGCGGGGTACTCGACGCCGACGATGCGCGTCGGGAAGCCCAGGTCCATCGCCACGGGAGCCATCGGCGCCGGCGAACCGACGTCGGTGACCTCGTCGTCAGCGACGCCGCCGCCGTGCTTCACGAGCAGGTCGACGGCGAGCTGGGCCGCGGCTGCGGCGAGCTGCGGGTCGACGCCCCGCTCGAACCGGCGCGACGCCTCGGACGGAAGCTTGTGGCGGCGGGCCGACCGCGCGATCGACACCGCGTCGAAGTGCGCGGCCTCGATGAGCACGTCCGTCGTCTCGGGGCCGACCTCGGTGTCGGCGCCGCCCATGACACCGGCGATGGCCAGCGCCCGCTCGCCCCCGGAGTCGGTGATGAGCAGGTCCTCGGTGTCGAGGGCACGGTCGACGTCGTCGAGGGTCGTGATGCGCTCGCCGGCGCGGGCGCGGCGCACCGTGATGCCGTCACGCAGCGTCGAGACGTCGAAGGCGTGCAGCGGCTGTCCGAGCCCGAGCATGACGTAGTTCGTCACGTCGACCGGCAGCGAGATCGGCCGCATGCCGGCCTCGGTGAGTCGGGTCGCCATCCACCGCGGGGTCGGCGCGGTGACGTCGATGCCGCGCACGATGCGCGCGACGTAGCGGTCGCAGCCGTCGTGGCCGCGGATCGGTGCGTCGTCGGCCAGCGTCACGGGGAAGCCACCCTCCGTGGCCGCCGGTGCCCGCGCAGCGAGGTCGAGGGCCGGGTCGGTGAACTCGGCACCGGTGGAGTGCGAGTACTCCCGGGCGACGCCGCGGATCGAGAAGCAGTAGCCCCGGTCCGGGGTCACGTTGATCTCGACGGTCTCGCGGTCGAGGCCGAGCAGTGGGATGGCGTCAGTGCCCGGCTCGAGCCGGGCGAGCGTCTCGTCGTCGCCGGCGAACCTGCGGGTGAGGACGAGGATGCCGTCGTGGTCGTCGCCGATGCCCAGCTCGCGCTCGGAGCAGATCATGCCGGCGGAGACGTGGCCGTAGGTCTTGCGTGCGGACACCTCGAGCGGGCCCTGCGGGGTCTGCAGGACTCCACCGGGGAGGATGACGACGACGAGGTCGCCGACGTCGAAGTTGTGCGCGCCGCAGACGATGCCCTGGGGTTCGCCGGTGCCGTTCGCGTCTCCGACGTCGACGGTGCACCAGTTGATGGTCTTGCCGTTCTTCTGCGGCTCGGGCTCACGGGTCAGCACGCGGCCGACGACGAGGGGGCCGGTGACCCCGCCGGTGTGCAGGCCCTCCTCCTCGAGGCCGACGCGGACGAGGTCGGCGGCGATCTGCGCGCCGGTGGCGTCGGCGGGGACGGCGACGTACTCACGCAGCCAGTCGACAGGAACTCGCACGGTCAGATCTCCATTCCGAACATCGCGTCGAAGCGCACGTCACCTTCGATCATGTCCCGCATGTCGCTGACGCCGGTGCGGAACATCAGCGCGCGGTCGATGCCCATGCCGAACGCGAACCCGGTGTAGCGGTCGGCGTCGACGCCGCACGCAGTGAGCACGTTGCGGTTGACCATGCCGCAGCCACCCCACTCGATCCAGCCGGTGCCCTTGCAGGTGCGGCAGTCGGGGTCCTTGCCGCGGCAGACGAAGCAGCGCAGGTCCATCTCGGCGCTCGGCTCGGTGAACGGGAAGTACGACGGCCTCAGCCGCGTCGTGATGCCGTCACCGAAGAGCTCGCTCGCGAGCCGGTCGAGGGTGCCCTTGAGGTGGGCCATGGTGATGCCCTCGTCGACGGCGAGGCCTTCGACCTGGTGGAACGCGGGCATGTGCGTCGCGTCGAGCTCGTCGGTGCGGAACACCCGACCGATCGCGGCGACATAGACGGGGACGCCGCGCTCGAGCAGCGTCCTCGCCTGCACCGGCGAGGTGTGCGTGCGCAGCACGAGCCCACCCTCGGGCGGGTCGACGTAGAACGTGTCCTGCATCTGGCGTGCCGGGTGGTCGGCGTCGAAGTTCAGGGCGTCGAAGTTGAACCACTCCGCCTCGATCTCCGGCCCTTCGGCGATCTCCCAGCCCATGCCGACGAAGAGGTCGGCGATGCGGGTGGACATGAGCTCGATGGGGTGTCGGCGACCGAGCGGCCGGCGCCCGGTGGGCAGCGTGACGTCGACGGCCTCCTCGGTGAGGATCCGCTCGTCGCGCTCGGCCTCGAGCTCACCCTGGCGCGCAGCGAAGGCCTGGTTCACCCGGCCGCGGGCCTGCCCGACGCGTTTGCCGGCCTCGGCCTTGGCGCTTGGTGGCAGGGCACCGATCTCACGGTTGGCCAGCGCGAGCGGGGACTTGTCGCCCGCGTGGGCCGGCCGCAGCGCCTTGAGCTCGTCGAGGCTCGCAGCGGCAGCGATCGCCTCGAGGGCACTGCTCACCGCGGCGTCGACGGCCTCGGGGTCGAGGGCGGCGACCTCGACCGGGTCGAAGTTCGTGTTGGGTCCGGACATCTCTCTCACACTCTCGTCGCGAGCGCGACCGATCGCGCCCTGCGGGGCTGGGGTGCCTGCGTGAAGTCACGCGCCCTCGGGCGTGGCGTGGATGACGTATGCCGTGTGCGCCGACCTGCGTGGTCAGGCGGACCGCGTCACCGCGCCCGAGGGCAGGATAAATCGGCGCACGGCACGGGGAGTGCGGGAGCGCAGGGCAGTCGGCATGTGCTCAGACTAGCGCGCGGGCACGGCGCGGCGCCGACGGGTCGAGGCGGCGGCGGCTCCGACGACCGCGACGAAGAGCCCGACGACCGCCGGGGCGAGGAAGCCGCCGGCTCCGCCGACGGCGTCGATCGCGAGCCCGGCGAAGGGCGCACCGAGCGCCCCACCGAGAGTCAGCGAGGAGCCGTGCCACCCCATCGCCTCACCTCGTGCCGAGGCCGGGACGACCCGGCTCGCCTGGTCGACGCTCGCCGTGATCGTGGGCGCGCACAGAAGCCCGGCGACGAAGGCGAGCGCCGAGAGCGACGCGACACCGCTCGCGAGGGCCATGGGCAGGGTGACCAGCGCGAGGGCACCGAGCAGCCAGAACGTCGAGAGCGACCGGGTCAGCGCGCCGTAGAGGAGGCCGCCGATGAGCGAGCCCAGCCCCCAGAGGGCGAGGGCGACGCCGATCGCGCTCGTCTCGCCGAGCTCGCGCATGCGCGCCACGATGCCGAGGTCGGTGCCGGTGAGGACGAAGGTCGCTGACGCGGCCGCGAGGCACACCGCGACGAAGGGCAGCCCGAACCAGTCGGCGCGGCGAACCGCCGCAGCGCCACCATCGTCGTCCTCGTCGGGACGCAGCGGCAGGTCGATCACCCACAGGACGATGCCCCCGATGACCCCGAGCATCTGCACGGCGAAGAGCACCCACCGGGTGTCCCAGTGCGACGCCGCCCAGATCGTCGAGGCCGGGCCGACGATGAACGAGATCTCCACTGCGACGCCGTCGAGCGAGATCGCTGTCCGCCGCTCGCTGTCGGGCACGGCCGCGATGACGGCCTGCCGGATGATCGAGAAGCTGGGGATCACGAACAGCCCCGCGACGCCTGCGAGGACGAGCAGCGGCAGGTAACCGACCCACGGGGCGATCGACCAGCAGACGAGCGCGACGAGGGTCGAGGGCAGCACGACGCGGCGCAGCCCGATGCGGTCGAGGAGCCGGCCACGCCACGGACCGCTCACGGCGATGGCCACGGTGGCGACGGCCGCGAGAAGGCCGGCGGCGGCATACGACTCCCCCAGCGTGGTGACGACGTGCACCGTGAGGAGCACGCCCGCGGAGAACACGGGGATCCGCACGAACGCGCCGAGCACCAGCGCCTGCCGCAGTGCCGGGATGGCGAGGACGACGCGGTAGGGCGCGAGTGACATGACCGCCACCGCGCTCACCCCTTTCGCCTCGTCCCGTCACCGACTGTGTCGGTGCAGCGTATGCCGTGGGCGCACCTGCGCCGAAACGAGATTCGCGCTGCAGTGGTCGCTGCGGTGGGCTCAGACGGGTTCTGAGGGGAGGAAGACCCGGACCATCGCGCCACCGCCGGGCGAGTCACCGATGTCGGCCCAGCCGCCGTGCGCCTCGACGATGCCCCGCACGATGTAGAGGCCGAGCCCGGTGCCGCTGCCGCTCTGCCCGTGCCAGAACCGCCCGAAGACGACCCGGCGCTTCTCCTCGGGGATGCCAGGGCCGTCGTCGCGCACGCCGATGACGATGCCCGGTGTGCCGTCGTCGTCGTGAGGTGTCGCGCTCAGCTCCACATGCCCCTCGCCGTGGCGGAGGGCGTTCTCGATGAGGTTCGCGAGCACCTGGTCGAGACGGTCGGCGTCGGCGTAGACCTCCTCCGCGCCCGGCTCGACGGTGACGGTGAAGTCGCTCGCGTCGTGTCCGTTCGCCGCGAGCCGGTCGACGTGGCGGGTGAAGGTCTCGCGGATCGGCAGTGGCACCTCGTGGATGCGCAGCTTGCCCGCGTCGATCCGTGACACGTCGAGCAGGTCGGTGATGAGACGGGTGAGCCGGTCGGCATCACCGTCGATCGCTCGCAGCATCGTGAGCCGCTGCTCCTCGCCGAACTGGGCCCACCGCCGCAGCAGCGTCGAGCTGAACCCCTTGACGCCGGTCAGCGGTGAGCGCAGCTCGTGGGCGATCGTCGAGATGAGGGCCGCATGGTCCTGCTCTGCCCGGCGTCGGGCCTCGGCGTCGCGCAGCCCGAGGAAGATGGCCCCGAGCGGCCCCGCCTGGTCCTTGCGGAGGTAGCGCGCCGTGACGAGCAGCTCGCGGCCGTCGGGCAGCTGGAGCAGCTTCTCGCGGTGGCCGGTGCGGATCTGCAGCCCGCGCCAGGGGTCGGTGACGTCCCACCACGAGTCGCCGTTGCGGGTCTCGAGCGGGATCCCGTCGCGCAGGTGGCGCCCGACGAGACCGTCGGCCCAGCTCCCGAGGATCTGGCGGGCGCGGTGGTTGAGGAAGGTGATCCTGCCGTCGCTGTTGGCCGTGACGAGGCCGTCGGGCAGCATCTCGGCGGCGGCCATCGCACTGGGCCGGTCGATGGTGAGGACGTCCTCGGCGATGGTGGGCTGCTCCATGAGCCCACCCAACCACGTCAGCGCGGCCGCGTCGCGCCCGACGAGGCCGCGAGGCACACCGTGGCGGCCATGGCGAGGTTGAGCGACTCCACCCGATCGTGGATGGGGACGCGGACGACGTCGGCGCACCGGGCCTTCACCTCCTCGGGGAGACCCCAGGCCTCGTTGCCCATGACCCAGGCGTGCGGACCGTCGAGGTCGGCGTCGGGCAGGAGGGTCGTCCCGGCTCCGTCGGCCGCGAGCGTGCGTATGCCGTGTGCGGCCAGCGCGTCCAGGGTCGCCGTGACGTCGAGGCCGGTCACGACCGGGAGGTGGAAGATCGACCCCACGGTGGACCGGACGACCTTGGGCGAGTGGACGTCGACGGACCCCTCGGTGACGAGGACGGCGTCGGCCCCGAAGGCGTCGGCGCCGCGGATCACGGTTCCGGCGTTGCCCGGGTCGCGCACCGACGACAGCAGCACGAGCAGTCGCGGGGTACGTGCGAGCACGTCGTCGAGGGTGGGCGACTCCGTGGCGACGACGGCGAGCAGCCCCTGCGGCGACTCGGTGTCCGACATGGCCGCGAGCACGGCCTCGTCGGTGTCGTGGACGCGCACCCGCGCTGCGTGGGCGGCGTCGACGAGGTCGCTGTGTCGCTGCGCGGCAGCACCGGTGACGTAGAGGTCGTCGACGCGCTCCGCGGCATACCGGATCGCCTCGCGCACGCCTTGAGGGCCGTCGACGACGAAGCGGCCGGTCCGCTCACGCACCGAGCGCCGGGAGAGCGATCGCACTGACCTGACCCGATCGGATCGGACGTTGGTCAGCACGGCTCTCCCGGCGCTCGGTGATGGGCGAGGTGCAGCGGGTGCGCCTCGTCGCGCGGGTCGCGCAGGCTCAGGCGGACGCCTTCTCGGTCTCGGTCTGGGCCGGGACGTTGGCCTTGGCGATCTCGACGAGCGCGGCGAACGCGGCCTCGTCGTTGACCGCGAGCTCGGCGAGCATGCGGCGGTCGACCTCGACCTCGGCGGCCTTGAGGCCCTGGATGAACCGGTTGTAGGTCATGCCGTTGGCGCGGGCAGCGGCGTTGATGCGCTGGATCCACAGGCGACGGAAGTCACCCTTGCGGGCGCGACGGTCGCGGTAGCTGTAGCCGAGCGAGTGGGTGACCTGCTCCTTGGCCTTGCGGTAGAGACGGGACCGCTGACCGCGGTAGCCGCTCGCGCGCTCGAGGACGACCCGGCGCTTCTTCTGGGCGTTGACCGCCCGCTTCACGCGTGCCACGTGAGTACTCCTTGTTCGTTCTGGTTCGGGGGTGTGGCCGGCTCAGCGACCGAGAAGCTTCTTGACCTTCTTGACGTCGGCCGCGGAGACCATGACGTCCTTGCTCAGGCGGCGAGCCTTCTGCGGGGTCTTCTCGTGGAACTTGTGGACGTGACCGGCCTGCTCACGCATGACCTTGCCGGAACCGGTGACGCGGAACCGCTTCTTGGTGCCGCTGTGGGTCTTGTTCTTCGGCATGGCTGCCGATCTCCTTCGCTGTCGGTACTGCAGTGCTGCTCGGGGTGATGCTCGGAAAACTTCGGTGCGGGCGAGCCGCGGGCTCAGGACGCCTCGGTCGTGCTGACCTCGGCGGCCTCCGCCGGGACTGCTGCCTCGGGGGCCTCGGCCGGCGCGCTGGCGGCGGCCTCGTCCTTCTTGCGGCGCTGCTCGGCGCGGGCCTCGGACTTCTTCTTCGTCGGGGCCAGCACCATGATCATGTTGCGGCCGTCCTGCTTCGGCGCCGACTCGACGGTGCCCAGCTCGATGACGTCCTCCGCGAGGCGCTGCAGCAGCCGGTAGCCCAGCTCGGGGCGGGACTGCTCGCGACCACGGAACATGATCGTCACCTTGACCTTGTCGCCACCCTTGAGGAAGCGCTCGACGTGGCCCTTCTTGGTGCCGTAGTCGTGCGGGTCGATCTTCGGGCGGAGCTTGATCTCCTTGATGACCGTGTTGACCTGGTTCTTGCGTGCTTCTCGGGCCTTCATGGCGGCTTCGTACTTGTACTTGCCGAAGTCCATGAGCTTGGCGACCGGCGGCTTGGCCATGGGGGCCACCTCGACCAGGTCGAGGTCCGCCTCCGCAGCGAGACGCAGGGCGTCCTCGACACGGACGATGCCGACCTGCTCGCCGTTGGGGCCAACCAACCGCACCTCCGGAACCCGGATGCGGTCGTTGATGCGAGGCTCGCTGATGTCGTACTCCTTGTGGTCAGTGGCGTTCGGGTGTCCGGACACGAGAAGAGGCTCCTCGCGTCGCGCACGAGAAGCCTCACGTCCGTCCACACTCGAGCCACGGCATACGCCGATGCCGGAGACCGTGTGTGGAGAACCCGGCGACCTCAGAGGTCATCGCGGGTGGAAGCGGGGCTTCACTTGCGCACCATGTCCGCGGGAGACCCGAGGACACGGTCGGTCAGCGCACAAGGTTAGCAGGGGCGGCACAGCCGTGACCAATCCGTGGGTCCGCGCGGCCGGCAGGACCTCAGCGGATGCGGAAGGCGAGCCCGTCGAGCCGGGCACGCAGCTCGCCGTCGGTGGCGAGCCGCTCCCCCACCCGTGTCGCGACCCGCTGGACGGCGGGTGCGTCGAGGCCGTCGACGAGCTCGAGCACGACGCCGAGGACGCCCGACCCCGCGGGCGCGCCCTCCTCGACGGAGTGCGACCGCACCTCGGGCTCCTCCGCGACGGCGCGCGCGACACCGGCGGCGACGAACGGGTCGAGATGGGGCGCGACCCACTCCCGCTGCTGCGCGAGCGCCCAGACCATCGACGGTCGGAGCACCCGGGTCACCGGCCCCGCGACGTCGACGACGATGACGTCGCACCGCTCCGAGACAGCGGCCTGGCCGGCGCGCGCGGACGTGACCGGCACCGGACGTGCCTGCGGGTCCCACGCGGCGAGCGACGCCGCGCTCGTGAAGACGGGGAGGGCACGCTCACCGTCGGGCGCGACCAGGGTCACCGCCGCCATGTCGGTGCGCTTGTCCACGGCCAGGCCCTCGTCGGAGAGGTCGGTCTCGACCGGCTCCGCGACGATGGGCACGAGGAGTCGCGCGGTGGCGAGGACGGCCATCAGGACCGTCGGGTCCTCCCCCACGAGCGCCGCCTCGACCGCCGGGTCCGCCGAGCCGTCATCGCCCTCGAACCCGGTGAAGACGAGGTCGCGCGTCATGGGCGTCCGGCGACGTCGAGGGCCTCGGGCAGGGTGAACCCGCCCCGGTAGAGCGCCGACCCGACGATGGCACCCTCGACACCCTCACCAACCATCCCGCGCAGGGCCTCGACGTCGGCGAGCGTGGAGACGCCACCGGAGGCGATGACGGGTCGCTCGGTGCGGGCGCAGACGTCCCGGAGCAGGTCGAGGTTCGGCCCCTTGAGCATGCCGTCCTTGGTGACGTCGGTGACGACGTAGCGCTCGCAGCCCTCACGGTCGAGACGCTCGAGCGTCTCCCAGATGTCGCCGCCCTCCTGCGTCCAGCCGCGGGCCGCCAGAGTCGTGCCGCGGACGTCGAGCCCGACCGCGACCCGGTCGCCGTGGTCGGCGATGGCACGTGCCGTCCACTCCGGGTTCTCCAGCGCGGCGGTGCCGAGGTTGACCCGACGGCAGCCGGTCGCGAGCGCCCGGTCGAGGGTGACGGCGTCACGGATGCCGCCGCTCATCTCCACGTCGATGTCGAGGGTCCCGACGATGCGAGCGAGCATCTCGGCGTTCTCGCCGCGCCCGAAGGCGGCGTCGAGGTCGACGAGGTGGAGCCACTCGGCGCCCTGCTCCTGCCAGCGCAGCGCCGCCTCGAGCGGGTCACCGAACTCGCCGCCGCTGCCGGCGACACCCTGGACGAGCTGGACGGCGCGGCCGCCGGCGACGTCGACGGCGGGCAGGAGCTGGAGGCGGTCGGTCATGGCACCTTCTCGGGTTGGTGGCGTGGTGTGGGTGGGTGTCGAGGTTGTCGTATGCCGTGAGCGCGCGTTGGCGACGCGGCACGCCGAGCGGGCTCAGAGCGAGCGGACCCAGTTCTCGAGGAGGGTGAGCCCGGCGTCGCCGGACTTCTCCGGGTGGAACTGCGTGGCCGACAGCGGGCCATTCTCCACCGCTGCGACGAAGCGTTCACCGTGGGTGGACCAGGTGACCTTCGGCGCGACGGCCGCGAACGACCCCTCGGGCTCGGGCATGGTCCAGTCGCGGACGGCATACGAATGGACGAAGTAGAACCGCTCGGACTCGACTCCGGCGAACAGGGCCGACCCCGGCGCGGCCTCGACCTCGCTCCAGCCGGTGTGCGGGACGACCGGTGCCTCGAGGCGCTCGACGACACCGGGCCACTCGCCCATCCCCTGCTGGACGGAGTCGCTGGGCTCGGTCGAGGACTCGAAGAGCGCCTGCATGCCGACGCAGATGCCGAGGACGGGCCGGCTGCCCGAGAGGCGCACATCGATGATCCGCGGCGCCTCGGCGGCCCGCATGCCACGAACGCAGGCGTGGAAGTTGCCGACGCCGGGCAGGAGCAGACCACCGGCGTCGAGGGCGCGCTGGCGGTCGGCGGTGAGCTCGACCTGGGCGCCCACGCGCTCGAGGGCGCGCACAACGCTGTGGACGTTGCCACTGCCGTGGTCGAGGACGACGACGCTCGGTGCGGAACCGCTCACTGCTCGAGCTCCGCCCGGTGTGCGGCGTCCTCGGCGACGAGCGCGTCGAACGCCGCCACCGAGCGCGGGCTCGGGTCGATGCGCTCGTGGCTGTCGTCGGCGCCGTCGCGCAGCAGCTCCTCGCCAGGCAGGCCGAGCAGCCGCATCAGTCCGGCGAGCACCTCGAGGGGCTCGCCGCTCGCATCGGAGAAGTGGTCGGCGACCTCGCGCGGGTCGACCCGCCGACGCGCTCCCGCGACGTCGACGAGCAGCCTCGACGGCAGAACGGGCAGGTCGGGCGTGCGACGCACGCCCGTGCCCGGCTCCCACACGAGCCAGCGCTGGTGCAGCCGCCAACCACGCTCCTGAACGGTGACGACGGCACAGCCGTCGATGACGAAGAGTCCGATCGCCGGGCGCTGGCGTGTCGGCACCGCCCTCGCAGCGAGGACCTCGAGCCCGATGTCGTAGGGCGCCGCGGACAGGGCGCGGTCCTCGGCGAGGCAGACGCCGGTCCACCCCGGCAGCGGAGCGACCCGGACGGCGGTGAGCCCGCGCCTGACCCAGCGCGCCGACGCCGCGGCACTGCCCCGGACGAGGACGAGCCCGTGTCCGAGGTCGGGGGTCGGGTCGGCGGCCACGGTCAGAGCGCGCCCTTGGCGCTGGGGATGCCGACGACACGCGCGTCGCGCGCGACGGCGGCGCGCAACGCCCGCGCCACGGCCTTGAACTGGGCCTCGACGACGTGGTGCGGGTCGCGCCCGGAGAGGACGCGCACGTGCAGGGCGATGCCCGCGTGGTGCGCGAACGACTCGAAGACGTGACGGGTCAGCGAACCGATGTAGTTGCCGCCGATGACGGCGTACTCCTGGCCGGCGGGCTCACCGGTGTGCACGACGTAGGGGCGGCCGGCCACGTCGACGACGGCGTGGACCAGGGCCTCGTCGAGCGGGACGGTGGCGTCACCGAAGCGGGAGATGCCGCTCTTGTCGCCGAGGGCCTCGCGCAGCGCATCACCGAGGACGATCGCGACGTCCTCGACGGTGTGGTGTGCGTCGACGTCGATGTCACCGGTCGCCTTGACCCGCAGGTCGATGAGGGAGTGCTTGGCCAGCGACAGGAGCATGTGGTCGTAGAAGCGCACTCCCGTGCTCACCTCGCCGACGCCCGTGCCGTCGAGGTCGAGGGTGAGCTCGACGCTGCTCTCGGAGGTGGAGCGCGTCACCGTCGCGGTGCGGTTGCTCGTCACGGCTGTCCTTCCGGTTCGGGGCGCAGGTGGTGGTCAGGTGGCAGCGCGGCCACGGCCTCGAGGAAGGCCGTCGTCTCCTCCGGTGTCCCGGCGGTCACTCGAAGATAGTGGGGAATGCCGACGTCCCGGACGAGAACCCCCGCGTCGAGCAGGGTGCGCCACGTCACGGCGGCGTCGCGCAGCCCGCCGAAGAGGACGAAGTTCGCGTCGCTCGGGACGGGGTCGAGCCCGAGGCGGCCCAGCTCGGTGACGATGCGGTCGCGCTGTTCCTTGATGACGTCGACGGTGCCGAGCATCGTGTCGACATGGGCGAGGGCGGCCCGCGCGATGACCTGCGTCGGCGTGGACAGGTGATAGGGCATCCGCACGAGCCGCAGCGCGTCGACGAGTGCCGGGTCGGCGGCGAGGTAGCCGAGCCGCCCACCGGCGAACGCGAACGCCTTGCTCATCGTCCGGGTCACGACGAGCCGCGGCCGGCCCTCGAGGAGGGTGAGCGCGCTCGGCGTCCCGGGTCGCGCGAACTCCTCGTAGGCCTCGTCGACGACGACGACCGCACGCGGCGCGGCCTCGTGGACGGCCTCGACGACGTCGAGCCCGAGAGCCGTGCCCGTCGGGTTGTTGGGTGAGCAGAGGAAGACGACGTGCGGGTCGTGCTCGGCGGCCTGGCGCGCAGCCGACTCGGCCGTGAGGTCGAACGCCGCGCCGCTGCCCGCACCGCCGCTGCCCGCCTCGCCGCCGCGCAGGCCGTCGACCCAGCTCGTGCCGGTCGTCGCGGTGATGATCGGGTGCATCGAGTACGCCGGGGTGAACCCGAGCGCCGTGCGCCCCGGCCCGCCGAACGCCTGGAGCAGGTGCAGCAGGACCTCGTTGGAGCCATTGCCGGCCCAGACCTGCTCCGGCGTCACCGGGGTGCCGCTGCGCGAGAGGTATGCCGCGAGGTCGCCGCGCAGGGCCGTGAACTCCCGGTCCGGGTAGCGGTTGAGGCCGCCTGCGGCGGCCCGCACCGCGGCGACGATCTCCTCGACCACCGGCGCGGGGACGGCATACGAGTTCTCGTTGGTGTTGAGGGCGACCGGGACGTCGAGCTGCGGCGCGCCGTATGCCGTCCGGCCGCGCAGGTCCTCGCGCAGCAGGCGCACGATGGTCGCCGTGGTGGCCGGGGTCGTTTGGGAGGTCATGCCAGCTCGGGGAGTCGCGCGATGACGGCATCCCCGTGCGCGGGCAGGTCCTCGGCGCGGGCGAGGGTGACGACGTGGCCGCCGACCTCGCGCAGTGCGTCCTGCGAGTACTCGACGACGTGGATGCCGCGCAGGAAGGACTGCACTGAGAGCCCGGACGAGTGCACCGCGCACCCACCGGTCGGGAGGACGTGGTTGGAGCCGGCGCAGTAGTCGCCGAGGCTCACCGGCGACCACGTGCCGACGAAGACGGCGCCGGCGTTGCGCACGCGAGCGGCAACCACGGCGGCGTCGGCCGTGTAGATCTCGAGGTGCTCGGCGGCATACGTGTTGACGACGTCGAGCCCGACGTCGAGCGAGTCGACGAGGACGACGGCGGACTGGCGCCCGCTGAGCGACTCGGTGACCCGCTCGGAGTGCTTCGTCAGCGCCACGCGGCGCTCCACCGCGGCGGCCACGGAGTCGGCGAGCTCGGCGCTGTCGGTGACGAGGACGGCTGCGGCGAGCGGGTCATGCTCGGCCTGGCTGATGAGGTCGGCGGCGACGTGCTCGGGGTCCGCGGTCGCGTCGGCGAGGATGGCGATCTCGGTGGGTCCCGCCTCGGCGTCGATGCCGATGAGGCCCTTGAGGAGCCGCTTCGCGGCGGCGACCCAGATGTTGCCGGGACCCGTGACGAGGCTGACCGGCTCGAGGCCCGGTGACCCGTCGGCGTCACCGTCGAGGCCGTGGGCGAACGCGGCGACGGCCTGCGCACCGCCCATCGCCCACACCTCGTCGACGTCGAGGAGCGCGCAGGCGGCGAGGATCGTCGGGTGCGGCCAGCCGCCGAAGTCCTTCTGCGGCGGGCTCGCGACGGCGAGCGAGCCGACTCCGGCCAGCTGGGCCGGGACGACGTTCATGACGACGCTGCTGGGGTAGACGGCGCGGCCGCCGGGGACGTAGAGACCGACGCGGTCGACCGGCACCCAGCGCTCGGTGACGGTTCCGCCGGGGGCCACGGTGGTCGTCGTGTCGGTGCGTCGCTGGTCCGCGTGGACGGTGCGGGCGCGGGCGATCGACTCCTCGAGCGCCGTGCGGACGTCGGGGTCGAGGCCGTCGAGGGCGCCGGCAATGACGTCGGCGGGCACCCGCAGCGACTCGGGGCGGACGCCGTCGAACCTCTCCGAGGCATCCAGGACGGCGGCGGCGCCGCGCGCGGCGACGTCGTCGCAGACCGGGCGCACCTGCTCGAGCGCGGCGTCGACGTCGAGCTCGGCGCGCGGCAGGGTCGCGCGCAGCTCACGGATGCCGGGCGTGCGTCCACGCAGGTCGAGGACGGGGATCATGCCGCCCAGTCTATTTCGGCGTGTCCGATGCCCTCTCCACCGTCCATGCCCACGGAGTTCGACCAGCCCAATCCGGCTCGCGAGCCACCCGCTCGTTCGTGAGCCGGACCGATCCGGCTTGCGAGTGCCAGTAAAGCTCGTGAGCCATGTGGTGCACGACCCCCGCCCGCCGACGGCCGGCTCAGGAGTCGTAGAAGACGTGCTCGGCGGCGTGGCGCGCGCGGCGGGCGACCCGGCGGTAACGGTTGGCGAGCTCCTGGCCCGACTGCGGCGGCAGGCCCATGATCCGCGCCATCGCGTCGGCGTCGCGCAGGTCCGACGGCACCGAGTCCACGGGACGCCCCCGCGAGAGCAGCCCGGCATTGCGCATCTCCGACGCGAGCCGCCACGCCTCCCCCAGCGCCGCGGCATCCTCGGCCGCGATGAGACCCGCCGCCTGGGCGGCCGCGAGCGCAGCCCGCGTCGACGTCGTCCGCAGGCCCTCGACCTCGTGCGCGTGCTCGAGCTGGATGAGCTGGACGCACCACTCGACATCGCTCAGGCCGCCGTGGCCGAGCTTGAAGTGCGTCTTGCGGTCCGCACCCCGGGGTAGCCGCTCGGACTCCATGCGCGCCTTGAGGGTGCGGATCTCGCGCACCTGTCCGGCGTCGAGGCCGCCCTCGGGCCAGCGGATCGGGTCGATGAGCTCGAGGAAGCGCTCCCCCAGCTCCGCGTCCCCGGCGACCGGCGCCGCGCGCAGCAGGGCCTGCGCCTCCCAGACGAGCGACCACCGCTCGTAGTACGACCGGTACGACTCGAGGGAACGGGTGAGCGGCCCGTTCTTGCCCTCGGGCCGCAGCCCGGCGTCGACCTCGACCTTGGGGTCGGGGGCGGCGAGGCCGAGGAGCCGGATGAGCTCCTTGACGACCTGCAGCGCCTGCTCCTGCGCGGCGCGGGTGTCCGCGCCTTCGACGGGGTCGTGGACGAACATCACGTCGGCGTCGCTGCCGAACGAGCTCTCGCCGCCCCCGAGCCGGCCCATGCCGACGACGAGGTGCCGGGAGAGCGCCGGCTCGCCGGTCTGCTCCTCGACGCGGGCGACGACCACCTCGAGCGTCACCTCGAGCAGCGCGCCGGTGACGTCGGCGAGCGCCTGCCCGAGCTCGTCGAGCGAGACCTGGCCGAGGAGCGAGGCGACAGCGATCCGGAACAGCTCGGTGCGACGCACGGCGCGGGCGGCGAGCACCGCCTGCTCGGGGTCGTCCTTGCGTTTCGCGGCGCCACGCATCCGGGTCTCGACCTCGTCACGGGTGCGCGGGCGCAGCCCGCCGGACTCCCCGAGGAACTGCACCGACTCGGGTCCGCGCTCGAGCAGCTCCGCGGCATACCGGCTGCGCCCGAGGGTGTGCGCGAGCCGCTCGGCGGCACTGCCCTCGTCGCGCAGGAGGCGGAGGTACCAGTGGGTCGTGCCGAGCTCGTCGCTGATCCGCCGGAACGCGAGCAGCCCCGCGTCGGGGTCGGCCTCGTCGGCGAACCAGCCGAGCATGACCGGCAGCAGCTGGCGCTGGATCGCAGCCCGCCGGCTCACGCCGTCGGTGAGTGCCTCGAGGTGTCGCAGCGCGCCCTTGGGGTCGCGGAATCCCAGTGCTGCCAACCGTTCTCGCGCCGCCTCGGGCGTGAGCCGCACCTCGTCGGGGCCGAGCCGGGCGACCGCGGAGAGCAGCGGCCGGTAGAAGATCCGCTCGTGCAGCCGCCGCACCTCGCGGGCCGCCGTGCGCCACTGCGCGACCACGGCCTCCCCTGCATCACGGGTGTGGCCGAGGGCTCGCCCGAGGCAGCGCAGGTCCGACTCGGAGGTCGGCATGAGGTGGGTGCGGCGCAGCCGGTGCAGCTGGATGCGGTGCTCGAGGGTGCGCAGGAGCCGGTATGCCGTGGCGAGGGTCTGCGCCTCCTCTCGCCCGACGTAGCCGCCCCGGGCGAGCGCGCCGAGTGCCGTGAGGGTCGTGCCGGAGCGCAGCGAGGAGTCGGCGCGGCCGTGGACGAGCTGGAGCAGCTGGACGCTGAACTCGATATCGCGCAGCCCACCGCGGCCGAGCTTGAGCTGGCGGTCCGCCTCGGCCGCGGGCACGTGGTCCTCGACGCGCCGGCGCATCGCCTGGACGTCCTCGACGAAGTTCTCGCGGGACGCCGCGGACCAGACCAGCGGGGCGACGGCGTCGACGTAGGCCCGCCCGAGGGCACGGTCCCCCGCGACGGGTCGCGCCTTGAGCAGGGCCTGGAACTCCCACGTCTTGGCCCATCGCTCGTAGTACGACAGGTGCGACTCGAGGGTGCGCACGAGCGGGCCGTTCTTGCCCTCGGGACGCAGCGCCGGGTCGACCTGCCACAGCGAGCCGGCCGCCGTCGAGCTGGAGCAGATCCGGATGAGCCGGGTCGCGAGGTCGGTGGCGGCAGCGATCGCCGCGTCCTCGTCGCCACCCTCCTCGGCGGGCTCGGCGACGAAGATGACGTCGACGTCGCTGATGTAGTTGAGCTCGCGTCCGCCGGTCTTGCCCATGCCGATGACGGCGAGGCGGCACGAGTCGGCGGCCGCGCCGACCTGGGCCCGGGCCACGACGAGCGCGGCCTCGAGCGCGGCCTCGGCGAGGTCCGCGAGCGCGGACGCCGTCTCGGGCAGCCGCTGTTGGGGGTCGGGACGGGAGACGTCGAGCGCGGCGATGCCGAGGAGCTGACGGCGGTACTCGATGCGCAGCGCGTCCTCGGGGGACGTGCCCTCGCCCGGTTCGCGGACCGCGGTGGTGAGCAGGTCGATGCGCTCCTCGACCTCGAGCGGGAACGCCTCGGTCACGGCCTTCCAGTGCGCGGGCCGGGCCACGAGGTGGTCGCCGAGCGCCGTCGACGCCCCGAGCACCGACAGCAACCGGTCGCGGTCGCGCCCGGACGCGCGCAGCGCCGCGACGAGGCCGTCGACATCCGCCACGGCACCCGCGCGGGTCGCCGACTCCATGAGCCGGACGAGCGAGAGCAGCGCCTGGTCGGGGTCGGCGACGCGGGAGAGCCCGACCGCGAGCCCGTCGGTCTCGACGCGCTCCCGGTCGTGGACGAGGGGCGCGAGCGCCGGGTCGGCGACGAGGATGCTCGCGCGGCGCGGGTCGGCGAAGCCGAGCCGGGTCAGGTCGCCCGGCACGGACGGCATACGTGCAGTCATCGCCGCACCACGCGATGACGGGCCGCCACGGCGGTCACAGCCGCGGGAAGTAGCGCTCGAGCTCGAAGGCGGTGACCTGGCCGCGGTAGTCCGCCCACTCCTGCCGCTTGTTGCGCAGGAAGAAGTCGAAGGTGTGCTCGCCCAGGGTTTCGGCGACCAGCTCGGACTCCTCCATGACCTCGATCGCCTCGCTGAGCGAGGCCGGCAGCGGCTTGATGCCCATCGCCTTGCGCTCGGAGTCGGTGAGGCCCCACACGTCGTCCTCGGTCTCCGGCGCGAGCTCGTAGCCCTCCTCGATGCCCTTGAGGCCGGCGGCGAGGAGGACGGCGAAGGCGAGGTAGGGGTTGCACGCGCTGTCGATGGAGCGGACCTCGACCCGGCTGCTCTGCCCCTTGCTCGGCTTGTACATCGGCACCCGCACCATGGCGGAGCGGTTGTTGTGCCCCCACGTGAGGTGAGCCGGCGCCTCGCCGCCGCCCCAGAGCCGCTTGTAGCTGTTGACCCACTGGTTCGTCACGGCGGTGATCTCGGCGCCGTGGTGCAGCAGGCCGGCGATGAACTGCCGCCCCGTCCTGCTCAGCTGGTAGGGCGCGCCCGCCTCGTAGAACGCGTTGCTGTCGCCGTCGAAGAGCGACATGTGCGTGTGCATGCCGGACCCGGGGTGGTCGGCGAGCGGCTTCGGCATGAAGGAGGCGTAGATGCCCTGCTCGAGCGCCACCTCCTTGATGACGGTGCGGAACGTCATGATGTTGTCCGCCGTCGAGAGGGCGTCGGCGTAGCGCAGGTCGATCTCGTTCTGGCCCGGCGCTCCCTCGTGGTGGCTGAACTCGACGCTGATGCCCATCGACTCGAGCATGGTGATCGCGGCACGACGGAAGTCCTGTGCAGTGCCGTGCGGGACATGGTCGAAGTAGCCGGCCTGGTCGATCGGCGTCGGCGTCTCCCCCGGCCGGAAGCCCTTCTCGAAGAGGAAGAACTCGATCTCGGGGTGGGTGTAGAAGGTGAAGCCCTGGTCGGCCGCCTTGGCGAGCGTGCGCTGCAGCACGTGCCGCGGGTCGGCCATGCTCGGCGAGCCGTCGGGCAGCGAGATGTCGCAGAACATCCGCGCGGTGCCCGGGTTGTCACCGCGCCACGGCAGCACCTGAAACGTCGACGGGTCGGGCTTGGCGAGCATGTCCGCCTCGTAGACGCGCGCGAAGCCCTCGATCACCGAGCCGTCGAAGCCGATGCCCTCGGCGAACGCGCCCTCGAGCTCGGCCGGCGCGACGGCGACGGACTTGAGCGCCCCGAGGACGTCGGTGAACCACAGCCGCACGAACCGGATGTCACGTTCCTCGATGGTGCGGAGCACGAACTCCTGCTGTCGATCCATGGCCCGATCCTGCCGTACCTCTCGCTCGGACGTGCAACCCGTCTCGCGACGTCACCCGGCGGCCCTCGCTGGTGACACATCGCCGGGCGACGGGGCCGCACACGGAAGCGGACGGCATACGGAAACGATCGTCCGTATGCCGTCCGCTCACCTGACGCGAGTCACGTCACTGTCGTGAGTGCCTCACTTGGCGGGGTTCGTCACGTTGACCGTGAGGAAGCCGCCGACGTCCTCGGTCACCGTCGCCTTGACGCCGGCTCCGGCCACCTTCACCGAGTTCTGCGGGGCAGCGCTCGAGTAGTAGGCGTTCGGGTCGGTGTCGTCGAACGTCGGCATGGGCTTGCGGTCGGCCTCGGAGTTGCACGCCTCGAGGGCGTTGACCACCGTCTTGCCCTTGACCTTGCTCGCGACCTGCTTGTGCAGGCAGACCTTGTCGACCGTCTCGAGACCGAACGTCGCGTCGAACGGCTCACGCCGGTTCGACGGGCTGCTGCCGTCGGGGTAGGTCAGCGAGTTCGGCCGCGCGTCGACGGGCAGGGCGTAGCCGGCACCGGGGTGCTGGCTCACGTTGTTGTTCGTGTAGCCCTGGTCGACGAGCCAGACGAGCATGCCGTTCTGGAAGGGGAAGAACTCCACCCAGTCCGGACGCGTGATGGCCTCGCTGAAGTTGTACGGCCCGACCTGGAGGGTCGCGTCGTAGCCGACGTACTGCCGGTTCTCGATGAGGTAGTACCGCGACGCGGTCGTCGTCTCGGAGCCCGTCGAGGCCTTCCAGCCGTCGACGGTCCAGCCGTTGGCGCCCTGCTCGGCACCGTCGGTGAGGACGATGCTCTGACCCACCTTGATGACGATGTTGTCGAGGAACGCACCCGCCTGGTTGACGCCGCCGTCGGTGGCGTAGCGGAACCGGAAGAGGACGTTCTCGGCACCGGGCTTGAACGACCAGCGCTTGCCCGCCCACTTGGCGGCCGTGCCGGTCAGCGGACGGCCGACCTGGGTCCAGCGCGCACCACCGTCGGTGGAGTACTCGGCGTAGAGGTAGTCGTAGTTCTCCTCGATGTCGTACCAGATGTCGGCCGTCACCGTGACCGACTGGCCCGCGGGCACGGTGAGGGCACGGGTCAGCGTGTTGCTGAGGTCGTCGCCGCGACCGGACCACCACGAGTACGTCCCCGCCTTGGGCGTGACGTAGTTCTCGGTGCGGGAGGAGTCGGGCAGGTTGACCTTGAGCGCCTGGTCGGCGTCCGTGTAGGTGTTCTGCGACGGCCCGAGCTTGTAGGTGCCGCTGTCGCCGGGGTTGACCTCGGTGTAGTCGAGCCAGCCGAGGTAGTTCTTCTCCTCCGGGCCGAGCCCACCGGGGACGGTGCCGATGCCCTCGTTCGCGGCGGCGCCGCGGCTCAGCCACGAGCCGGACGACATGAGCGTCCAGAAGGCCGTGCCGTTCTCGCCACCGGCGGTGTCGTAGTAGTCCGGCAGACCGAGGTCGTGGCCGAACTCGTGGGCGAAGACGCCGAGGCCGCCGTTCTCCGGCTCGACGGTGTAGTCGCCGATCCAGATGCCGGAGTCGCCGATCTGCACGCCACCGTTGAGGTTCTCGGCGCCGCCGACGGTCGGGCCCGTCGAGCCGGCGTCGGTGCTGTTGACGAACCAGCGGTGCGACCAGATGGCGTCCTCACCCGCGCCGGCCTCCTCGCCACCACCAGCGTGGACCGCCTGGAAGTGGTCGATGTAGCCGTCGGGCTCGTTGAAGTCGCCGTCGTTGTCGAAGTCGTTGCGGTCCCACTTGTCGAACTGGGACAGCTCGGCCTTGATCTCGTCGGCCGACTTGCCGGCCGCGACCTGGGCGTCGTACCAGGCGTTGCCGGCGTCGCGGATGAACGCCCACGAGCCGCCCGCGTCCTCGATGGCGTTGTCGCCGTAGGACGAGGCGTTGCCGGGCACCGTCACCCAGTCGCTCACCGTGTTGATCGCGGTGTAGCGACCACCGGACTGCTTGAGGTAGTAGTCCTTGAAGGAGTCGCCGTCGCCGTTGAACATCTCCTCGTAGTGCTGCTTGGAGAAGTCCGGCACCCAGTAGGTCGAGTTGTCCTTGGTGCGGTCCGGCTGCGGGATCTGGTTGTGCAGCGGTCCGGGGGTCGTGCCGTACTTGCCCGAGCCCTGGTTGCCGAACTCCGCGAGAATCGTGAAGACGGTGTCCTGCTTGTCGAGCGGGAACTCGACGACGTCACCGGCCGCCTCGGAGAGGGCGACCGTGGCGCCGCCGCCGGCCTGCTTCTGCAGGGTGGCCTTGCCGTTGCGCAGCAGGGCCATGGCCTTCTGCCGCTTCTTGGCCTGCTCGGCCGTGTTCGGGCCGGGCCGGTTGTCCGGTCGGCTCGTCGTCGAGTCCTTGGCGGCGGGGGCGCCACCGTCCGGCGCGGCCTGCGCACCCATGGGGGCCAGGCTCACCGCCAGCGCGGCCCCGGCCGCGATGGCCAGGGCGCGAGTGTGTCGTCGTGTCACGGTTCCTCCAGTGTCGACGCCGCGGCAGGGGTAGCCGCAGCACCCTGCAGTCTGACCACCCTCCCAGCATTTGCACAACGGTTTCTGTGGTTTCTTTTACCTGCCCTTTACCTTGCGTGCGGGGCTGCTCACGCTCGCGCCCGTCTTGGCGGGGCGCTCTGACAGGATCGGGCCCATGAGCGAGCAGCCCACCCCTCCGGCCGAGACGACGAACCCCTACGGCACGGGCGCCCAGGCCGCGCCGCAGAAGCGGATCCGCGTCCCCCACCTGCAGAAGATGAAGGAGACCGGCGAGAAGTGGGCGATGCTCACGGCCTACGACATGTACGCCGCGGAGATCTTCGACGAGGCCGGCATCCCATGCCTGCTCGTCGGCGACTCGGCCGGCAACAACGTCTACGGCTTCGAGACGACCGTGCCGGTCACCGTCGACCACCTCGTGCCGCTGTGCCGGGCCGTGACGTCGGCCGCAAAGCACGCCATGGTCGTCGCGGACCTCCCGTTCGGCTCCTACCAGGCCAGCCCGCAGCAAGCCCTCGCCACGGCGACGCGGTTCATGAAGGAGGGCCTCGCCCACGCCGTCAAGCTCGAGGGCGGCAAGGCGATGGTCCCCGAGGTCGAGCTGCTCGTGCGCGCCGGAATCCCCGTCATGGGGCACATCGGCTTCACCCCGCAGAGCGAGCACGTCCTCGGCGGCTACCGCGTCCAGGGCCGCGGCTCCGGCGCCGACGCCCTCCTCGAGGACGCTCTCGCGCTGCAGGAAGCGGGCTGTTTCGCCATCGTCATGGAGATGGTCCCCGCCCCGCTGGCGAAGCGGGTCACCGAGGAGCTGCGCATCCCGACGGTCGGCATCGGCGCCGGGCCGGACTGCGACGCCCAGGTCCTCGTCTGGCAGGACATGGCCGGCCTGCGCGGCGGCCGGATGCCGCGCTTCGTCAAGAAGTACCTCGACATGCGCGCCGAGCTCGGCCGCGCGGCGGCGGAGTACGCCGCGGAGGTCCGCTCGGGGGCGTTCCCGGCAGCGGAGCACAGCTTCGAGGAGTGAGCCCACACGCACGGTGAGGCGGTATGCCGGGTGCGCACCCGGCATACCGCCTCACCTGTGTCGTTCGGGGCTCAGTCCTCGAGGTCGGAGTCGTCCCAGGTGGCGTTCCGGTCCTCCCACTCGCGGTCCTCCGCGTCCCAGTCCTCGGTGTTCTCGCGGGCCGTGGCGAGCGCGTTGCGGGCCTCGTCCTCGGTCTCGTAGGGGCCCATGACGTCGTCGTTGCGGCTGCGGTTCTCGTCGGTCTCGACCTGCTTGGTCGCGATGTTGTACCAGTACGCCACGTCATCCTCCTGGGGGTCGCTGTGCGGCACTCTGCCTAGACTCCACCGTATGCCGCTGACCTACGGAAGTGTCGCACCGGGCGAGGTGTCCCCTCGCCGCGACGTCCCCTCCTCGATCGAGCGACCGGAGTACGTCGACAAGGCCGCACCGGACAAGAACCTCTCCCCGGAGGTCAAGGACGCCGAGACGATCGAGCTGATGCGGGTCGCGGGTCGCCTTGCGGCACAGGCGATGGAGGCCGCAGCGGCGGTCATCGAGCCGGGCGTGACGACGGACGAGATCGACCGGGTCGGCCACGAGTTCCTGCTCGACCACGGCGCGTACCCGTCCACGCTGGGTTACCGCGGCTTCCCGAAGTCGCTGTGCACCTCGGTCAACGAGGTCGTCTGCCACGGCATCCCCGACTCGCGCCGCCTCGAGGACGGCGACATCGTCAACATCGACATCACGGCCTACATCGGCGGGGTGCACGGTGACACGGACGCGACCTACCTCTGCGGGGACGTCGACGAGGAGTCGCGCCTGCTCGTCGAGCGCACGCGCGAGGCGATGATGCGCGGCATCAAGGCGGCGCTCCCGGGTCGACAGATCAACATCATCGGTCGCGTCATCGAGAGCTATGCCAAGCGGTTCGGCTACGGCGTGGTGCGCGACTTCACCGGCCACGGGATCGGGCGCTCGTTCCACTCGGGGCTCATCGTCCCGCACTACGACGCGGCGCCGTCCTACGACACCGTCATCGAGCCGGGCATGACCTTCACCATCGAGCCGATGCTCAACCTCGGCACCGCCGACTGGGAGATGTGGGACGACGACTGGACCGTCGTGACGAAGGACCGCAAGCGCTCTGCCCAGTTCGAGCACACGATCCTCATCACCGACTCCGGCAACGAGATCCTCACCCTCCCCTGACCGCACCACCGCCAACCGCGACGAAGGAGTCCTCACGATGACGAAGAAGAAGCCCGGCCTGCCCCTCGGTATCGACGTCGGTGGGAGTGGCATCAAGGGCGCCCCGGTCGACCTCGACAAGGGTGACTTCGCGGGCAAGCGCAAGCGCATCGACACCCCGGCGAAGTCCACGCCCGAAGCCGTCGCCGACGTCATCGACCAGATCGTCGACCACTTCGACGAGGTGCGCGGTGACTCCCCCATCGGGATCACCGTCCCGGCCGTCGTCACCCAGGGCGTCGTCCGGTCGGCCGCGAACATCGACAAGTCGTGGCTCGACTTCGACGCCGAGCCGATGCTCGAGAAGCGCCTCGGCCACGACATCGTCCTCGTCAACGACGCCGACGCCGCCGGTGTCGCCGAGATCCACTACGGCGCGGCGAAGGGGCAGAAGGGCCTCGTCATCGTCACGACCCTCGGCACCGGCATCGGCAGTGCCTTCATCTTCAACGGCACGCTCATCCCGAACTCCGAGCTCGGTCACCTCGAGATCGACGGGTTCGACGCCGAGAAGCGCGCCGCCTCATCGGTCAAGGACAACGAGGGGCTCTCCTACGAGGAGTGGGCGGAGCGCCTGCAGCGCTACTACTCCCACGTCGAGAACCTCTTCTGGCCGGATCTCTTCGTCGTCGGTGGCGGCGTCTCCAAGGACGCCGAGGAGTTCCTGCCGCTGCTGAAGATCCGCACCAAGATCGTCGCCGCCGAGCTCGAGAACCGGGCCGGCATCATCGGCGCCGCGCACCTCGCGCAGGAGTACCACGACAACCGCCGCTGACCCGGCCCACCTCCCGGACTGAGTGCGCTCGGTGAGCGGACGGCATACGGCACGACCCGCGTAGCGGGCCCGGCGGCCGGCTCAGCGCTGTCGGGCGACGAGCATGGCCTTCTTGGGGACCTTCTTGTCGAGGTCGTACTTGGCCTTCTTGCCGGTCGTGAGCTGCTCGGCGTAGCCCATCTTCGCGAGGCGCATGAGGACGACCGGGCACTGCTTGCAGCGCGGCTTGTCCTTGCAGCACTTCTTCTTCGCGGAGACCGTGGGCATGCCGGGAGCGTAGGTGAGCCTTACCTAAACCGCCAAACCGTGCCCGCGGGTCGGACTATTGGCCGAACTCGACCACTCCCCGGCCGGCAAGGTCGTGAACGCGCGTGCGAGGGCCACCCATGGCATCGGCCTGCGCAAGGTAGATCGTCCGCCCGTTCTCGCTGAGCAGCCCATCGTGGATCGGGATCGCCGCCGGCGGGTTGAGCCGCCGCAGGAACCCGGTCGTGTCGCGGCTGAGCGCCCAGGGTGCGTTGAGCGGGAATGCGACGACGTCGACCTCGCCCGGGTCCTGGTCGAGAGCGTCCCCGGGATGGAACAGGCTCGGCTCGCCGTCCGCTCGCAGCACGACACCGACGTTCGGGATGCGGGCGATCTCCTCGTGGATGAGGGCGTGTGTCTCGCCGACGGGCGTGATCGTCACCGCCCCGATCCTGGTGTCACCGTCGTGGACCTCACCCTCGACGCCGAGGCGGGCGAGCACGTCGGTGCTGCCCGGGTCGGTGAGGACGCGGGCCCCGGGGTTGGCCCGCACGAGGCTCTCGAACCGGTCCTCGTCGAGGTGGTCCGGGTGCTGGTGCGTCACGATGATCGCGCTGAGGTCGCGCAGGTCCTCGAAGCCCTCGGTGAACGAGCCGGGGTCGATGAGGATGCGCTCGCCGGCGATCTCGACGAGGAGACAGGCATGGCCGAGGTGCGTGATCCGCATAACTTCACCGTATGCCGGGTGCGCACCGCCCGCACTCCCCCGCACCACGCGTCCTACCCGGCGGCTGGTGGTGCGGACGAGTCAGTCATAAGCCGGGTTCTGTCCCGTGGCCGGTTGCCCGGGTCACGGTGACGGTCATCCATCTCGGACCACTGTTGCCAGTGGCCTCCAGCGCTCTACCCGTGTGCTCGGGCGGGCCGCCCTGATGACGCACACTGTCTGAGCTTGCTCCGGGTGGGGTTTACCGAGCCGACCTGGTCACCCAGGCCGCTGGTGGTCTCTTACACCACCGTTTCACCCTTACCGCCCGGCCGAGGCCGGGAGGCGGTCTGTTCTCTGTGGCACTGTCCCGCGGGTCACCCCGGGTGGCTGTTGGCCACCACCGTGCCCTGTGGAGCCCGGACTTTCCTCGACGTGGTTGCCCACGACGCGACCGTCGGACTGACTCGTCCGCACCGAGCGATCATACGGCCCGGCACGGCCCGAACGAACCGTCAGACGACGGTGAAGCTCATCTGGCCCTGGCTCACGTCGACGGTGTCGAGGCGCACGCGCACCTCGGCACCCGGCTCGGCCTCGCCCTTGGCGCGGGTGAGGACCGGCAGCTCGAGCAGCTGGACCTCGACGCCCTTGTTGTCGCGCTCGACGACGACGGCGGCGAACTCCTCGCCGACGCGCGGGTGGAGGACGGCCGCCTCGACGGCGTTGGCGCTGAGGCTCTCAGCGGTCCCGGCTCGGCGGTCGGACTCCTTCATGATCTCGGGCAGGCTCGGCAGCGCCTCGCGCACCCACTGCGGGATCTCGGCATCGCGGCTGATGGCCTCACAGATGACGAGCCCGAACCGGTCGACGAGCCGGCGCAGCGGCGCAGTGACGTGGGCGTAGGCGTCCGCGACGGCGGCGTGCTCGACCTGCTCGGGCACGTCACCGTCGAAGGGCGTGTAGCCCGCCCCACGGAACAGTGCGGTCGCGGCGTGGATGAGCGCGAGGTGCTTGGGGTTGGTGCGGTCGAGGCTGCGGAGGAAGTCGCCATAGCTCTGCTCGGCCGGCCAGGGCGCACCGAGAGCCTTGGCCTGTCGGCGGAACCGGGCGACCGCACCCTGGTCGGCGGCGGGCATGGTGCGCAGGATGCCGACACCGGCGTGCAGCATCATGTCGGCGGCCGCCATGCCCGTGAGCAGCGAGATCTGGGCGTTCCAGTCCTCGCTGCTGCGAGGCGGCCGGAAGGTCAGGGTGAAGTTGCCGTCGTCGCCGAGGTGCACCTCCTGCTCGGGCATGGGCAGGCTCGCCCCGCCGCGCAGCTGCTCCTGGCGGATGCGCTTCTCGCCGATCTCCTTGAGCAGGACCCAGCGCTCGTCGGTCGTCCCGGCGTCGACCTGCTCCTGGACCCAGACGTAGTCGAAGCGCTCGACAGAGCGCACGAGGGCGCGGTAGACCTCGGCGCTCGTCTGCTCGCCTTCGCCGTCGAGCCGGATGTCCCAGACGTATGCCGGCCGCACCTGTCCCGGGAGCAGGCTCGCCGCGCCCTCGCTGAGGACGGGAGGGTGCAGGGGGACGCGCGTGTCGGGGAGGTAGATCGTCTGGCCGCGCTTGCGTGCCTCGGTGTCGACCGCGCCGCCCGGGGTGACGAAGGCGGGGACGTCGGCGATGGCGTAGCGAACGCGGTAGCCCTCACCGTCGCGCTCGAGGCACATCGCCTGGTCGAGGTCCATCGACGTCGCCGGGTCGAGGGTGACGAACGGGACTGCGGTCTCGTCGCGCTCCGGCGGAGCCGGCGGGTTCGCCGCAACCTGCTCGGCCTCGGCCTGCACCTCGGGCGGGAAGGTCTCACTCGCACCGACCTCGGCGCGGATCGCGGAGAAGCGGGCGAGGAGGGTCTCGCGCAGGGTCTCCGAGGTCGTCGCGTCGGCCGGGGCAAGACTGATCTGGCGCTGAGGCATGTGCGTCAACCTACTAGGCGCATGCCACGTAGGGTGACGGGCGTGCTCATCCTGCTGCCGCCGTCGGAGTCGAAGACGGGACGCCGTCGGGGGAAGCCGGCCGACCCGGCCACGTGGTCCTTCCCGGAGCTCACGGAGACCCGCACGACGGTCGCGAAGCACCTGCGCCGCGTGAGCGAGTCACCCACCGCGACAACGGATCTCGGCGTCACACCGGGACTGGCAGGCGAGGTCGCCAACAACCTTGTCCTCGACACCGCGCCGTCGGCACCTGCGGCAGAGGTCTACACCGGTGTGCTCTACGACGCGCTTGGGCTCGCCACCATGGATGCCGCGGCACGCCGCCGCGCGAACCGCTGGCTCGTCATCGTCTCGGCCCTGCACGGCGCGGTCCGACCGACCGACCGGATCACGCCGTACCGCCTCTCGATGGACGTCAACCTGCCCGGGCTCGGCCCGGTCGCCGCCGCATGGCGGCCGATCCTCGACGGGCCGCTCGCCGAGGCCGCCGGGCGCGAGGTCGTCGTGGACTGTCGATCATCGACGTATGCCGCCGCGTGGACTCCGCGCGGTGACGTCGCCGACCGATGGGTCCAGGTGCGCGTGCCCGGGGCGAGCCACATGGCCAAGCACACGCGCGGCCTCGTCGCGCGGCACCTGTGCATTGCCGGTGAGCGCGCCCGCACCCCCGAGCGGCTCGCGGAGATCGTCGGCTCGGCCTTCGACGTCGGGCTCACTCCCCCGGCGAAGCCCGGCAAGCCTTGGATCCTCGACGCCCTCACCCGTCCCGAACTCACCCAATCGGACGGTTAGGGACACACCCACCCGTCCCGAACTCACCCAATCGGACGGTTAGGGACGCGCGGCGGCGGTTCCGGAGGTGAGGGGACGCCAGCGGCGCCCGGGGCCCTTGCGCAGCTCCCACCGGCCGCACCGGGCGATCTCGCCGAGGTCGTCGACGAGGGCACGGACGACCGCCTCCGCCTCGTCGTCCTCGGAGCCGTCACCGGTGGACGGCACGACGAAACGCAGGTGCACCTGGGGCTGCGGCCGGACGCCCGTCGCACCGGCGACCTCGACGGAGCGGTCCTCGACGACGTGGGTGCTCGCGACGATGCGCTCGGCCGCCGGCAGGACGTCCTCCGGCCGCACACCGGGCAGCACGCCGAGAATGTCGACAGCGACCCGGTAGGACGGCATCAGGCGTCGAGCGCTCCGGCCAGGGCGGCCTCGACGTCCTCGACGAGGTCGCTGGCGTCCTCGAGCCCGACCGAGATGCGGATGGTGCCGTCAGTGATGCCGACCGCGGCGCGCGCCTCGTCCGAGAGCCGGCGGTGCGTCGTCGTCGCGGGATGCGTCACGAGGGACTTGGTGTCGCCGAGGTTGTTGGAGATGTCGACGAGGCGCAACGCGTTCATGATCGCGAAGGCCTTGTCCTTGCCGCCGTCGACCTCGAACGTCACGACCGTGCCACCACCGGTCATCTGCCGCTGCGCCAGCTCGTGCTGCGGGTGTGACTCGAGCATGGGGTGCACGACGCGGACGATGCCGTCCCGCCCTTCAAGGTGACGCGCCAAGGCCAGCGCGGACGCGTGCATGCGCTCGACCCGCAGGCTCATCGTCTCGAGCCCCTTGGTCAGCACCCACGCGTTGAACGGCGACATCGACGGGCCCGTGTGCCGCATGAGGTTCTTCACCGGGCCGTCGATGAACTCGGCCGGCCCGAGGACGGCGCCGCCGAGGACGCGACCCTGACCGTCGATGTGCTTCGTCGCCGAGTAGACGACGATGTCGGCGCCGTGGTCGAGCGGGCGCGAGAAGACCGGCGTCCCGAAGACGTTGTCGACAACGACCTTGGCCCCGACAGCGTGCGCGAGTTCCGAGACGGCCGCGATGTCGACGAGCTCCTGCATCGGGTTGCTCGGCGTCTCGAAGAAGACCGCCGCCGTCGGCTCGGACAGGGCCTCGCGCCACTGGTCGAGGTCGGGCCCGTCGACGAAGACGGCCTCGACCCCGAACCGCGGCAGGATCTCGTCGATGATGACGAAGCACGACCCGAAGAGCGCCCGGGACGCGACGATCCGGTCGCCCTCACCACAGAGCGCGGCGAGCGCGACCCACACGGCGGCCATGCCGGACGCCGTCGCGAAACAGGCCTCGGCTCCCTCGAGCAGCCGCAGCCGCTCCTCGAACGTCGCCACGGTGGGGTTGCCGTAGCGGCTGTAGATGAACTTGTCGATCTCGTCCTTGAACGCCGCCTCGGCCTCCTCGGCGGACGAGTAGACGAAGCCGGAGGTGAGGAACATCGCCTCGCTGGTCTCGTCGAAACCGCTGCGGGACAGGCCTCCTCGTACCGCGAGGGTGTCGGGACGGAACGCGTCGCCGGGGGTCACGTCGGCCATGTCAGCCCTGCCTCCACGGCAGCCCGGCGACCTTCCAGCCGGCGAGCGTGCGGTGGCCGTCGGCGTCGTGGCCGCCCTCGAACCCGTCAAGGACGTTGTATGCCGGCCCGAGACCGGCGGCGGTCGCCGCCTCCGCAGCCGCGACCGACCTCACCCCGGACCGGCACAGGAAGTACAGCGGCGTCCCCTCGCGCACACCGGCCTCGCGCAGCTGGTCGACGAATCGCTCGTTGCGGCGACCATCGGGGTAGGACTGCCATTCGACGAGCACCGGCTCATGCGACGAGTCCAGTTGTGGCACACCGACGTACGACCACTCCGCATGGGTGCGCACGTCGACGAGGACGGCGTCCTGCGAACCGGTCACCGCGGCATACGCGTCCTGCGGGGTGACGTCACCGGCATAGCTCATGACGCCAGCGTAGGCCGCGCCGCGTGACCGCAGCGGGCAGCGCTCAGAGACCGGACTCGGGCGTGCGCACGAGGATGCGGCGGCACTCCTCGTGACGGAGCACCTCGTCCTCGGGCGCGTCCTTGATGGCACGCAGCTCCACCGCATTGAGCTCGAGCTGGCACCCGAGGCAGCGGCGCTGACGCAGTGCGGCTGCGCCGGTGCCGCTCATTTCGCGGATCTTGTCGTAGAGCCCGACGAGGTCGGCCCCGACCTCGTCCACGAGCCCCGCGCGTGGGGCACCCACGCTCGACGCCTCGTCGTCGAGCTCGGCGAAGCGCGCATCCCGTTCCGCGGCAAGGGAGTCGAGCCGTTCGGTCAGCTCTCCACGCCCGCGCTCGAGCTCGCCGAGGTCGGACTGGATCGCCTCGGCGCGCTCCATGACCTCGAGCTCGACCTCCTCGAGCTCGCCCTGGCGGCGAGCGAGGGACTCGAGCTCGTGCTGGATCGCCGTGAGGTCCTTGGCCGTCCCGACACCGGAGTCGAGGCGCTGCTGGTCCCGGGCGGCTCGGTCGCGCACCTGCTGGACGTCGGCGTCGGCCTTCGCGACCTCGCGTTGGACGTCGCCGAGCTCGGTGCGAGTGCGCACGAGCTGGTCGTCGATGAGCCGCGCCTTGCCCTCGAGGTCCTCGATCTCGGCGAGCTGCGGGAGAGTGCGCCGGGCGTGCGCGATCTGCGACAAGCGCGTGTCGAGAGCCTGGAGGTCGAGCAGCTTGAGCTGACGCTGGGGGTCGGCCTTCACGGGGTGCCTCCGAGGTTGTCGGCGCCGACCGTGAATGTCCACGGGTCGGTGCGCACTGTGCTGATGTCGACCTCCACCCTAAGCGCATCGGTCAGCGCGTCCCGCAGGTCAGGAAGCCACACCGACTCGCTCGACCAGTGGCCGGCATCGACGAGGTAGGGCGGCCCACCCCTGGCCTCCTCGCGCGCCTCCGACGCCGGGTGGTGGCGCAGGTCGGCCGTGACGTAGACATCGGCGCCACTCGACCGCACCGCGGTGAACTGGTCGTCCCCGGCTCCCCCGAGCACCGCGACCTTCTCGACCGGCGCGTCGGCCGGGCCCGCGACCCTCAGCCCGACCGCGGACTGCGGGAGGGCGGCATACAGGCCCTGCGCGAAGGCACCCAGTGACATCGGCGACGGCAGGCGCCCGACGCGACCCAGCGGCTGCTCCTCGACGATCGCGAGCGCCTCGACGTCGATGAGCCCGGCCGCGCGCGCCAGCGCCTCGTTGACCCCGCGCTCGGCGACGTCGGCGTTGGTGTGCGCGACGTAGAGCGCGATGTCCCCGACGACGAGCTCGGTGACGCTCGCACCCTTGGCGGTCGTCGTGGCGACCGAGTGCACGCCGCGCATGAGCAACGGGTGGTGCGTCACGAGCAGGTTCGCGCCGACCGCGCGCGCCTCGGCGATGACCTCGAGCGTCGGGTCGAGGGCGAGCAGGATGCGCTCGACGGGCTGCTCGAGGTCTCCGGTGACGAGGCCGACCTGGTCCCAGGACTGGGCGGTGGCGGGCGGATAGAGGCTCTCGAGGACGTCGACGACGTCGCGCAGCCGATGAGTCATGTGGGCCCGGCCGGCCTCGAACCGACGACACCCGCGGTGTAAACGCGGTGCTCTACCACCTGAGCTACAGGCCCCGGCGCGGCAACGAGCCGCGACCGGTCGCCCATTGTGTCAGGCGGGCGTCAGGCGCGGGCGAGGGCGGCGTGGTAGCCGCTGAAGTCGCGCCGCTCACCGATGCCGGTCACGAGGGACCAGCGGACGATCCCTTCGGGGTCGACGAGGAACGTGCCCCGCAGCGCGACCCCGGCCTGCTCGTCGAAGACGCCGTACGCGCGGGCCACCTCGCCGTGCGGCCAGAAGTCCGACAGCAGCGGGAAGAAGTAGCCTTCGCGGTCGGCATACGCACGCAGCGAGAACATCGCGTCGCACGAGATGGTGAGCACCTGCACGTCGTCGCTGACGAACGCCCCGAGGTCGTCGCGGATCTCGGTGAGCTCGCCGGTGCAGATGCCCGAGAACGCCCACGGGTAGAACACGAGCAGGACGCTCTTGTCGCCGCGGAAGTCGGCGAGCGAGACGTCGGCGCCGTTCTGGTCGCGCAGCGTGAACTCGGGGGCGCGCTCCCCCACGGCGAGACCGGCCTGGACGTCACTCATGGCAGGCAGTCTGCCGCAGAGTGGCCGCGCGAGTCAGCGGCGGGCCTTCGTCGCGACGAGCTTGGTCGCTCGCCATGTTGACGAGAGCGGGAAGGCGCCGGCCGTGTGCAGGCCCGCGGTCGTCGCGGCCTCGTCGAGCTCGGCGGCGTCGACGGCACCTGCGTCCGCGTCCTTCGGCGTGAGCGCGACGACGAACCCGCCGTCGCCGAGGACGCCCACGAGGGTGATGAGCGCGTCGGTGAGGTCGCCGTCCTCGTCGCGCCACCACAGCACGACGGCGTCGACCTCGCCGGTGTAGTCCTCGTCCTCGAGGTCGGACCCGACGACGTCCTCGACGGCGAAGCGCACGTCGTTGTCGACGTCGTCGTCCCAGCCGACCTCCTGCACGATCTGCTCCGCGGCGAACCCGAGGCGCGCCACGACGTCCGGCAGGTCACCGCCGTTGTCGGCAGGTGGTGCAGGGGCGTTCACTGATGCGTCCTTTCGTCGTCCCGTCGCGCGACGGGGTCGTGGGGTATGCCGTCCGCGGGCTTCGCGGGCTCGGTCGCCGGATGCTCCGGCGCCACTAGTTGACCTGTTGTGCCGTATGCCGTGCAACCGGTTCGTGGGATTCGGTCGCCGTCCGAGACGAGCACGTCGCCACCGCTGGAGCGGGCCCGGGTGAGCCGACGCGCCTCGCGAGCGCGGGCCGCTTCGTCGTGCAACAGCGCGGTCGCCACGTCGACGTCGAGGTGGCGGGCCGCGACGGTCACGGGTCCGGGGGTGGAGACGAGCGTGACACCGGCGAGTCGCCGTCGCCGCTCCCACGGCCCCTGCTCGAGCGTGAGCGACTGCACCCGGGCGTGCGGCATCGAGGCGACGCGCCGCGACAGGCGGCCGGTGCGCACGAGCAGGGAGTGCGCCGTGACGGCGAACCCGGCGCGTCGCCAGCTGAGCCAGTCGAAGACCCGGGCGCGCTCCGAGACGAGGGTCCAGCCCCCGGTCGTGCCGTCCCCGAGCGCGGCCTGCCGCAGGTCGTCCTCGGACAGTGCCGGGTCGAGCAGGGTGAGCACGCGGAGCGCCTGATCGAAGGTGCCGACGGGGAGCATCGTCGTCTCGTCGGCCTCCCCGGTGGCGCCCTCCGAGCCGACGCCCGCGACGTTGACCCGCACCCGCCACCAGCCGAACCGGCGCCACCACAACGGCTGCACCATCTCGACGGCCTGGATCCGGTGCAGTGGCACGGAGGTCGTGCGCTTGTCGGTGAGGCCATGCTGCACGCGCACCGACCGACCCGTCTCGGCGAGCCGGAAGTTGCCGTGCTTGAGCAGCTCCTGGACGCGGTTCACGGCGACACCGAACGCGATCGGGCCGAGCGCGGGCAACGCGACCACGGCTCCGGTCAGCGCGGAGAAGGACGTCCCGTATGCCGCGATCGCGGCACCTCCCGCGACGAACGCCATGGCCCCGAGGAAGATCGTCCCGCCGTGCAGGATCGTCGCGACGAAGAGTCGCGAGTTCGGGACGCGGAGCACCTCGCGCCCCTCGTCGCGTGACGCGGCCGGCGTGGCGGGCTGGGACCCGTCGGGACCGTCCGACACCAGCCGGTCCTCGGCATCGAGACGGGTCTCGTCGCTGCGTCCGGCGAGGTCGAGCAGCTCGCGCCGAACCTCGTCGGCCCGGCCGGCGCCGAGGAAGGCCAGCTTGAGGTGGGAGTCGCCACCCCCGGCCGACTGGACGACGACCTGGGAGAGGCCGGTGAGCTGCGCGAGGAGGGGGCGGCTGATCTCGATCGCCTGGACCCGCGCGAGCGGGACCTGCCGGTGCTCACGGAAGAGCCAGCCCTTGCGGTACTCGATCTGGCCGTCGGCGACGCGGAACTTCGCGAACCGCCACGACAGCCACCCGAAGAAGCCGACGAGGGCGAGGAACCCGACGATGACGGCGGCGGCGACGAGCGAGTGGTCGAAGAGGTAGCCGAGACCGTCGCTCACCCCCGGTCCGTCGTCGCCGCTCTCACCCTCCCCCGCGGACCGGAAGACGTCGTCGACGAGCTGCGACGCGGCATACCCGACGATGCCGAGGCCGACGAGACCGCCGCGCACGATCGGCGACAACGGGTGGAGGTGCTGCCAGTCACCGAGGGATGAGGTGGGAGGCCGCGAGTTGGCTTGTGTCACAGGCCTGCTCGCTGTGCCTCACCGCGCGCAGCCAGCCGGCCGCGCAGCGCCTCGGCCTCCTCCAGCGGCAGGCCGGGAAGGGTCCCACCGCTGGCCGGTGAGGCCGTGTGGAACTCACACGACGCGATGCCGCGCGATCGCATGAGGGGCCCGGACTCGACGTCGATGTACTGGAGCCGGCCGTAGGGGATGCTCACGAGGGAGCGCCAGAGCCGGCCCTTGCGGATGACGATCTCCTCGTCGAGCTCGATCCACGAGATCGCCGACACCTGCCGGACGATGAGCCAGGTCCCCCAGGCGAGCAGCGCCGCCACGACCCCCGCCCCGATCCCGAACCACGGGCTGACGAACAGGGCAGCCAGCACGAACCCGATCAGGAACGGCCCCAACCACACGAAGAGAGTGATGAGCCGGACGGTGCGCAGCGCCGGAGACACCGGGCGCCACGCGAGCTCACCACCGCGGAGGGTGACGGCGGACGGGTCGGGCTGGGACGGCATACGCCCAAGACTGCCAGCCGGACCGAGTGTGACGGCCACCACTCCGGGTGACAGGATGGTTCGAGGCGACCACCGGTGTCGCCGTCAGGGCGACCGACCGGCCGCCGAGTGAAGTAGAAGGGACAGACGTCGTGACGTTCCGCGAGGAAGCCGGCCCCATCCTCAATGGCCTCCCCAGCAGCCTCACCGACATCGACCCCGAGGAGACCTCGGAGTGGCTCGACTCGTTGGACAGCCTCATCGACGAGGGCGGCCGCCAGCGCGCCCGCTACGTCATGCTGCGACTGCTGGAGCGCGCTCGGGAGAACCAGATCGGCGTCCCGTCGCTGACCGCGACCGACTACGTCAACACCATCGACCAGGAGCAGGAGCCCTGGTTCCCCGGTGACGAGGAGGTCGAGCGGCAGTACCGCCGGTGGATCCGCTGGAACGCCGCGGTCATGGTGCACCGCGCCCAGCGCCCCGGCATCTCGGTCGGCGGGCACATCTCGACGTATGCGTCCGCGGCGACGCTCTACGAGGTCGGGATGAACCACTTCTTCCGCGGCCAGGACCACCCCGGCGGCGGCGACCAGGTCTTCTTCCAGGGCCACGCCTCCCCCGGCATGTATGCGCGCTCGTTCCTCGAGGGCCGTCTCGGCGAGACCGAGCTCGACGGTTTCCGCCAGGAGAAGTCGCACATCGTGGACGGGCAGATCCGGGCGCTGTCGTCCTACCCCCACCCGCGGATGATGCCGGAGTACTGGCAGTTCCCGACGGTGTCGATGGGCATCGGGCCGATGAACGCGATCTACCAGGCGCAGTTCAACAAGTACCTTCATGGCCGCGGCATCAAGGACACGTCCGAGCAGCGGGTGTGGGCCTTCCTCGGCGACGGTGAGATGGACGAGCCGGAGTCGCGCGGGCTGCTCCAGCTGGCGGCGAACGAGGAGCTCGACAACCTCACCTTCGTCATCAACTGCAACCTGCAGCGCCTCGACGGCCCGGTGCGCGGCAACGGCAAGATCATCCAGGAGCTCGAGGCGTTCTTCCGCGGCGCCGGCTGGAACGTCATCAAGGTCATCTGGGGCCGCGGGTGGGACCCGCTGCTCGCCGCCGACCGCGACCACGCGCTGCGGCACATCATGAACACGACGACCGACGGTGACTACCAGACGTTCCGCGCGAACGACGGCGCCTACGTCCGTGAGCACTTCTTCGGGCGCGACCCGCGCACCCGCAAGATGGTCGAGGGCATGACCGACGACCAGATCTGGCACGACCTGCAGCGCGGCGGGCACGACTACCGCAAGGTGTTCGCCGGCTACCAGGCCGCGGTCAACCACACCGGTCAGCCGACGGTGATCCTCGCCCACACGATCAAGGGCTACAACCTCGGCAGCCACTTCGCCGGACGCAACGCGACCCACCAGATGAAGAAGATGACGGTGGACGACCTCAAGACGTTCCGCGACGTGCTGCGCCTGCCGATCACCGACGCGCAGATCGACGAGAACCCCTACGAGCCGCCGTACTTCAACCCCGGCCCGAACGACCCGACGATCCAGTACATGCTCGAGCGCCGCAAGGAGCTCGGCGGCTGGGTGCCGGAGCGGCGCAGCAAGTACACCCAGGTCCAGCTGCCCGGCGACGACGCCTACAAGCAGATGAAGAAGGGCTCGGGCAAGCAGCAGGTGGCCACGACGATGGCCTTCGTCCGGCTGCTCAAGGACCTCATGCGGGACAAGGAGTTCGGCAAGCGGATCGTCCCGATCATCCCCGACGAGGCGCGCACGTTCGGCATGGACAGCTTCTTCCCGACGCTGAAGATCTACAACCCGCACGGGCAGAACTACACGCCCGTCGACCACGACCTCATGCTGAGCTATCGCGAGTCGGAGACGGGCCAGATCCTGCACGCCGGAATCAACGAGGCCGGTTCGATGGCGGCGTTCACGGCGGCGGGGTCGAGCTACTCGACGCACGGCGAGCCGATGATCCCGATCTACGTCTTCTACTCGATGTTCGGGTTCCAGCGCACCGGCGACTCGATCTGGGCCGCGGCCGACCAGCTGACCCGCGGCTTCCTCATCGGCGCCACCGCGGGCCGCACCACCCTCACGGGTGAGGGGACGCAGCACGCCGACGGGCACTCGCCGCTGCTCGCCTCGACGAACCCGGCGGTCGTCGCTTACGACCCGGCCTACGGCTACGAGATCGCGCACATCATGCGCAGCGGCCTGGAGCGGATGTACGGCGAGGACCCCGAGAACGTCATCTTCTACCTCACCGTCTACAACGAGCCGATCGTCCAGCCGGCCGAGCCGGAGGACGTCGATGTCGACGGCATCGTGCGCGGCATGTACCTGCTGAACAAGGCCGACACCGAGGGCTGGACGCACGAGCCGGCGCGCGCGCAGCTCCTCGCCTCGGGCGTCGGGGTTCCGTGGGCGCTCGAGGCCCAGCGGCTGCTCGCCGACCACTGGGGCGTCGCCGCCGACGTCTGGTCGGTGACCTCGTGGGGCGAACTGCGCCGCGACGGCCTCGCCGCCGACGAGCAGCGCTTCCTCCACCCCGACGAGGAGCAGCGCACGCCCTACGTCACCGAAAAGCTCCAGGACGCGCCCGGCCCGGTCCTCGCGACGTCGGACTACATGCGTGCCGTGCCGGACCAGATCGCCCAGTGGGTGCCGGGCGAGTTCCACTCCCTCGGCGCCGACGGGTTCGGCTTCGCGGACACCCGTCCGGCGGCGCGGCGTTTCTTCCACATCGACGGCCCCTCGCTCGTCGTGCGCACCCTCCAGGTCCTCGCCGAGCGCGGCGAGGTCCCGGCCGACGTGCCGGGCAAGGCCGCCGAGAAGTACGACCTGCTCGACGTGCGCGCCGGCACGAGCGGCAACGAGGGCGGCGACTCCTGACGCTTCTTCGCCGAGGCGCGGAACGACAACGAGAGGCGGTATGCCGGGTGCGCACCCGGCATACCGCCTCTCGTTCGTGGTGTGGCTGGCTCCGCGTCAGCGGTTCGCGAGGAACTTCTTGCGCGCCTGCACGCAGATGTCCGGCTGGTCGCAGAAGGCTCCGTCGATGCCGGCCTCGAAGTACGTCGTGACCTCGTCGGCCATGCGGCCGTAGGCGGCCGGGTTCGTGCCGACCCGGTAGTCGACGGGGAGGAAGGAGTTCTCGGCCCGGAACGTCCAGGCCGTGACGTCGAGCCCCACCTTGTGGGCGTCGGCGACGAGGCTCGTCGGCGTGCCGAGCGTGCCGTCGGCCTTGCGCGGGATGACGAGCGCCTTCTCCGGCCCGATGCCGTCGAGGGTCTTCGACAGCTGCTTGAGGCTCGCCGGGGTGAGCAGGTCGGCGTAGGTGCGCGGGTCACCCTGGGCGACGAGGTCGTAGGGCGCGCCGTTCTTGGTGACGAGGAAGACGAGGCTGGCCTTGTAGCCGAGCTCCTCGCGCAGGCGGATGAGGTTCGTCAGCTCGAAGCTCTGGACCCACACGGCGGCGTTGGGCCGGTTGAGGCCGAAGCCCCGCAGCGACTCCATCACGGCGACCTCGGGGTCGAAACCGTTCGCGTGCAGGTAGGTCGAGTGCTTGATCTCGGGGATGACGCCGATGGTCCGGCCGGTCTGGGCGCTGAGCTCGGCCCGCAGGGCGAGCATCTCGTCGAAGGTCGGCACCTGGAACTGGCCGTCGTAGCTCGCGCTCTCCGGGCGCAGCTGCGGCAGCCGCTCCTTGGCCCGCAGCGTCTTGAGCTCGGCGAGGGTGAAGTCCTCGACGAACCAGCCGGTCATCGACCCGCCGTCGACCGTCTTGGTGGTCTTGCGCGAGGCGAACTCGGGACGGGTCGAGACGTCGGTCGTGCCGCTGATCTCCGGCTCGTGCCGGACCACGAGGACGCCGTCCTTGGTCATCGTGAGGTCGGGCTCGATGTAGTCGGCGCCCTGCTGGACGGCGAGACGGTAGGCCGCGAGCGTGTGCTCGGGGCGGTAGCCGGACGCGCCGCGGTGGGCGTAGATCGTCGGCTCGGTGAACTTGGCACGGCCGTTCGAGGACGGGGGTGCGTCGGCCTGGGCCGGGGCGATCGTCGCGGCGGTCGTGAGGCCGAGGCCGGCGACCAGGGACAGGGAGACAAGGAGTCGTCGCATGGCGCACCAACCTCCCGGCACCCGGTGGAATCGCGCCGAAGGCGACATGGACGGCAAGTGACGGGTTCACGGCAGGTGCGCAACGGCATACGACCTGAATTTGTGAGTATGCGTCGCTCTGTATAGTCTTGCATTCGTGTCCAAGGTACTCACGTCACTGCCCGTCGGCGAGCGCGTCGGCATCGCCTTCTCCGGAGGTCTCGACACCTCCGTCGCCGTCGCGTGGATGCGCGAGCAGGGGGCGATCCCGTGCACCTACACCGCCGACCTCGGGCAGTACGACGAGCCCGAGATCGACACGGTCCCGGACCGCGCGGGTCAGTACGGCGCCGAGATCGCCCGGCTCGTCGACTGCCGCAGCGCGCTCGTCGAGGAGGGCCTGAGCGCGATCGCGTGCGGCGCGTTCCACATCCGCTCCGGCGGGCGGACCTACTTCAACACCACTCCCTTGGGCCGCGCCGTCACCGGCACCCTGCTCGTGCGGGCGATGCTCGCCGACGACGTGTCGATCTGGGGTGACGGGTCGACCTTCAAGGGCAACGACATCGAGCGGTTCTACCGGTACGGCCTGCTCGCGAACCCTGACCTGCGGATCTACAAGCCGTGGCTGGACCCGCAGTTCGTCGGCGAGCTCGGCGGTCGGCACGAAATGTCGCAGTGGCTCACCGAGCGCGACCTCCCCTACCGGGCGAGCGCCGAGAAGGCCTACTCCACCGACGCGAACATCTGGGGCGCGACGCACGAGGCCAAGACGCTCGAGCACCTCGACGAGTCGATGGAGATCGTCGAGCCGATCATGGGCGTCGCGCACTGGGACTCCTCGGTCGTCATCGAGCCCGAGGACGTCACCGTGCGGTTCGTCCACGGCCGCCCGGTCGCGATCAACGGGCAGGAGCTCGAGCCGGTGGAGCTCGTCCACCTCGCCAATACCATCGGTGGCCGGCACGGGCTCGGCATGAGCGACCAGATCGAGAACCGGATCATCGAGGCGAAGTCGCGCGGGATCTACGAGGCGCCGGGCATGGCGCTGCTGCACATCGCCTACGAGCGGCTGCTCAACGCGATCCACAACGAGGACACGATCGCGAACTACCACAACGAGGGCCGCCGACTCGGTCGGCTGCTCTACGAAGGGCGCTGGCTCGACCCGCAGGCGCTGATGATGCGTGAGTCCATCCAACGGTGGATCGCCTCCGTCGTCACCGGCGAGGTCACCCTGCGGCTGCGGCGCGGCGAGGACTACTCGATCCTCGACACCCGCGGCGAGAACTTCAGCTACCACCCCGACAAGCTGTCGATGGAGCGGGTCGAGAACGCCGCCTTCGGGCCGCTCGACCGCATCGGCCAGCTGACGATGCGCAACCTCGACATCGCCGACAGCCGTGCCAAGCTCGAGGTCTACGCCGGCCAGCCCATGGACGAGGGCCAGATCCTTGTCGAGAACGGCACGCTCTTCGGTGAGCTGCCCGCTGGTGGCTACGACCGGATCACCGCGAACCCGTCGGTTGCGGGTGAGGGCGACGAGAGTGCCCTCGACTCCGCCGCGATGGAGTTCGGCACCGACTGAGGCGTGACGCCAGAGACGCCCGAGGTCCAGGCGGACCTCAGCATTATCGGGCGACCCGATAAGGGCAGGCTCGACCCGACAAGCCTTCTCGGGTCGAGCGGGAGCGTATCGGGCGACCCGATAATGCTGAGACGGGGCGCTGGCGGAGACTGGGGCTGGGCACGCGTGCTTGTGCGCGGCATACAAATAGAATCCGGTTCGTGATCTCCAAGCGCACCCGGGCCTCGGCGGCGACCCGCCGACGGGTCGAGCGCGCCGCGGGCGACCTCGGCGCCGCCGCGGTCCAGCAGATGGAGTCGCGGCACGAGTGGTACCGCTCGCTGCCCGCCGAGGAGCGGTCCTGGGTCGGGCTCGTCGCGCAGGCCGGCATCCGCAGCTTCATCGACTGGTTCACCGGCAGCCAGGAGGGCGCGCACGTCACCGCCGACGTGTTCGGCACGGCGCCCCGCGAGCTGACCCGCTCGATCAGCCTGGCGCAGACCCTCGACCTCGTGCGCACCGTCGTCGACGTCGTCGAGCGCTCGACGAGCGACCTCGCCGCCCGCGGGGACGAGGACAAGATGCGCGAGGCGGTGCTGCGCTACAGCCGTGAGATCGCCTTCTCGGCGGCGCACGTCTACGCCCAGGCGGCCGAGGCGCGCGGTGCCTGGGACGCCCGGCTCGAGGCGCTCGTCGTCGACGCCGTCATCCGCGGCGAGGCCGACGAGTCGATGCAGTCCCGCGCCTCCGCACTCGGGTGGGGCACGACGACCGACGTCTGCGTCATCGCCGGGACGACCCCGGACTCGCCCCAGGACCGCGTCGTCGACACCCTGCGGCGCGGCGCCAAGCGGCACGACGTCGAGCTGCTCATCGCCATCCACGGTCGCCGCCTCGTGTGCATCGCCGGTGGCGTGAGCGACCCGCTCGCCACCGCGACCGACCTCGCCGCCGCGTTCGGCGAGGGACCGATCGTCGTCGGTCCCGTCGTGCCACACCTGTATGCCGCGGGGCGCAGCGCCCGTGCGGCGCTGTCCGGTCACGCGGCCGCACCGGCGTGGCCGGCCGCTCCGCGGCCGGTGCTCAGCGACGACCTGCTCGCCGAACGGGCTTTGCTCGGCGACCTGCCGGCCCGGGCCGCGCTCGTCTCGCGCATCCACGCCCCACTCTCGGCGAGCGGCGGCAGCAACCTCCTCGAGACGGCAGCGGCCTACCTCGACGGCGGGCAGGGTCTCGAGGGCACGGCACGCACCCTCTTCGTGCACCCCAACACCGTGCGCTACCGGCTGGCACGTATCGCCGACGTCACCGGCTACGACCTCACCGACCCGCACGACGCGCAGACGGTGCGACTCGCCCTGGCCTTCGCACGGGTCACCCCGGAACGTCCCGAGCGACCGCGACCCGCCGCGCCCGATCACTGACCCGCCGCCTCGCTGAGCCGCACGTTCCTGGGCCGCCCACCTCCGGCGCGGCCGCACCGCGAGGCGCGCGGACGGCATACCGGCCGTTGTAGGAAACCTACAGAATGCGCGCGAGAGAATCGTCGTCGCCGCGGGGGCCCGGAGGTCTCGGGAGGGGCGACGCTGAAGGGGTGCTCGTGATCGTGTGCCCCGGACAGGGCTCCCAGACCCCAGGCTTCCTCTCCCCTTGGCTCGAGATCCCCGGGGTGCGTGAGCGTCTCGGCTGGCTCTCCGCCGTCGCCGGGATCGACCTCGTGACGCACGGGACCGAGTCCGACGAGGAGACGATCAAGGACACGGCCGTCGCGCAGCCCCTCATCGTCGCCTCCGGCCTCGTGTCGCTGCTCGCGCTCTTCGAGCACCCGGCCGACGGCTTCCGCCTCGTCGGCGCCGGTGCCGGCCACTCCGTCGGCGAGATCACCGCGGCCGCCGCCGGAGGCGTCATCTCGGCCGAGCAGGCGATGGTCTTCGTGCGCGAGCGCGGCAACGCCATGGCCGCCGCGAGCGCCGTGCAGCCGACCGGGATGAGCGCCGTCATGGGCGGTGACCCCGACGACGTCACCGCGACGATCGAGCGCCACGGCCTCACCCCTGCGAACATCAACGGCGCGGGACAGGTCGTCGCCGCGGGAACGATGGAGCAGCTGGCCGCCCTCGCCGCCGACCCGCCGGCCAAGGCCCGGGTCATCCCGCTCAAGGTCGCCGGCGCCTTCCACACCGAGCACATGGCGCCTGCCGTCGACGTCCTCGCCGGCTACGCCCGGGCGATGTCGACGCATGACGCCCGCGTGCCGCTCGTGTCCAACCGCGACGGCGCCGTCGTGCACAGCGGCCGCGAGGTCCTCTCGCGCCTCGTGAGCCAGGTGAGCAACCCGGTCCGCTGGGACCTCACGATGGAGACGTTCCGCGAGCTCGGCGTCACCGGCATCATCGAGATCCCGCCGGCCGGCACCCTCACGGGCCTGGCCAAGCGGGCCCTCAAGGACGTCGAGCTGCTCGCGCTGAAGTCCCCGGACGACCTCGATGCCGCCCACCGCATGGTCAAGGAGCACGGCGTCGCCCGCGGCATGGCCCAGGACCCGACGTGGCGCCTCGTCATCAGCCCCGCCAAGGGGATGGTGAACTTCGCCGTGAGCGAGCCCGGCACCGCTGTCGCGGCCGGGAGCACCATCGCCACCGTCGGCACCCTGCGCGACACCTACGAGGTCGTCGCGCCCCACGGCGGTCGCGTCGTCGAATGGCTCGTCGAGGACGGCGACCCCGTCTCGCCGGGCCAGCCCATCCTCCGCCTGCACCCCGAGGAGGGCTGACATGGCCTCCGCCCCCGCCATCGCGACGACCACCGGCTCGGCGCACACCCGCATCTCCGGCATCGGCGCCTACCGCCCGCGACGGGTCGTCCCCAACTCCGAGATCGTCGAGGCGATCGACTCCTCGGACGAGTGGATCCAGGAGCGCTCCGGCATCAAGACACGCCACTTCGCCGGTGACGGCGAGAGCGTCGTCGACATGTCCGAGGCCGCGTCGCGCGACGCCCTGGCGATGGCCGGCATCGAGCCCAAGGACGTCGACGCCGTCGTCCTCGCGACGGTGTCGCACCCCTACCAGACCCCGGCCGCCGCGCCGATCGTCGCCGACCGCCTCGGCGCCGGGAACCCGGCCGCCTTCGACATCTCCGCGGCGTGCGCCGGCTACTGCCACGGCATCTCCCTCGCCCACGACATGGTCCGCGGCGGCAGCGCCCGGCACGTCCTCGTCATCGGCGTCGAACGGCTCTCCGACTTCACCAGCCCGACCGACCGCGGCACGGCGTTCATCTTCGGCGACGGCGCCGGCGCGGCCGTCGTGTCGCCGTCCGACACCCCGCAGATCGGCCCGACCGTCTGGGGCTCCGAGGGCGACAAGTGGCGCGTCATCTCGCAGAACGAGTCCTGGACCGAGATGCGCGACCAGGACCTCGGCTGGCCGACGATCGGCATGCAGGGACAGAGCGTCTTCCGCTGGGCCGTGTGGGGCATGGCCCCGGTGGCCCAGAAGGCCCTCGACGCCGCGGGCGTCACCGCCGACCAGCTCGACGCGTTCATCCCCCACCAGGCGAACATCCGCATCATCGACGCGATGTGCAAGCAGCTGCGGATGCCCGAGCACGTCGTCGTCGCCCGCGACATCGTCGACTCCGCCAACACCTCCGCCGCATCGGTGCCGCTCGCGACCGAGCGCCTGCTGCGCGAAGGTCAGGTCGGCAGTGGCGCCCTCGCGCTGCAGATCGGTTTCGGGGCCGGTCTCTCGTATGCCGCGCAGGTGGTCGTCCTCCCGTAGCCACCTTCGGGGCACTCCGGTGCGGCGGCCGCGCAACGCGCGGAACGGCATACGGGACAACTGAATTCGCACTCCCGCGGTCCACGGGTCATCAGGGCCACAGCACCACCCGTACAACCCGGTCCGCACAGGGCGGACCGACTCACACGAAGGAGCAGGACATGGCTCAGAGCGAGCAGGAGATCCTCGCGGGTCTCGCCGAGATCGTCAACGAGGAGACCGGTCTCGACCCCGAGGCCGTCCAGAGCGACAAGGCCTTCACCGACGACCTCGACATCGACTCGCTGTCGATGATGACGATCGTCGTGAACGCCGAGGAGAAGTTCGGCGTGCGCATCCCCGACGACGAGGTCAAGAACCTCCGCACCGTCGGCGACGCCGTCTCCTACATCCAGTCCAACCAGAGCTGAACCCCCTCACGACGACTGATTGCGCACAGTTCGCACGACCCCTGCGAAGTGTGCGCAATCAGTCGGATCCACACCAAGGAGCCACATGAGCAGCGACACCACCGTCGTCGTCACCGGACTCGGCGCCACCACGCCGCTCGGCGGGACGATCACCGAGACCTGGGAGGCGATCCTCGCCGGGAAGTCGGGTGCTCGCCCGCTCACGCAGGAGTGGGTGCAGGAGTACGACCTGCCCGTGACCTTCGCCGCCTCGATCCACACCTCCCCCGAAGAGGTGCTGAGCAAGGTCGAGTGCCGCCGCATGGACCCCAGCGCGCAGTACGCCATGGTCGCCTCCCGTGAGGCGTGGGCCGACGCGGGCTCGCCCGAGGTCGACCCCGAACGCTTCATGGTGGCCATCGGCACCGGCATCGGCGGCGTCCACACCCTCCTCGCGCAGTGGGACAACCTGCGGGAGAAGGGCGTCCGCCGCGTCTTCCCGCTCGCCGTCCCGATGCTCATGCCCAACACGAGCAGCGGCAACGTCTCCCTCGCGCTCGGCGCCCGCGCCGGAGCCCATACCGCCGTCTCGGCGTGCGCGTCCGGTGCCGAGTCGATGGCGCTGGCGATCGACCAGATCCGCGCCGGCCGCGCCGACATCGTCATCGCCGGTGGCACCGAGGCCGCGATCCACCCGCTGCCCTTCGCCGGCTTCGCCCAGATGCAGGCCCTCTCGACCCGCAACGACGACCCCGAGCACGCGTCGCGTCCCTACGACACCGACCGCGACGGGTTCGTCATGGGTGAGGGCGCCGGCGTCCTCGTCCTCGAGTCGCTCGAGCACGCCAAGGCCCGCGGCGCGAAGATCTACGCCGAGCTGGCCTCCGCCGGCATGAGCGCGGACGCCCACCACATCACCGCTCCCGAGCCCGAGGGCGCCGGTGCCTCCCGCGCCATGACCGAAGCCGTAGAGCGAGCAGGCCTGTCCCCCAAGGACATCGTGCACATCAACGCTCACGCGACGTCGACCCCGGTCGGCGACATCGCCGAGTCCAACGCGATCCGCCGCGCCTTCGGCGACGCCACCGACGGCATGGCCGTGACCGGCACGAAGTCGATGACCGGACACCTCCTCGGCGCGGCTGGTGCCCTCGAGGGCCTGCTCACGGTGCTCTCGGTGCACCACCGCATCGCCCCCGCGACGATCAACATCGAGAACTTCGACCCGCAGATCACCCTCGACGTCGTGCGCGGCGAGCACCGCAAACTCCCCGACGGCGACATCGCGGCACTCAACAACTCCTTCGGCTTCGGCGGGCACAACGTCGCCCTCACGGTGAAGAGCATCTGATGGCGGCGCACCAGCCCAACGCGGCGTCGGCTGAGGCCTCGGCCGCCACGAAGCCCAAGCCGGACCGCGCCACCGACCCGCGCAACCCGCGGCTGCGCCTCATCGAGTTCTTCGACGACGACACCCTCGAGCTCATCACGCCCGAGGACGACAGCGGCATGCTCGCCGGTGTCGGCACGGTCCAGGGCACGCCCGTCGTCGCGTTCTGCTCGGACGCGACGATCATGGGTGGAGCGATGGGTGTCGCCGGCTGCAAGGTCATCCTCGCGGCCTACGAACGGGCGCTGGCCGACGGCGTCCCCGTCGTCGGCATCTGGCACTCGGGCGGCGCGCGGCTGCCCGAGGGTGTCGTCAGCCTGCACGCGGTCGGCGAGGTCTTCGCGATCATGACCCGCGCGTCGGGCAAGATCCCGCAGATCTCGGTCGTCGTAGGGGCGGCTGCTGGTGGCGCCGCCTACGGTCCGGCGCTCACCGACATCGTCGTCCTCGGCCCGGAGGGACGGATCTTCGTCACCGGCCCGGACGTCGTTCGCTCGGTCACCGGTGAGGCCGTCGACGCCCTCCGACTCGGCGGCCCCGAGCCGCATGGGCGCCGCAGTGGCGTGGTCCACGTCGTCACCGAGACGACGGAGCAGGCCTACGAGCGCGGCCGCCAGCTGTGCTCACTGCTCGCGGACCAGGGCACGCTCGATGTCGGCGCCGTCGAGGACATCGACCTCGCCGAGACGTTCCCGGAGTCGGCCAAGCGCGCCTACGACGTGCACCCCGTCGTCGACAACGTCCTCGACGCCGGCGCCGACTCGGTTGAGCTGCACCCGCGCTGGGCACCGAACATCGTCACCCAGCTCGGCCGCTTCGGCGGCCGCACCGTCGGGGTCATCGCGAACAACCCGATGCGCCTTGGCGGCTGCCTCGACTCCCCCTCGGCGGAGAAGGCCGCGCGGTTCGTGCGCATGTGCGACGCATTCGGCATCCCGCTCATCGTCCTCGTCGACGTGCCGGGCTACCTGCCGGGCGTCGGGCAGGAGTGGGACGGTGTCGTCCGCCGCGGCGCGAAGCTGCTGCACGCCTTCGCCGAGGCCACCGTCCCGCGGGTGACGCTCGTGACCCGCAAGACCTACGGCGGCGCCTACATCGCGATGAACTCGCGCTCGCTCGGCGCCACCCGCGTCTTCGCGTGGCCGACCGCGCACGTCGCCGTCATGGGCTCGGTCGCGGCCATCCGGATCCTGCACCGCCGCCGCCTCGCCGAGGTCGACGACGCCGAGCGCGCGGCCGTCGAACAGCAGCTCGCCGACGAGCACGACCGCCTGTCCGGCGGCCTGCCTCGCGCCGTCGAGATCGGGGTGGTCGACGAGATCGTCGAGCCGACCGCGACCCGCTCGGCCCTGGCCAGGGCGATCGCCGAGGCCCCCCAGCGTCGCGGCGAGCACGGCAACATCCCGCTCTAGTTGTGTTTTGCTCCTGGGGAGCAAATGGCAAGGGTCCGGACGGAAACTTTCCGTCCGGACCCTTGCACTTGCCTCCGGAAGGCGAGCGGGCGGCATACGAAGGCCCGCTCCCCCTGTACCGGAGCGGGCCTTCGTGGGTGCCGATGTCGTATGCCGGTCAGCCCACCTTGTGCAGCCAGCGCACCGGCGCGCCGTCCCCGGCGTAGCGGAACGGCTCGAGCTCGTTGTCCCAGTCGGTGCCGAGCACCTCGCCGAGCATGTCCTCGATCGCCTCGGAGCTGCCCTGCGCGAGGAGCAGGATCTCCTTGAGCCGCTCCTCGCCGACGACGACGTCGCCGCTGACCGACGTCGTCGAGTGGTGGATGCCCAGGCTCGGCGTGTGCGACCAGCGCGAGCCGTCGCTGCCGGCGCTCGGGTCCTCGGTGACCTCGTAGCGCAGGCCCTGCCATCCGCGCAGCGTCGAGGCGAGACGGGCACCGGTGCCCTGCTCGCCGATCCACGCGTACTCCCCGCGCATGTGGCCGGGCGCCGCGGGCTGGGCGGTCCAGTCGATGCTCACACGCGAGCCCAGCGCGGACTCCAGAGCCCACGCGATGTGCGGGCACAGCGCGGCCGGGGCCGAGTGGATGAACACCACTCCCCGGGTCGACACACGTCGCGTCGCGACAGACATCCTGGCCTCCTTCACGTGCAAGGGACGTCTTCCCCAACGCCGTCGCACGTGGTCCGTTCGGAGGCTCGGTCTGTATGCCGGCCAGCTCGCTTTGTGAGGACGCCTCGCCGTTCGTGGCGGGGCGGCGCTGTTTGTTCGTCTCACGAGTGAACTCGCGAACCGTGAGGCTCATCATGCCGCATGCGTCCCACGAACACCACGCGCGACACGACACCGCGTCCGCCCTGTCAAGGCGACGCGTTCAATTGGGTGACTTTTTCACGTGACCGGAGGACAAGGAGGTCGCGGCGGTGGGGCGGGTCGGGCTTGAACCGACGACCGACGGATTATGAGTCCGCTGCTCTGACCGACTGAGCTACCGCCCCGGGGCCCACCCACGCGCGGGCGAGCGAGCCGGGAGGCGAGCCTACCCGCGCGCGGTGCGCAGACGGCATACGGACCACACCGCTGACTCGCGACTTATTGCACGCAGTTCGCATAGAGCATGCGAACTGCGCGCAATAAGTCGTCGGAGGAGGGGCCCCGAGCACGTTGCGAAACGGTGTCGGCTGGCTGGAGTTTGCCGTGATCGCCGCCACAGCCCGGTAGGTTGCCGCTCATGACTGAGCCCCTGGTCGTCCTCAAGGACGTGAACAAGCACTTCGGCGACCTGCACGTCCTGCGCGACATCGACCTCGAGATCGGCAAGGGTGAGGTCGTCGTCGTCATCGGGCCGTCGGGCTCCGGCAAGTCCACGCTGTGCCGCGCGATCAACCGGCTCGAGACGATCGAGTCCGGCACGATCACCATTGACGGCAAGCCGCTGCCGCAGGAGGGCAAGGAGCTCGCCCAGCTGCGCGCCGACGTCGGCATGGTCTTCCAGAGCTTCAACCTCTTCGCGCACAAGACGATCCTCGACAACGTCACCCTCGGCCCGATCAAGGTCCGCAAGGAGAAGAAGGCCGCCGCGGAGAAGCGCGCCATGGAGCTGCTCGAGCGCGTCGGGGTCCAGCAGCAGGCGCAGAAGTACCCCGCGCAGCTCTCCGGTGGCCAGCAGCAGCGCGTCGCCATCGCCCGATCGCTCGCGATGAACCCCAAGGTCATGCTCTTCGACGAGCCGACCTCGGCCCTCGACCCCGAGATGATCAACGAGGTCCTCGACGTCATGGTCGGGCTCGCGCGCGACGGCATGACGATGGTCGTCGTCACCCACGAGATGGGCTTCGCGCGCAAGGCCGCGAACCGCGTCGTCTTCATGGCAGACGGACAGATCGTCGAGCAGGACACCCCCGAGGAGTTCTTCACCAACGCCAAGAGCGAGCGCGCCAAGGACTTCCTCGGCAAGATCCTCACCCACTGACACCACCGAGCCCAGCCACTCCAGGAGGAAAAATGAAGGTTCGCCAGTTCAGCGCGATCGCCGCAGCGTCGGTGCTCGCCCTCGGTCTCACCGCATGCGGTGACAGCGCCTCGGACGGCGGGGGCGACAGCGCCTCCGGCGGCGGCGGTGACAGCTCCGGCCTCAAGATCGGCATCAAGTTCGACCAGCCGGGACTCGGGCTCAAGGAGGGCAACGACTACACCGGCCTCGACGTCGATGTGGCGAAGTACGTCGCGAAGGAGCTCGGCACCGAGGAGGGCGACATCCAGTGGGTGCAGGCCCCGTCGGCCCAGCGCGAGACGCTCATCTCCACCGGTCAGGTCGACATGATCTTCGCGACCTACTCCATCACCGACAAGCGCAAGGCGACGGTGTCCTTCGCGGGTCCCTACTTCATCGCCGGCCAGGACCTCCTCGTCCGCGCCGACGACAGCTCGATCACCGGGCCCGACTCGCTCAACGGCAAGAAGCTCTGCTCTGTGACCGGCTCGACGTCGGCCGAGAACGTCAAGAAGGAGGTCCCGGGCGTCCAGCTGCAGGAGTTCGGCACCTACTCCGAGTGCGTCGCGGCCCTCGTCTCCGGCGGCATCGACGCGCTGACGACGGACAACACGATCCTCGCCGGCTACGCCGCCCAGGACCAGTACAAGGGGAAGCTCAAGGTCGTCGGCAACACCTTCTCGGAGGAGCGCTACGGCGTCGGCATCAAGAAGGGCGACACCGCACTCTGCGAGAAGATCAACACCGCCCTGACCAAGATGGTCGACTCCGGCGACTGGCAGAAGGCCGTCGACGACAACCTCGGACCGGCCGGCTTCAAGGTGGACACCTCGAAGAACCCGCCGAAGTTCGACACCTGCCCCTGAGTCCGTCCCATCGTTCGGTATGCCGTCCGCCCGCCGGGGCGGGCGGCATACCGCGCGATCCACTCCCGTGAGGAAGAGGTCCACCGCGCATGGGTGACATCTTCAGCAACTACGACGTCCTCGGGGCGTTCTGGTGGACGATCAAGCTGTCGTTCTTCGGAGGGCTCGGAGCGCTCGTCCTCGGGACGATCGCCGCGATCATGCGCGTCTCGCCCGTGGCGGTGATGCGCTTCATCGGCTCGGCCTACGTCAACATCTTCCGCAACACCCCGCTCACCCTGCTCATGGTGCTGAGCGTCCTCGGCGTGACCTACATCCTCGGTGTCACCCTCGCCGACGACATCAACCAGAACGCGCTCCGGTGGGCCATGGTGGTGCTCGCCGTCTACCACGGGGCGTTCGTCTGCGAGGCGCTGCGCTCCGGCGTCAACACGGTGCCCGCCGGGCAGGCCGAGGCGGCGCGGGCGGTGGGGCTGACCTTCGGGCAGAGCATGCGCGAGGTGATCCTGCCCCAGGCATTCCGAGGCTCGATCGCGCCCCTGGGCTCGGTCCTCATCGCGCTCATCAAGAACACGACGGTCGCCGCGGTCATCGTCCAGGCCGAAGCAGCCGGGTTGATGCAGCGGATCATCGAGTTCGAAGGCGGGTCGTTCCTCATCTTCGCGATCTTCGCGCTCGGCTTCGTCGTCCTGACCATGCCGCTCGGCATCCTCTTCACGAGCATGTCCCGTCGACTGGCGGTGAAGCGATGAGCACCCAGTCGGTCCTCTTCGATGCGCCCGGCCCCCGCGCCCGCCGCCGGCACGCCATCCTCACCGTCGTCGGCGTCGCGCTGCTCGGCATCCTGCTCTGGGTCGTGCTGCGCAAGATGCAGTCCGCCGGCCAGCTCAACCCCGCCCTGTGGGAGCCGTTCCTGACCGACCGGTCGGTGTGGCGCGACTACCTGCTCAAGGGCCTGTGGGCCACGATCAAGGCCGCCCTCATCTCGATCGTGCTCGCGGGAGCGTTCGGCCTGTTGTTCGGCATCGGGCGGCTCTCGCAGATCGCACCGATCCGCTGGTTCTGCGGCGTCGTCGTCGAGTTCTTCCGCGCCGTGCCGGTGCTGCTCATGATGATCTTTGCCTACTTCGGCATCTACACGCGCACGGACCTCTTCTCGGCGTCGACGGCACCGCTCGCGGCGGTCGTCACCGGGCTGACGCTCTACAACGGCTCGGTCATCGCCGAGTTGGTCCGGTCGGGCGTCTTCGCGCTCCCCAAGGGCCAAGGTGAGGCGGGGCTCTCCGTGGGGCTCACCCCGAGTCAGGTGCTGCGCTCCGTGCAGCTGCCGCAGGCGTTGACGGCGATGCTGCCGGCGCTCATCGGCCAGTTCGTCGTCATCCTCAAGGACTCCGCCCTCGGCTACCAGGTGACCTACCCCGAGCTGCTGACGTGGTCCAAGACGCTCGGCTCGGCGTTCTCCAACACGGTCCCGGCCTACATCGTCGCGGCGATTCTCTTCATCCTCATGAACTACGCCCTGACGAAGATCGCCACGGTGGTCCAGCGTCGGCTGTCGCGGCGTGGCCGTGCCGTCATCGCGACGCCCGGGCAGGTCGCGGAGACCGTGCAGCAGGAGTCCACGATGGCCGGCGAGGACGGCGTCCAGACCGACGCCACGAAGACCGGCATGCGCTGACCGACGCTGAGGACTTTCACGTCGAAGGGCCCGTGCCCAGAGGAAAGACACAGGAAAGGTTGGAAGGATGAGCAACGGGCAGGCAATCAGCGTGACGCAACACAACTGTCCGGAAGGCCCTACGAGGGCTCAACGCACCACGAGGTCCGCAGAACCGCGAGATGACATGCGCCTACTGCGGGAGTCCTGAGACCGAACCCCACCAGGGGATCGCAGACAACAAGGAGTGACATGGGGATCACCCGCAAGACCATGAGCGTTTTCACGCTCGGCGCAGTCGACTTCCGCTCGGACAAGGAGCGGACGGCGGCGTACACGAAGGCCACGAAGAAGCAGGCCAAGAAGCAGACGAAGCTGATGAAGAAGGCCCTGAAGGGCTGAGCTTCGAGGAAACGCAACAAGCCCCGTGACCGTGAGGTCCGGGGCTGATTGCTGTCCAACCAGCTCAGCGGCGCGGACGCATTGTGCATCGCTAGCCCCCATCTCGGTCGCGACCTCAAGGGCGACAAGGTCCGACCTCGCGCAGCACCTCGGAGAGGGGCAGTCACAACCTCATGGGTAACGGAATGGGTGACTCACCCAAGAATCAGAATGCCCCTGCCAGCCTTGGGGGCGGATTCCAGTGGTCGTCGCAACACGTGGTGTGTCGCTGATGGTACGGGCCCAGCGCCGAAGCACTGGGCCCGTGCTCGTGTCAGAGCAGTGAGGCGATGTGGGCGAGGGTGCCGGACTCGAAGAGGATGAAGACACCGAGGCCGATGAACACGACGGGGACGAGCCAGTGCTCGACCTTCTCGAGGGCTTCGGTGACCTTCTCGTTGGTGCCGATCGCGCGCGCGAGGAGGCACCAGGCGGCGAGCAGGACGAGGAACACGGCGATCGTGATCAGGGTGTCGGCGGTCGACATGGTGCGGAACACCGGTGTGTAGATCGCGATGTTGTCGCCGCCGTTGGCGATCGTGATGCCGGCGACGCCGAGGAGCCCGACTGCCTTGAGCGCGGACTCGGCCTCGTCGTCGTCTCCCTTGCCGCGCAGGGTGCGCGCGAGGGCCAGGACGCCGATCGCGAGCGGAATCAGGCCGAGCAGGCCGACCCAATCGTCCGGGACGATCGTCAGGCCCAGGGCGGCGAGGAAGCTGACCGCGATCAGGGTGATGAGCCCGAGGTACTGCCCGGCCACGATCTGCCAGCCGCGCAGTTGTGAGGTCCCGCGTGCGGCGACGGCGAACAGGACGGTCAGGACCACGATGTCGTCGATGTTGGTCGCGACGAACAGCCCGGCCGCGGCCGCGATCGTGCTCAGCATGCCGAGTCCTGCCCGTCCACGCCGTAGGTCGGGCACAGGGCGACGGCGCTACCGGTGGCGGCCAGCAGCGTCTCCGCGGCACTGAGCAGGTCCAGCAGCTCAGGGCGCGCCAGGGAGTAAAAGACCCTCCGCCCCTCCATGCGCCCAGAGACCAGCCCACAGTCCTTGAGGCAGGCCACGTGCGAAGACACCGTCGACTGCGCCAGACCGAGGTCGCGCGTCAACTCCGCTACCCGCGCCTCACCCGAGGCGAGTCGACGCACGATCGCCAGCCGCGCGGGGTCACTGAGCGAGCGGAACAGCGCGACGGCCGGTTCGAGATCTCGCGTGGTGGCTACAGACTTCTCAGACTCGATGATCGACACGCACCGATAATAACCGATGCGTGTCGATCATTTGACGCCGAGGAGCTCGTGCAGGCGCTGGGCGGGCGTCTGCCAGCTCAGTGTCTTGCGAGGTCGGGTGTTGAGCTGGTCGGCGACGGCGTCGAGGTGTGCGCGGTCGTAGCGCCGAAGGTCGGTGCCCTTGGGGAAGTACTGGCGCAGGAGGCCGTTGGTGTTCTCGTTCGAGCCGCGTTGCCATGGTGAGGCGGGGTCGCAGAAGTAAACCGGGATGTCGGTGGCGAGGGTGAACTCGTGGTGGCGGCCCATCTCCGAGCCTTGGTCCCAGGTGATGGGACCGACGCAGCTCGACCGGCAGCGTCGTCATCGTCTGCACGAGCGCGTCGCGGAAGGTGGCGGCGGACCGGTCCCCGGGCAGGTGCACGAGCAGGAGGAACCGGGACGTGCGCTCGACGAGGGTCCCGATCGCGGACTGCTGGTCCTTGCCGATGATGAGATCACCCTCCCAGTGCCCGGCAACGGACCGGTCGGCGACCTCGAGCGGGCGCTCGGAGATCATGACCATCGGGTGGGAGTAGCGCGGCTGACGCTGCTGGGCCATGCGGCGGGGTTTGCGACGAGCGCGCCCGGTGCGCAGCGCGGTCACGAGCTCGCGCCGCAGCCCGCCGCGTGGCTGGACGTAGATCGCCTGGTAGATCGTCTCTGTGCTCACGTTCATCTCCGCCCGGCCGGGGAAGCGGGACCGGAGCATGACGGCGATCTGTTCCGGACTCCACCGCAGGTCCAGATGCTCTTGGACGAAGTCTCGTAGGGGCGGGTGCGAGGCGATCTTCGCCGGCTTGGGGCGCGGCCGGCGGCCCTCCGCGCGCAGCTGAGCAGCATGAGGACGGTACTGCCCGTTCGTCGGGTGCCGGTTGCGCGCGACCTCGCGACTGATCGTGGACACCGACCGGCCGAGCTCGGCGGCGATCGCCCGCAACGATCTCCCCTCGCGCAGCAGGTCCGCGATCACGAGCCGGTCCGACAGCGACAAGAACCTGCCCGACGACGGCGAGAAGGCCCGCGCGACCCCCACCCAATGTGGTGGTCGCGCGGGCCTTTTCCCTGCTGGCGAACCATTGCGCCACCGCTTCCCGGTGCGTCGGTTGATCCCGACGATCCTGCACGCCTCGCGACTGCTCACGCCCTGCGCCATGAGCAGGAAGTATGCCTCGCGCTCTCGCTCGAGCTTCTTCCTACCCTGCGGCGCGCGTAGCGGCCGGATCTCGAAGTCCATCGCATCCCCGAACGTCGGGTGTTGCGACGACCGCTAGAACTCAAGGGGGCTGGTCAGTTGCGATTCTCGCTCCCCCGGTTGGACTCGAACCAACAACCTGCCGATTAACAGTCGGCTGCTCTGCCAATTGAGCTACAGGGGAATGGCGTTCGGCGGCACCCGGGACGGGCGCCTGCGTCAGCGCGCTGCGCAACCTTAGCAAAGGGTGCGGCCCCCGACGAAAACGGCCGAGCCGGGCGCCGAACCGTCCGCCGAGCCGGTCCCGAAGGCCCGCCACGGAGCTCGTCGCGACCGCCGCCGCGACCTCAGTCCAGCCCGACCTGCTCGCGGATCCTCGCGAGTGCCGCGGACGTCTGCTCGCGCACGCCCGGATCGGCCGCGCGCACCCCACGGCCGAGGATCGTCTGCCCGAGCAACGCGCCCGTCGCGAGGTCCTTGCGCACAACCACCCGAGCCCGCCGCTTCGCCCCGAGGTCGACCTCGTCGGCGAGGACGACCGACGCCTGCACCCGCTCGCGGAACACCTGAGGGAAGGTCCCGAAGTCCTCGAGCACCCACCGCTGCGCCGGCGCCCTGTCGACCCACGTCACCGTGAGCGTCCGACTCTCGTCGTCCCACGACCCGCCGTCGACCATGTGCCACGGCCGGTCGAGGACCACGGAACTGTCGCGGACGGCATACAGGCGCGTCTTCGTCGCGATGACGTATGCCGTGGAGCGCGCGTCCTGCGCGCAGGCGAGCACCTCGCGCGCGCGGTCACCGAGGGCCGACGCCACCTCGGGCGGCACGACGGCACCGCGGCGGGCGCGTCCTCCCCACTTCACGAGGTGAGCCGATCGCGCAGGCGGGCCCGGTTCATCTCGAGCTCGATGAGCTGTCGGGAGCGGTCACGGATGGCCTCCTGGTCGGGCTCGGGTGAGTTCTGCAGGCGCCGCAGCGCCGCGGTCTGGTCGGCGATCTGGCGGGTGATCGCGGCGTCGTGCACGCCGATGACGAGGGAGTCGAGGTAGCGCTGCGGCGGCAGGCCGGTCGACTCGTCGACCCGCGTCGGCAACGGCGCCACCGACAGCTCGGCAAGCATGCCGCGCACGGCGAGCGGCGCCGCCTCGGACACCGCCGCCGCCCAGGCTGCCGTCGACAGCTCGCCGGCGCGGCCCGCGACCGTGCGCACGCCGTCGAAGATCGCGGCGTGCGCCGGCGCGGTGAACGCTCTGGGCGGCACGGCGTCGATCGTCTCGGTGGCGAACCGGGTCGGGTACTGCAGCAGGGCCTGCAGCAGCTGGCGCTCGGTCATGACCATGGGGTCGCGCAGATCCGGCAGCGGCAACGCGGACGCCGCCTCCGCCATCCCCGGCTCGGGCACGTCGTCCGTGGACGCGGGTGACCGGCCACCCGCCCCAGCTGGGCCACCCGGCCCACTCGAACCCGGACGCGCCGGGACCCCCTCGGCCGCCTCCCGAGCGCGGATCCGCCCGGCGCGCGACACCTCCGAGCGCACCTGGTCGACCTCGACGCCGAGCATGCCGGACACCGTCCGCATGTACTCGGGCCGCAGCGAGGTGTCCCGGATCGACCCGACGATCGGGGCCACCGCACGCATCGCCTGGACGCGTCCCTCGGCGGTGTCAAGGTCGAAGCGCGCGATCGTCGTGCGCACCGCGAACTCGAACATCGGCACCGCGTCCTCGACGAGCGCCCGTACCGCCGCGTCGCCGCGGGCGAGGCGCAGGTCGCAGGGGTCCATGCCGTCGGCGGCGACGGCGACGAACGACTGCGACGCCCACCGCTGGTCCTCACCGAACGCCTTCATCGCGGCCTTCTGCCCGGCCGTGTCACCGTCGAAGGTGAAGACGACCCGCGCCGGCGCACCGGAAGTCTCGTCGCGCATGATCCGGCGCAACACCTTGATGTGGTCGACGCCGAAGGCCGTCCCGCACGTCGCGACCGCCCCGTCGACGCCGGAGAGCTGCGCCGCCATGACGTCGGTGTAGCCCTCGACGACGACGGCTTGCCGGTCGTGGGAGATCGACTTCTTGGCCCGGTCCAGCCCGTAGAGGATCGTCGACTTCTTGTAGATCGGCGTCTCGGAGGTGTTGAGGAACTTCGCCTCGATCCGGTCGTCCTCGAACATGCGGCGGGCGCCGAACCCCACGGTCGACCCGGTGATGTCGCGGATCGGCCACATCAGCCTGCCGCGGAACCGGTCGTACAGCCCCCGGCTCCCCCGCCCGGACAGCCCGGCCGTGACCATCTCGTCCTCGGTGAAGCCTTTCTCGCGCAGGTGCCGCGTCAGCTCCTCACCACCGCGCGGCGCGAACCCGATGCCGTAGTCCTCGGCGACGGTCCGGTTGAACCCGCGCTCGCGCAGGTAGTCCCGCCCCGGCCGCGCGTCCGGCCGGTCGACGAGCACCGTCGCATAGAACTCCTCGGCCACCCGGTGCGCCTCGATGAGCCGAGAGCGCCGGCCGAGACCGCCCTCCTCGCGTCGCCCGCCGCCCTCCTCGTAGCGCAGCTCCATGCCGATCTTCGCGGCGAGCCGCTCGACGGACTCGGCGAAGGTGAGGTGCTCGACCTTCTGCACGAAGGAGATGACGTCGCCACCCTCACCGCAGCCGAAGCAGTGGTAAGCGCCGACGGCCGGCCGCACCGTGAACGACGGCGTCTTCTCGTCGTGGAACGGGCAGAGCCCCTTGAGCGACCCGACCCCCGCCGGTCGCAGCGTGACGTGCTCGCGCACGACGTCCTCGATGGAGGAGCGCTCCTTGACGGTCTGGATGTCGTCCGCGTTGATCCGACCGGCCACGCGCGCTCCTCCCGTCCTCGTGTGCTCACGTCCGAGGCTTCAGTATGCCGTCCGCCCCCGACGGCGGCCGCGTCACCTCTCGTCGCGGTCCGCTCTCACGACCACTGCCGGTGCAGGGTGAGGGCGCGCACGTCGGTGAGCGAGGCGACCTGGTCGACGACGACCCGCAGCGCGGCTCCGTCGTCCTGCGCGGCCTCGAGGTCGGCGCGCAGGTCCGGGTCGAGCCGCGCCGGGTCGCTGCGATAGGCCTCGACGAGATCGGCGATGACCGCCCGCTCCCCCACCTGCACCTCGAGCCGCTCCTCGGCGTTCATGACGAAGTGCGCGGACACGGCCTTGAGCACCGCGACCTCGGCGCGGGTGTCGTCGGGGACGACGAGGTCCGCCTCGTGCCGGACGAGCGCCCCCCAGCCGTGCCGGTCGCGCGTGGCCGACTCGACGGCTTGGACGAAGCGGCCGATGACGCGCGAGGTCATGTCCTTGAGCCGGGCCAGGTCGGCCCGGCTTCCCGTGTATGCCGTGGGCACCGTGCCCGTGCCGAGGATCCGTTCCAGCGCGGCACCGAGGGCGTCGCGGTCGAGGTCGGCGGCGTAGCTGCCGCCGGCAACGACGAGGACGGCGTCGACGTCGGCGTCGTCACGGAGCAGCCGTGGGTCGAGCCGTCCCGAGGCGATGGCGTCCTCGACGTCGTGCACCGAGTAGGCGACGTCGTCGGACCAGTCCATCACCTCGGCCTCGAAGGCACGGTGACCCTCGGGAGCGCCGTCACGGAACCACTCGAAGACCGGCAGGTCGTCGGCATACACGCCGAACTTCGTTGTCGGAGAAGGCGACTCGCCGCGCCGCCACGGGTACTTCGTCGTCGCGTCGAGGCTGGCGCGGGTGAGGTTGAGCCCAGCCGGTCGGCCGTCGGGGTGGAACCGCTTCGGCTCGAGGCGGGTGAGGATGCGCAGGGTCTGGGCGTTGCCCTCGAAGCCGCCGATGTCCGCGGCGATCTCGTTGAGGGCGCTCTCCCCGTTGTGCCCGAAGGGCGGGTGCCCGAGGTCGTGGGCGAGACAGGCGGTGTCGACGACGTCGGCGTCGCACCCGAGGGCGGCACCGAACTCGCGCCCGATCTGGGCGACCTCGAGGCTGTGCGTCAACCGGTTGCGGACGAAGTCGTCACTGCCCGGCTGGAGCACCTGTGTCTTCGCGGAGAGCCGGCGCAGCGAGGCCGAGTGGACGAGCCGGGCGCGGTCGCGGGCGAAGTCGTCACGGTCGGCCCGCTTGTGGGCCGGGTCCTCGGCGACCCACCGTTCACGGTCGCGGGCGGCATACGTCACGCGGACGACACTAGAGGGTCAGCGCGAGGCAGCGGCGGCTGCCGCGGCGGCGCGCTCGACCCACTTCGGCTGCTCGCCGTAGCGCTGCGTCGGGATGAGCCGCCCGGCGGCGCTGTCCTCGATGAGCTGGGTGAGGCGGCTCTCCCGCGTCGACTCGCGCTTCGCGCTGGCCACCCAGTTCTCGGCGAGTCGGCGGTAGGACGGCGTGGCCACCTGCCAGAACGCCGCGGCCGCGGGGTCGGCGAGCAGGCGGGCGCGCTGCTCGTCGCCGAGCGACAGCGCCGATTCGTAGGAGTAGCCGCTGCGTTCGGGGTTGCGCGCCTCGAACGCGGCGAGCCCGGCCGGGTGCATCCGGCCCTGCGCGGTGAGTCGCTCGACGTGGGCGATGTTCACCGCACTCCAAGCGCTGCCCGGCTTGCGCGGCGTCCACCGCTGGCGGCGCGCGTCGTCGTCGATGCGCTGCGAGACGCTGTCGATCCAGCCGAAGCACAGCGCCTCCGGCACCGCCTCCTCCCAGGTCAGTCCGCGGTCGGAGACATGCTTCTTGTGCAGTCCCATCCACAGCTCGGTGGCGCTGTCGTGGTGCGCCTCGAGCCAGGCCCGGAACTGCGCCGCGTCGCGGAAGAAGAGCGCCGGACGCTCGGCGGAACCACCCGGCATACCGATCTGCACCATGGTGCCCACCCTCCCACGGGGGCACACGCCCCGGGCCCGGTTCAGCCGCCGGAGACGGAGAGCTCGGCCTGCGCGACCTGGTCACGCTGGGCGTCGTCGAGCTCGCGCGAGCGCAGCCAGTTCTCGGGCAGGGCGACGACGCGCGGCGAGCCGGCGCGGCCCCGCTGCCCCTCGGCGGCGTCACCGGGCCACGGCGCGTCGAGGTCCATCGTGCCGATGAGGTCGTCGAGCGCCTGGAGGCTGTCGACGAGGGCGAGCTGGTTGCGGACCTGCGACCCGGCCGGGAACCCCTTGAGGTACCACGCGATGTGCTTGCGGATGTCGCGGCAGCCGCGCAGCTCGTCCCCGTCGTAGAAGTCGACGAGGTATGCGGCGTGCCGGCGCAGCGTGTCCGTCACCTCGCGCAGTCCCGGGCGGACGCGCTCGGTCGTGCCGGCGAAGGCCGCCGCGAGGTCGGTGAAGAGCCACGGCCGGCCGAGGCAGCCGCGACCGACGACGACGCCGTCGCAGCCGGTCTCGGCGACCATCCGGAGTGCGTCCTCGGCGGACCAGATGTCGCCGTTGCCGAGGACGGGCACGGTCGTCACGGCTTCCTTGAGCCGGGCGATGGCCGACCAGTCCGCCTGGCCCGAATACGCCTGTGCCGCAGTCCTTCCGTGCAGCGCGACGGCGGCGGCGCCCTCGGCCTCGGCGATCCGTCCGGCGTCGAGGTAGGTCACGTGGTCGTCGTCGATGCCGATGCGCATCTTCACGGTGACCGGCACGGCATACGGGCTCGCCTCGCGCACCACGGCGCGCACGATGCCGGTGAAGAGCTCGGTCTTCCACGGCAGCGCCGCTCCCCCACCCTTGCGGGTCACCTTGGGGACGGGGCAGCCGAAGTTGAGGTCGATGTGGTCGGCGCGGTCCTCGGTGACGAGCATCCGTGCGGCGAGGCCCGCCGTGGCCGGGTCGACCGAGTAGAGCTGCACCGAGCGCGGGTGCTCCTCGGGGCCGTGGCTGATGAGCCGCATCGTCTCGGGGGTGCGCTCGACGAGGGCCCTGCTCGTCACCATCTCGTTGACGTAGAGACTCGTCGCGCCGCTCGCGCCACCGGCTGCCGCGCCCGCCGAGCCGTACTCGCGGCAGAGCCGCCGGAACGCCCGGTTCGTGATGCCCGCCATCGGGGCAAGGACGACCGGGGACTCGATGACGTGGCGCCCGATCCGCAACGGCGGCAGGACCGGGGCGGCCGTCGAGGGCGCGGTGGTGGTGGGTGCGGCAGTCATGACCGCACGATTGTCCCACTGGTTCACTGGGGTCATGTCCACGCTGATCTCCGCCACCGACCTCGCCGCGCTCCTCGACGGTGGTGAGGTGCGGGTGCTCGACGTCCAGTACACGCTCGCCGGCGACGGTCCGTCGCTGTATGCCGCGGCGCACCTGCCCGGTGTTCCGCACCTCTCGCTCGACGACGTGCTCGCGGGGCCGCCCGGGGCCGGTGGACGGCACCCGTTGCCGTCAGCCGAGCGGCTCGAGGCCGGGTTGCGGGCGGTGGGGGTTCGCGAGGGTGAGGCCCTCGTGGTGTACGACCAGCAGACCTCGCTGGCCGCGGCCCGGGCGTGGTGGGTGCTGCGCTGGGCCGGTGTCGCCGACGTGCGCGTCCTCGACGGTGGGCTGGCCGTCTGGCAGGCCGCCGGGCTGCCGGTGACGACGGAGGTTCCCGAGGTCTCGCCCGGCGACGTCGTGGTGCGGCCGGGGTCGGTGCCCGTCCTCGATGCCGGCGGCGCGGCACGCGTGGCCGCGGACGGCATACTGCTGGATTCGCGTGCGGGAGAACGGTTCCGGGGCGAGACCGAGCCGATCGACGCGGTGGCCGGGCACATCCCCGGTGCGCGGAATGCGCCGATGGGTGAGCAGCTGGAGGACGACGGGCGGTTCCGGTCGGGCGAGGAGCTGCGGGCCTATTTCGCGGGGCTCGGTGTCGACGACGGCGTCGAGGTCGGGACGACGTGCGGGTCGGGCGTGACCGCCTCGCACACGGCACTGGCGTTGCACCTGGCCGGGTTCGAGGCGACGCCCTACATCGGCTCGTGGAGCGAGTGGATCACCGACGAGAGCCGCCCCATCGCCACCGGCCCCGCCGACTGATTGCGCACAGTTCGCACTCTCAACCCACTGGTTGCGCACAGTTCGCATGGCCCTCATGCGATTTCTGCGCAATAAGTCGGAGTCAGGGGGCGACGGCGAAGATCGGGCTCAGGCTGCCGGGTACCGGCGACCCGTCAGCGGTGACGTCGCCACGCGGCCCGACCGACACGCGCGACAACTCGTTGCGGCCCACATCCCACACCAAGATCTCGTCACCCCACAGCAGGACCAGGCGATCGTCCGCCACCCACCTCAGGGGCCGACAGCAGCCCTTGGAGAACTCGGTGTCCGGGGGGTTGTCCGGTACGAGGAGCATTCGCGGGTCCAGCAGGGGTGCATCTGCGACGAGCACACCCTGATACGGCACGGTCCCACCAACAGTCGGCGCGGCGAGCTGGGCCTTCTCGGTCAGCCAGCCTGCGGTGGCGAAGAACCGGCCACTCGACCAAGTCTCGCCGAATGCTCCCGAGAAGATGGGTGGGGCGGGGCGGCTGTCGGTCTGCGCACCGTCAGCGGCGTGGCTCGCCAGCGTGGCGCCGCCGCCCCCGAACGACAGCCGGTACCTGCCCGCATAGGCCGAGCCGTCGAAGCGAGTCACGCGACCCGTGGACGGGTCCACCCTCCACTGGGTCGTCTCGGACCCGGCGACGAGGTACCGTCCGTCGTCGGTCCAGCCGACGGAACGCAGGGCTGCATCGGGCACCTCGATCGTGCGGCTCGTCGCCGTGACGGCGTCGATGATGATCACCCTGTCCGGCTGAACCAGCGCGACGGACCGCCGGTCCGGTGAGATGGCTCGCTCGCCCAGCGCGATCGTCACGCTGCCCTCCGGGGAGGTGACCGACGCCAGCCTGACCGTGTCGACCTCATGCCACGGCCTGGACAGGCTCGGCCGGTACAGGACCGGGTACATCGCGCCGTCCGTCCCGAAGCGCAGCAGCACGGCCGAGACCGGTGCGAGGTTGTCGCCGGACGCCGCCAGCGCCTGCTGGTCCTTGCTCAAGGGCCGGATGTCTCTTGCGTCGGGGTTGAGGCTCTCGGGGAGCCCGAGCGTCTTCGCGGTGCGCGCATCGACGCGGGGCAGGGCGGCGGCCTGCTCAGGCGTCGGGCCGAAGACGGCGTCGACGCCGAGCACGTCGACCGGCTCGGCCTGCCAAGGCGCGCTCGCGCTGGGGGTCGGCGTCGTCGCGGGCAGGGTGCGTCGGTCATCGACCCCGCGGGGGATGACGACGACCGCGGCGACCACGGCGGCCGCGGCGGCCGCGACACCAGCGGTGACGAACCGGGTCCGGCGCCGACGGGCGCGCGCACCCTCCCACGCATCGGTCACGAAGTCGCGTTCGGCGATGGGCGCGGCGGCCTCGTCGAGGAGGGCCTTGAGGTCGGGGCTCATCGGACACCTCCGGGCGTCTCGAGGGAGAGGTCGGGCATGAGCTCGCGCAGCCGTCGCAGGGCGTCGTGCGATTGGCTCTTCACGGTGCCGACGGAGATGCCGAGCGCCTCGGCGGTGTCGCGCTCGGACCGGTCCTCGAACCAGCGCAGCACGACGACCGCTCGTTGGCGTGGCGGCAGCTGGGCCAACGCGCGCATCAGGTCGACCCGTTCACCGGTGTCGACGCCGCCGGGCGCAGGATCCGCGTCAGGCAGCTCGGCCGCCAACACCTCGCGCCGGCGCTTGCGCCACGCCGAGACGGCATCGCGGTAGAGGATGCGGCGGACGTAGGCGTCGGGGTACTCGTTCTTGACCTTCGACCAGTGCAGGGCGAGCTTGACGAGGGCGCCCTGGAGCAGGTCCTCGGCGAGGTGCTCGTCACCGCAGACGAGGTAGGCCGCCCGCAGCAGCCGGTGTTGGCGGGCTCGCACGAACGAGGCGAAGTCATCGTCGACGTCCATGCCGACCCCTCCCCTCGCCCAGCGCTCCGGTGACGCTCACACTCTCCCAACGCACCGGCATACGCAAAAGGTTGGGCGCCTACCCGCGAGATCGGCGGTCGTGCACGACACGGTTCGCCAACCATCGCGTGCTTCGGAAACCGGATCGACCCGGTTTCCGAAGCACGCTCCGGTTGGCGAACCACAGTGGGTATGCCGTCCGCTCACCCGAGACGGTGGAGCACCAACCCGAGCCGAGTCAGCCGGAGATGCGACGGAGCACGTCGGCGAAGTCCTCGACCTCGTCGAACCGGTCGGTGAACCCGGCCTCGCGCGCCTCGTCGGCGGCGGGCAGGAAGCCCGCGTGAGCCGTGCCCGTCGCGCCCAGCAGGGCGGTGACGAGCTCGGCCGCGGCCCGATCGATGCGCCGGTCCAGGCCCGACGTCCCGAAGTCGTCCGTGGCCGCCATGACCCCCGTCGGCACGACCGAGGCGTGCAGGTAGGAGAACAGCGGCCGCAGCGCGTGGTCGAGTGCGAGCGAGTGCCGCGCCGAGCCACCGGTCGCCGCGATGAGGACCGGCTTGCCCTCGAGCGCATTCACGTCCAGGTTGTCGAAGAACGACTTGAACAGGCCGCTGTAGGAGCCCGAGAAGATCGGCGTGACGGCGATGAGCGCGTCCGCGCCGATGACCTTCTCGATGACCTCGGTCAGCTCGGCGCTCGGGAAGCGCGTGAGCATCTGCTCGGCGATGAGCTTGGCCAGGGGCCGCAGCTCGATGACCTCGACGACGGCGTCCTCACCGTGGGCGGTGACGTGCCGGTCGACGGCCTCGACGAGGCGGTCGGTGAGCAGCCGGGTCGAGCTGGGCTCGGACAGCCCGGCCGTCACGGCGACGATGCGACGAGTCATGTCAGACCTCCGCGGGGGTCTCGGTGGTGGACGTGCTGGTGGCGCCAGTGGTGGTGGAGGCGGATCCCGTCGCGATGGCCTCGGCGTCCCGCTCGGCCTGCGCGACCCGCTCCGCGTGGCGCGGGGCGTGGGCCGGCACGTGGGCCGGGCGACGCGCGTCGGCGATCTTGCGCAGCTCGGGCACGACCTCGCCACCGAGGATGTCGAGCTGCTCGAGGACCGTCTTCAGCGGCAGGCCCGCGTGGTCGATGAGGAACAGCTGGCGTTGGTAGTCCCCGACCTGGTCGGCCATCGCGCCGTAGCGCTCGATGACCTGCTGGGGCGAGCCGACGGTGAGCGGCGTCTCGCGCGAGAAGCTCTCGAGCGACGGGCCGTGACCGTAGACCGGCGCGTTGTCGAAGTACGGCCGGAACTCGCGAACGGCGTCCTGGCTGTTGGGGCGCATGAACACCTGACCGCCGAGGCCGACGATGGCCTGGTCGGCGCTGCCGTGGCCGTGGTGCTCGAACCGGCGACGGTAGAGCTGGACCATCTGCTTCGTGTGCGACATGGGCCAGAAGATGTTGTTGTGGAAGAAGCCGTCACCGTAGTAGGCGGCCTGCTCCGCGATCTCCGGGCTGCGGATGGAGCCGTGCCACACGAACGGCGCGATGCCGTCGAGCGGGCGCGGCGTCGAGGTGAAGCCCTGCAGCGGCGTGCGGTGCTTGCCCGCCCAGTTCACGGCCTCCTCGGTCCAGAGCTGGCGCAGCAGCGCGTAGTTCTCGACCGCGAGCTCGATGCCCTGGCGGATGTCCTTGCCGAACCACGGGTAGACCGGGCCGGTGTTGCCGCGCCCCATCATGAGGTCCATCCGACCGTCGGCGAGGTGCTGCAGGTAGGCGTAGTCCTGCGCGATGCGGACCGGGTCGTTCGTCGTGATGAGCGTCGTCGACGTCGACAGGACGATCTTCTCGGTCTGCGCCGCGATGTTCGCGAGCAGGACCGGCGGGTTCGCCGGCGCCGCGAACGGAGGGTTGTGGTGCTCACCGGTCGCGAAGACGTCGAGCCCGACCTCCTCGGCCTTCTTGGCGATCGCCACGGTGGCCTTGATGCGCTCGTTCTCCGTGGGCGTCGTGCCGTTCGTCGGGTCGGTGGTGACGTCACCGACGGTGAAGATTCCGAATTCCATTGCGCACCTCTCCTCGGGTGGTCCTGCTGGGTAGTTGATGTTTCATCTACCTGAACCGTAGGCCGTGGCGGTCCATTCCCGCAGGCCGGCACGGACGGCATACGCCCTGCGCGAAGCGCAGTTTCCGCGCAGCTTTCGTATGCCGTCCGCGCGCCTCAGGGGGCCGCGACCGGGGCGACCTCGACGCGGGCGATGCGCCGCTGGTCCATCTCGAGGACCGTGAGCGTGTGCCCGTCGACGACGACCGAGTCCCCGACGACGGGGATCCGCTGGAGCCGGTCGAGGACGAGCCCGGCGACCGTCGAGTAGCGCTCGACCTCCGCGTCGATGCCGGTGAGCTCGGCGAAGTCGTCGAGGTGCATGCTGCCCTCGACGTCGATGACCTCGTCGCTCCCGTCCACACCGGGGTGCGCCGGGTCGTGCGCGAGCACTCCCCCGTCACCGCCGTCCGGCGCGTCGTACTCGTCGCGGATCTCGCCGACGAGCTCCTCGACGATGTCCTCGAGCGTGACGATGCCGTCGGTGCCGCCGTACTCGTCGACGACGAGGGCGAGGTGCACACCCTCGCGCATCCGCGTCATCGTCGCGAGCACCCGCCCGCTGCTGGGCAGGACGGTGATCTCGCGCAGGAACGGCGCGATCGTCGTCGTCGCGCCACGGCCGCCGTCGACGTCCTGGGACAGCAGGTCGCGAACGTGGACGAAGCCGATGACGTCGTCGACGGAATGGTTCCGGATCACGGGGAAGCGCGAGTGCGGCGTCCGGCGGATGACCTCGCGCGCCTCCTCGAGCGTCGACGACACGTCGAGGAAGTCGACCTCGCCGCGCGGCCGCATGACCTCGCGCAGCGTCCGGTCCGTCGCCTCGAAGACGTCCTGGAGGATGCGGCGCTCGTCGGCCTCGAGGTCCTTGTGCTGACCGACAAGATGGCGCAGCTCGTCCTCGGTGATCTCGTCGCCGGCGAGGTCGGGATTGCCGCCGAGCAGGCGCACGACCGCGTTCGTCGACCGCGACAGCAGCCAGATGACCGGCCGCATGACGGTCGCGAACCGCGACAGCGGCGGCGCGACCGCGAGCGCGATCGGCTCCGGACGCTGCAGGGCGAACCGCTTCGGCACGAGCTCACCGAAGACGAGCGAGAGATAGGCGATGACGAGGGTCATGCCGACCAGTGCGACCGAGTCGGCGGCACCCGCGGGCAGCCCCGCACTCACGAGCAGCGGTGCGACGTCGGGCGCGATCGTCGCCGCACCGTACGCCGCGGACAGGAACCCGGCGACCGTCACGCCGATCTGCACTGCCGCGAGGAAGGTGTTGGGGTCACGGGCGAGGCTCGCGACCTTCGCGCCGCGCGGGCCGGACCGCTCGAGCGCCGACAGCTGGGTCTCGCGCAGGGAGACGAGGGCCAGCTCGGTGGCGGCGAACACGCCACCGATGAGGACGAAGAGGAGGACGAGCCCGAACGCGAGCGCGGTGTCCTGGTTCACCGGACCCTCCCGTCGTCAGGCGTGGGCAGGGTCCGGACAGGTCTTCGCGGGCGTTTCATGCCGTCAAGGTTAACGGTGGCCGCCGCGACCCACCTCGGCTCGCGCCGCGTCGAGCCGCTTCTGCGCGGCGATGACGGCGCGGCGAGCGGTCCTGGCGTCGGCTTCGGCGGCCTTGACCGCGGCCTCGGCGTCCTTGAGGTCGGCCTGTGCCGCCTTCATCGCGGTCTCGGCCTCGGCGAGCTCGGCCTCGGCACGCCGGCGCTCCTTCGCCTCGGCCTTGGCCTTCTTCGCGGCCGCGACGGCGGCGGCCAGCTCCTCCTCGGTGAGCTCGTCGTCCTCGTCGGGATCCGACGCGGGCGCGTCACCGGCCCGCTCGCGTCGGTCCTCCGCGTCGGCGTCGACCGCTTCGGCGTCGGCATCGACCTCGGCCTCGGCCTCGGCGGCAGCGCCACCCTGCGCCCCGCCCTGCAATACCGACACGATCGACCCGGACGTCGTCACGCCGACCGCGCCGCTGACGTCGACCTCGCCGAACCCGCTGTAGGACAGGGCCCGTGTCAGCTGACCACTCGCGGCCGCGTCCGACGCGGCCTCGTCGGCGAGCACCGCGATGGCGGTGCCGCGCACCTCGTCCCGGCCGCTCGCACTGAGAGCGCCGCCTTCGCTCTCGGCCGCCTCTGCGACGGTGTCGACGTATGCCGCGAGCGCGCGGTCGCGCTCGTCACGCGCCCCGGTGAGTGCGGCCGCGTCGAGACGGGCCTGGGCAGCGCGCATCCGCACCCCCAGGCCGACGAGGTCGGCCAGTGCCGGCGCGCCGCGGTGCGCCACGAGGTTCATCGCCCACGCCGTGACGGTCGGCTTGCGCAGGGCCAGCACCGCCTTGGCCGCGGCGGGTCCCGCGGCCGCCTTGGCCTCGGCGGCCAACGCCTTGCGGGAGGCGACGAACTGCGCCGGCGGGACGGCATACAGCTGCGCCGCGGCAGCGGCGACGGCACGCTCCGACGACGCGTCATCGGGGTCGGCTGCCATGGCCTCGACGATAGCCCGCCCGGGGCCGGCGCCGGTCAGGTCGGGTCGGCGGTCGGCGGTGCGTCGCCGGGACCGCTGGCACGACGCCACGAGCGGGTCGAGGTGGTCGTGATGTGCCAGGCCCACAGCAGGCAGCCGAGGGCGACGAGCGCGAGACTCGTGGCGGCGAGCGTCACCACGGAGCCGCTGACGAGCGGCGTCACCACGGCGGCGATGAGCGCGTTCGTCGCGAGCGGCATGACCCCGGCGACGGACGCCGCGGCGCCGCGCATCTGCGGGAAGAGGTCGAGCATCGCGACCTGGATCGTCGGGAACGCCATGCCCGTGCCGATGGCGATGAGGCTGGGCCCGACGACCGCCCACGGGAGCACCGGACCGAACGCCACGGCGAGGACGACGTTGACGACGGCCATGGCCGCGGCGAAGAGGAACGCCCACGTGATGAGCCGGCGCGCGCGGACCCGACCCGCGGACCGTCCGCTGATCCACGAGCCGAGGACGACGCCGCTGATCATCGGGACGAAGAACTGCCAGAAGTCGCCCTCCCCCTTGCCGAGGAGGTCGAGGACGAAGATCGCCGCGCCGCCGATGTAGATGAACTGCCCGGCGAAGACGAGGGTGATCGCCCACCCCATGCGCTCGAACTGGCCGTCGCGCGCGACGTGGACGAGGTCGCCGAGCATCGGCCCGAGGCGCATCGGGCGGCGGCGTTCGCGCGGGTGTGTCTCGGGCACGACGACGAGGACCGCGACGGCGAGGACGACGGCGAAGAGCCCCGTGAACCAGAAGATGAGCGGCCACGGACCGAGCCCGAGGAGCAGGCCCCCGATGACCGGCGCAACCGCGGGCGCCAGACCGAAGATCATCATCACCCGGCTCATGACCCGCTGCGCCTCGGGGCCGTCGAAGAGGTCGCGGATGATCGTGCGCCCGATGATCGTGGAGCCGCCGGCGGACAGGCCCTGCAGGACGCGGAAGACGAGCAGCGTCGGCAGGTTCGGCGAGAGCGCGCACCCGACACTGGCGAGCGCGTATGCCGTGAGCGCACCGATGATGACCGGTCGCCTCCCGACGGCGTCGGAGAGCGGGCCGTGGAACGGCGTCATCGCGGCGAACGCGAGCATGTAGGCGCTGACGACGAGCTGCATGTCGTCGACGTCGACACCGAACTCGCCGCGCATCTGCGCGAACGCCGGGAAGGGTGTGTCGATCGAGAACGGCCCGAGCATCGCCATGCCGGCGAGGACGAGCGTCAGGAGCAGCCCCGCGTGCCGGGGTGAGGGTGTCGCGGCGTGAGCGGCGGGTGCGGACCCGCCGCTCACGACGGAGTCTCGGTGACCGGCATCAGCTGCCGACGAGGCGCTGGGCGAGGAAGCCCTCCACCTGGTCGAGCGCGACGCGCTGCTGCTCCATCGTGTCGCGCTCGCGGATGGTGACCGCCTGGTCCTCGAGGGTGTCGAAGTCGACGGTGATGCAGTACGGCGTGCCGATCTCGTCCTGGCGGCGGTAGCGCTTGCCGATCGCTCCGGCGTCGTCGAAGTCGACGTTCCAGTTCTTGCGCAGGGTGGCCGCGAGGTCGCGCGCCTTGGGCGAGAGGTCGGCGTTGCGCGACAGCGGCAGCACCGCGGCCTTGACCGGCGCGAGCCGGTGGTCGAGGCGCAGCACGACGCGCTTGTCGACGCCGCCCTTGGTGTTGGGGGCCTCGTCCTCGGCGTAGGCGTCGACGAGGAACGTCATGAGCGAACGCGACAGGCCGGCCGCGGGCTCGATGACGTAGGGCGTGTACTTCTCGCCGGTCGTCTGGTCGAAGAAGACGAGGTCGGTGCCGGAGTGCTGGCTGTGCGTCGACAGGTCGAAGTCGGTGCGGTTCGCGATGCCCTCGAGCTCGCCCCACTCGGAGCCGGCGAAGTTGAAGCGGTACTCGATGTCGACGGTGCGCGTCGAGTAGTGGGAGAGCTTCTCCTTGGGGTGCTCGAAGTGGCGCAGGTTGTCGGGGTTGATGCCGAGGTCGACGTACCAGCGGGTGCGCTCGTCGATCCAGTACTGGTGCCACTGCTCGTCGTCGCCGGGCTTGACGAAGAACTCCATCTCCATCTGCTCGAACTCGCGGGTGCGGAAGATGAAGTTGCCCGGCGTGATCTCGTTGCGGAAGCTCTTGCCGGTCTGGGCGATGCCGAACGGCGGCTTCTTGCGCGACGTCTGCATGACGTTGAGGAAGTTGACGAAGATGCCCTGCGCCGTCTCGGGGCGCAGGTAGTGCAGCCCCGACTCGTCCTCGATGACGCCGAGGTAGGTCTTGAGCATCATGTTGAAGTCGCGCGGCGCGGTCCACTCGCCCTTGGTGCCGCAGTTCGGGCAGGTGAGGTCGGCGAGCGTGACGTGGTCGGGGTCGAGCTGGTCGTCGGCGGCGGCGCGCTTGTTCTTCTTGTCGGCGAACGCCTCCTGGAGGTGGTCCATCCGGAAGCGCTTGTGGCAGCTGAGGCACTCGATGAGCGGGTCGCTGAAGGTGCCGACGTGGCCGGAGGCGACCCAGGTCTCGCGCGGCAGGATGATCGAGGAGTCGAGGCCGACGACGTCGTCGCGGCCGGTCACCATCGACTTCCACCACTGGCGGCGGATGTTCTCCTTGAGCTCGACACCGAGGGGGCCGTAGTCCCACGCCGACCGGGTACCGCCGTAGATCTCTCCACTGGGGAAGACGAAGCCGCGACGCTTGCAGAGGTTGACGACGGTATCGACGGTGGAGGTCTCCTTGGCCATGCGCGCAAGGGTACTGTCCCGCCTCGGCTGCACCGAACTCGCGCCAGCTCGTCCCGAACCGTCCAATGGGGTGAGCCCGGGACGGACGTTTGTCCCGAACTCACCCCATTGGATGGGTTCTTCACGCGGTGTGGGCGTATGCCGGCCGCGCGCCGTGGTGTCGGCCGCGCAGCTTCTCGAGTCAGCTGTAGACGAGCTCGCGGCCCCGGACGCGCTCGCCGAGGGCGCGAGCACCGGCGCGGACCTCGTCGAGACCGTCGGCCACGGCGGCCGCCGGGTCGGCGAGGCGCCAGTCCGGGCCGTACGCCTCGCGCGCCAGGGTGATGGCGGCGTCGTTCTCGCCGAGGTCGGCGCCGATGAACGCGAGGACGTCGCGCAGCTGCTTGGCGGCGAGTCCGCCGCCGTGACCGCCGTAGGTGACGATCTCGATCGGCTTGTCCTTCCATTCGGCGTAGAGGTAGTCGATGGCGTTCTTCACCGAGGCCGGGTAGCCGCCGTTGTACTGCGGTGAGAGCAGGACGATGCCGTCGGCGCCGGAGACCGTCGCAGCCCACGCCTTCGTGTGCTCCTGCGCGTAGTCGCCGAGCGCCGGCATCCGCGGCTCGTCGAGCAGCGGGAGGGCGAGGTCTGCGAGGTCGACGATCTCGACCTCGGCGTCGGCGGCCTCGGCGATGACTGGGGCAAGCACCTCGGCGATCTGGTCGCCGACGCGCACCGGACGCACGCTGCCGACGACGAGACGGATGAGGGGTCGGGTGCGGGTGCTCATGAGCACTCCTTCGGGAGCCGTACTAGTTGAACTTTCACCCATCGAACGACGGTCGACCTCAGCGCATTCCCACCACGTAGGCTCACCCCTCGTGTCACCGTTTCGCGAGTCCCTGGAGAACGCCAGCGCCCCTGCCCTGAGGTCGATGTCCGGACTGCCGCGGGCCGTCCCCTTCCTGCTCGTCCTCGGACTCATGGTCGCCGGCATCCTCATCCCCGGCTGGGGCTGGGTGCTCGTCGCCCTCGTGACGCTCTTCCTCCTCTGGCTGCTCCTGCTCGGCTGGCCGCGGCTCACGACGCCGGAGCGGCTCATGCGCATCGCCGTCGTCGCGATGGCGCTCGCGATCACCCTGACCCAGGCCTTCCCCCGCTGACCCTTTTGACAATCATTCTCACCCTAGTTGAGAATGATTGTCATGAAGCTCGCCTCTCTCGCCACGGTCGTCGCCGGCCTGCTCGCCCTCTCCGCCTGCGGCTCCTCCACGACCGACACCGCCGGCGACAGCGCCGGGCGCCTGGCCGTGAGCGCCGCCTTCTACCCCCTCGCGTATGCCGTGGAGCGCGTCGGCGGTGACCACGTCACCGTCACGAACCTCACCCGGGCCGGAGCCGAACCGCACGACCTCGAGCTCACCCCGAAGGACGTCGCCGGACTGCACCGCGCCGACCTCGTCGTCTACGAGAAGGGCTTCCAGGCCGCCGTCGACGCGGCCGTCGAGGGACTTGAGAAGGAGCAGACCTTCGATGTCACCTCGGAGGTCGACCTCACCCTCGACAGCGCCGAGGAGCAGGGTGGCGACCACGAGCACCACGACCACGGCGGCATCGACCCGCACTTCTGGCTCGACCCCACGAAGTACGCCGAGGCCGTGACGGCGATCGGCGACCGGCTCGCGCAGACCGACGCCGGCAACGCACCGGCATACCGGCAGAACGCGGCGACGTTCGTCGCCGAGCTGACCACGCTGGACAACGAGTTCACGGCGGGCCTCAAGAACTGCGCGAGCCGCGAGCTGGTCACCGGCCACGCCGCCTTCGGCTACCTCGCCGCACGCTACGACCTGCACCAGGAGGGCATCTCCGGCCTCTCCCCCGACGTCGAGCCGAACGCCGCGACGATGAAGGCCGTCGTCGAGCTCATCCGTGAGCAGAAGGTCACGACCGTCTACGCCGAGCCACTCGTCTCACCCGAGCTCGCCGAGACCGTGGCGCGCGAGAGTGGCGCCGTCGTCGAGGTGCTCGACCCGCTCGAGGGCATCACCGACACGTCCAGGGGTCGCAGCTACCCCGAGGTCATGCGGGCCAACCTCGCGACCCTCGTCGAAGGACAGGGGTGTCGATGAGCTCCGCACACGACACGGCGCACGCCGCCCCACCGCTCGTCGAGCTGCGGTCGGCATCCTTCGGCTACGGCGACCGCGTGGTCGTCGACCGGGTCAGTCTGGAGCAGCGCGCCGGCGAGGTCGTCGCCCTTCTCGGACCCAACGGGTCGGGCAAGTCGACCCTCGTCAAGGGGCTGCTCGGGCTCTCCGAACACCTCGGCGGCGAGGTCCTGCTCTTCGGCACCCCGATCGAGCGGTTCCGGGACAAGCCGCGCATCGGCTACGTCCCGCAGAGGCACTCGCTCTCGCAGACGGTGCGCGCCACCGTCCGTGAGGTCGTGGCCACAGGACGGCTCGCCCTGCGCCCGTGGTGGCGTCCAGCGGCGGCCGTCGACGCGACCACGGTCGAGCGCGCCCTCGAGGCCGTCGGTCTGGCCGACCGGGCCGGCGAGGACGTCGCCGCCCTCAGTGGCGGCCAGCAGCGCCGGGTGCTCATCGCGCGCGCCCTCGCCGCCGGGCCGGACCTGCTGATCATGGACGAGCCCACAGCCGGGGTCGACGCCGCGAACCAGCGCGTCCTCGCCGACGTCCTCGCGGGTCTCGTGGACACCGGCACCTCGATGCTCGTCGTGACCCACGAGCTCGACGCCTTCCGCGACGTCGTCACCCGCATCGTCTGCATGGACAGGGGACACGTCGACTTCGACGGCGACCCCGCGGCATACGCCACCGGACACCGCAGCCACGAGCGCGGCAGCGGACACCACCACTCCCCCGACGACACGCGTGAGGCCGGCCTTGCCGCCGTCGTGAGCGACCCCCTGCCGACACGGGAGGAGAACCGATGAGCGAGCTGCTGTCCCTCGACTTCATGCGTCAGGCGCTCGTCGCCGCCGTGCTCGTCGGCCTCGCCGCGCCGCTCGTCGGCGCCTTCCTCGTGCAGCGCCGGATGTCGCTCATCGGCGACGGGATCGGGCACGTCGCCCTCGCCGGTGTCGCCGTCGGAATCCTCACGGGGTCCATGCCGGTCGTCACGGCACTGCTGGCCGCCGTCGCCGCGGCCGTCGCGGTGGAGGTGATCCGGGCGACCGGACGCACGAGCGGCGACATCGCCCTCGCCGTCATGTTCTACGGCGGCATCGCACTGGGCGTCGTCCTCATCTCGCGCTCGTCGGCGACGACACCGGCGAACCTCACGGCCTACCTCTTCGGTGCCATCCTCACGACGAGCCGCAGCGACATCGTCGTCTTCGCCGGGCTCGCGACCGTCGTGGTGACGGTGACGTTGGTGCTGCGCCAGCGGTTCTTCGCCGTGGCGAGCGACGAGGAGTACGCCACCGCCGTCGGGCTCCCCGTGCGCGGCTACAACGTGGCCCTGTCCGTGTTGACCGCCGTCACCGTTGTCGTGTCGATGCGGGTCGTCGGGCTGCTCCTCATCACCGCACTCATGATCATCCCCAACGCGTCGGCACAGCTCGTCTCGCGCAGCTTCCGGAGCAGCCTCGCGTGGGCCTCGCTGATCGGGCTCGCGTCGAGCGTGTCCGGAGTCGTCCTCTCCTTCTACGCGGAGACGCCGAGCGGCGGGACGATCGTGCTCATCGCGATCGGCGTCTTCCTCGCCCTGAGCCTCGCCTCCGCGCTGGCCCGGCGGGTGCGTCGGGCCTCGCACGCCCGGGCGGAGCGGCACGACCACGAGCACGGTCCGCGCTGCGGCCACCTCGCCATCGCGCACGACGGTCACGTCGACTACCTCCACGACGGGCACCGGCACGCGGCGCACGACGACCACTGGGACGACCACGGCGACGCCGGCCGGGACGACCACCGGCACGGTGACGACCGCCAGCTCGGCGACGACCACCGGCACGGTGACGACGAGGCGCGCGGACGGCATACGGTCGACGACGAACGCACCGAGGAGGCCACCCGATGACGACGACACGACGCCCCACCCGGCAGCGGGCCGCGCTGGCCGAGCTGCTCTCGCAGACACCGGAGTTCCTCTCGGCGCAGGACGTGCACGCGCGACTCGGCGACCGCGGCGACGCGGTCGGGCTGGCGACGGTCTACCGCAACCTGCAGGCCATGGCCGCGGACGGCGAGGTCGACGTGCTGCGCACCGACGACGGCGAGGCGGTCTACCGGGCCTGCGCGACCGAGACCCACCACCACCACCTCGTCTGCCGCGAGTGCGGTCGCACCGTCGAGGTCGAGGGGCCGGCGGTCGAGCGCTGGGCCGAGGAGGTCGCGCGCGCCAACGGCTTCACCGACGTCACCCACACCATCGAGCTGTTCGGCACCTGCACCTCACACTGACGCCACTCCTGCGCCTGACGCCACTCCCGCGCCCCGACGGGACGCGGGATGATGGAGGCCAGGGAGAAGGAGGCAAGTCCGTCAGATGAGCGACTTCGGTGCACCGACGCGCAGGCGTTCCGACCGGATGGTGGCAGTGCTCGAGCTGCTGGAGACGCGAGGGCACCTGTCCGTGAGCAGCCTGGCCGGGCTGCTCGGCACGTCGCCGGGAACGGTGCGCCGGGACCTCGCCCGTCTGGAGCAGCAGGGCCTCCTCGTGCGAACCCACGGTGGCGCCGGCCCCGCCGTCGGGGGTGGCGAGGTGCCGGTGCGTCTGCGAGGTGCCCACCAGCAGCACACCAAGGCGCGCATCGCCGCGGTGGCGGCAACCCTCGTCCCCCCGGGGCGGCAGACTGTCGGCCTCACCGGGGGTTCGACCACCGCCGAGGTCGTGCGGGCGCTGCGCACCCGGTCCGACCTGACGATCGTCACGAACTCGCTGAGCATCGGCCTGCACGCGGCCGAGCACGGCCAGACACGGGTTCTCATCGGGGGTGGCATGCTGCGCAGCAGCTCGCTCGAGCTCGTCGGACAGCTCGCCGAGTCGACGCTGCGCACCGTGGGGATCGACGTCGCCGTCGTCGGCGCTGACGGGGTCAGCCTGTCCGGAGGGCTCACGACCCACGACCCGTCCGAGGCACGGATCAACCGCACGATGATCCAGCGCGCCCGCCACGTCATCCTCGTCGTCGACCACACCAAGCTCGGGCGGTCGACCGGAGCCCACATCACGACCCTTGCGGATGTCGATGTCGTCGTCACCGACAGCGCAGCCTCGGAGGCGTCCCTGGACGACCTTCGAGGCTCCGGCGTGGACGTCCGGGTCGTGCCGGGTCGCGCCACCCCTGGCCTGGTCGACAACCCGGCCTGAGCGCCGGCCGGGAGGGACTGGCCGAGAGGGACTGCAGGACAGACATCGGGCGGGCCCCGTCGCGTGGTGCGACGGGACCCGCCCGTGTCCGTGGGCCGTGGTCAGCGGGGCCGTCGGACCGGGGGACCCTCGGGTCCACCGGCCCTCGGGTCCACCGGCCCTCGGGTCAGCGCCCTCCGACCTCGACGACCCGCAGGTTGTCGATGACGAGGTTGCCCTGACGGCCGCTGCCGGACTTCACCACGCCGAAGAACGTCGGGGTGGTCGCGTCGCCCGCGGTGAACTCGAACGTGAACTGCTTTGTGCCAGAACCGCGCTCGTCACCGAGGCTCCAGCCGGCGCCACGCGCCTGTGCCACGGGCATGGTCTTCGTGATGTTCTCCTTCCAGCCCGTCGCGGTCGCCGTGTCGGTGCCGACGACGACGGAGTAGTCGTCGTCATAGGCCGCTTGGTAGTCGAACGTGACCTTGTAGGTCCTGCCCGGCTTCGTGGGCACCGACGCCGACGTGGAGCGCAGGACGAGCCCGCGGTTCTCCTCGTTGGACATCAGCGACCAGTCACCGTCGAGGGCGTTGTCGAGGTACTTCTGGCCCTCCACGGCGGTCGAGCCGCCGCCGTTGACGAGGCCGTACCAGCCGGACTGCGAGTACGGCTCGTGCCGCTTCGCGAGCTGGGTGCGAGCGTCACCGCCAGCGTTGCGGGACCCCGTGACGAACGGCCAGTAGCCGGTGTCGACGTTCTCGAAGTCCTCGAAGGCCACGGTGCCGGGGACCGCGCCGGCCTCCGCGGGCGCCGTCCACGGAACGACCCGCAGGTCGTCGACCGACACCTTCGCCGCGCCCGCGTCGGCGCGCACGGTGAGGTTGACCGGACCGCCACGCGTCGTGAACCGGATCGGCACTCGCTGGAAGTAGGTGCCCTTCTTCTCGTCGGAGGCGGTGGCGTTGATCGCCGAGCTCGAGGTGATCGTGGTCGCCACCTGGCCCCGGTGCCCGCCCTGCGTGGGCTGCGCCGCGACGTCTCCGGTCGCTCGGACGGACACCGTCCGGGTCTTGCCGGGCTCGATCTCGACCCAGGCCCAGGCGCTGTACGAGCCCGCCGGGAGCCGCAGCTGCTGACCCACGGACGACGCGCGTGGGCCGAGTTCGGCCTGGAAGTTGCCGCGGTCGGTCCGGACGACCTTCACCGAGCCCGACGTGCGGTACGCGTCGAGGGTGCCGGAGAAGAAGCCGGGGTCGGAGATGCCGCTGCCCTCACCCCAGTTCGGGGCCTGCGCTGCCGGCACCTTCGACGTCGGGTAGAGCACGTATGCCGTGTCCGCCTCCGTCGCGGGAAGGGAGACCTTGCCGCCCGTCACCGGAACGTCGGCAACCTTGGCCCGGCCCGTGTCGGTGAGCTTGAAGAGGGTGAGCTGCTTCTGCGACGCCCAGGCGTCGGTCAGCTCCCAAGTCGCCTTGGCCTTGCCGGGGTTCCAGTAGTAGAGCCGGTCCGAGCCGCCGTCCTTCCATGGCAGCAGGTAGCTGCCCTGGTCGTAGACCGTCGCGCCGTCGAAGGTGATGGTGCGGTTGGTCGGGACGGTCTTGCCGTCGATGGTGTCGAGCGGCGATGTGACGACCGTGCCGTTCTCGAACGTGATGCTCTTGTCCTGCCAGCGCATGATGTCGGACTGCTGGAGGAACTTCGCGGGCAGGTTGCGCTCCCACACGTTCTTGATGAAGGCGTTGTAGTCGTTCTTGCGCTGCCAGCCCTCGAACTCCACGATGTTGGGGTTGCCGAGCCTGGGGTCGGGGTTCCACGTGTCGCGGTAGGAGTTCTGGACGAAGCGCGCGAGCTGGGAGTTGATGCCCTTGTGGGTGGCACCGCCGTAGTTCTCATCGACGGCCCAGTGCGCCCAGGTGTTGGCCTGCGGCATGGCGTAGGACCACTCGGAGCTGATCCGCCAGCCCTGCTTCTGCGCCTCGGCGGCGAACCGGTCACCTTCCCACCCGCGCGGGTAGTAGACGTCCCAGTAGAGCCAGTTCATGTTGGAGTCCGCCGGGAAGTTCTTGCGCAGCTCGGCGAGGCGCTCGAAGACGTTGTTCGTCGCCAGGTCCTTCTGGTTGTTCATCTTGTAGGACTGGTTCATCCACCCCCAGCCCGCGACGGGCGGCATGGTGAGCAGGTCCTCGCCGAACGAGTTGGCCTCGGAGTAGCTCTCGGTCGCGTTGACGTGGACGCCGAAGGTGGCGTTCCAGTCCTTGCCCTCGGAGACGAGGGTCTTCATGTCCTTCAGGCCACCAGCGCGCTCGTTGTAGTTGTCGCCGTAGTCGCCCTGGGCGGAGTCGTGCCCCTCGGCCTGGTAGCCCTTGAGCAGCGCCTGCTGCCCGAGCTTGTCCGTGGCGAGCGCGATCCGCTTGGTGTCGTCGAGGGTCCGCAGGAAGGGGTGCGTCGCCTGGGAGACGATGTTGAACGGGATCCTCGCGACCACGTAGTTCTTGACGTCCTCCATGCCGACGAAGGGCGTGAGGATGTCGCGGGTCGCCAGCGCGCCGTCCTGCCAGTTGACGACGGCGTCGCGGTTGGCGTCCGCCGTGATCTTCACGGTGATCTTCGGGTCGGGATCGACGCCGATGCCCGAGCCGTCGTCGTAGGTCGAGACGGCCTGGCCCCGGTAGGTCCACTCCGCGGCACCGACGCTGCCGACCCGGACACCGTCGACGGTGTGCACCCGCTGGCGGAAGCGGTCGGCGTTGCTGCCGCGCCCGGGAACCGTGTTGTCGCCGATGGCGTTGGTCTCGAAGCCGGCGGCGAGTCCGGAGTCGTTGGCCGTGACCATCCACGCGTTGCCCGCGCCCTCCTCGGCGCCTGCCACCGTGATGAGCGTGTCTCCCGGCACGTTGCGGTTGATGCTCATCTTCGTCGCCATGATCTGGGACTTCGGGTCGTCGCCGGTGACGGAGACGAGGTCGAGGTCGGGGATGGAGATCCGGTTGAGCTTGCGCTGCGGGTCGGCGATCTTGGTGAGCGAGTAGGTGACGGCCCCGTCCTTGACCGAGATGACCGCCGTGAGCGAGGCGCCCGGGAGCTTGGTGAACGTCACCGGATAGCTGACGCTGGCGCCCGACACCGTGGCCGTGCCGACCGTGACGGGCTGCTCGACCCCGTCGACGGTGATCGAGGTCAGCGCTGAGCCGAGGCGTCCGGCGAGCTGCTTGCCACCGAGGCGGTAGTCGACGACCTGCGGGAAGTCCGGGTGGGTGCGGACGGTGAGGGTGCCGTCGGTGATCGTCAGGGCACCCTCCGGGACGGCGATGTCGAGAGCTTCGGTTGCCGCGCCCACGGCGCCGGGTGCGCCGGACGGCGCCGTCGGCACGGCCGCTCCTGCGGCCGGGGTCATCGAGAGCCCGACCGCTCCGGCGAGCGCGAGGGCCAGCGCTCCTGTGTGTCTGCGTGCCACGTCTTCCTCCTCGTGATGGCCGGCGACGTCGCCGGTTCGCCGGGAGGGAACCACGGGCAGCGACAGTGCGGGCCTGGTCACACCACGCTACGAGCGGGCCATGCACCCCACGAAGGAAATGACCAGCCGGACTGCGCATTTCCGGTCACGCCGTCCTCACCCATCCACGACTGGTGGCCGGTTCCCGGCCGGCGCGACCGCCGGGAACCCGGCAATCAGTCGGTCGTGACCGGCGTGGCGGCGAGGTCGACGGCGCCGCCGTAGCGACGCTCCCGGTCGGCATAGATCTCGATGGCGCGCCACAGGTCGCGCCGGTCGAAGTCCGGCCACAGCGTGTCGAGGAAGACCATCTCGGCATACGCGCTCTGCCACAGCAGGAAGTTGCTCGTGCGCTGCTCCCCCGACGAGCGCACGAAGAGGTCGACGTCCGGCATACCCGGCTCCGGGAGGTAGCGCGCCAGCGTGCGGTCGTCGACGCTGCGCGGCTTGACCCGGCCGTGTGCGACGTCCTCGGCGAGCGCCCGCGCAGCGTCACCGAGCTCGGCCCGGCCCCCGTAGTTGACGCAGAAGTACAACGTGAGCCCGGTGTTGTCCTTCGTCATCTCCTGCGCGATCTCGAGCTCCTTGATGACCGAGCTCCACAGCTTCGGCCGCCGCCCGACCCAGCGCATCCGGACGCCCCATTCGTTGAGCTGGTCGCGGCGGCGACGGATGACGTCACGGTTGAAGCCCATGAGGAAGCGCACCTCGTCGGGCGACCGCTTCCAGTTCTCGGTCGAGAAGGCGTAGGCCGACAGGTGACTCACCCCGGCCTCGATGGCTCCGGCGACGACGTCGAGCAGCGCCGCCTCACCGGCCTCATGCCCCTTGGTTCGCGGCAGCCCGCGCTGGTTGGCCCAGCGACCGTTGCCGTCCATGACGATGGCGACGTGCCCGGGCACCTGTCCCGGCGCCAGCGCCGGAGGCTGCGCACCACTCGGGTGCGGGAAGGGCTTGGCGTATGCCGTGTCTCGGCTCGTCACCGCTCCACCATACGGAGCGAACGGACCCCTCGTTCGAGATGCCACTGCAGGAACGCGCTGGTGAGTCCCGACCCCTCGCGCCGGTGTCGCGGGTCGGACGCGTCGGCGATGGCCCAGTCCCCCGCCAGCAGGGCGGCCAACAGCCGCAACGTCTCCGGCGCGGGCGCCGCGGAACCGGGCGGACGGCATACGGGACAGACGGCGCCGCCGGAGACGATGTGGAAGGCGCGGTGCGGACCCTGCGCGCCACACCGTGCGCAGTCGTGGAAGCTCGGCGCCCAGCCGGCGATCGCGAGCGCGCGCAGCAGGTAGGCGTCGAGGACGAGCCGGGGGTCGTGCTCCTTGCCTGCGAGCGAGCGCAGCGCGCCGGTGACGAGGAGGTACTGCTGGAGCGCCGGCTCGCGCTCCTCGGTGAGCCGGTCGCACGTCTCGAGGACGGCGTTCGCGGCGGTCCACGCGTCGTAGTCGCGGGCGATGACGTCACCCCACGGCTCGACCGTCTCGGCCTGGGTCACCGTGTCGAGGGTCCGGCCCTCGTAGCACTGGAGGTCGATGAGCATGCCCGGCTCGAGGCGCGCGCCGAAGCGGGACTTCGTGCGGCGCACGCCCTTGCCGACGGTGCGCACCTTGCCCAGGGTCCGGGTGAGGACGGTGATGATGCGGTCGGCCTCCCCCAGCTTGTGGGTGCGCAGGACGACACCCTGGTCTCGGTAGAGCGGCACCACACCATTGTCCCCTGCCGCACCGACATCGCCGGTATGCCGTGCCGTTACCGTCGATGTCGCGTCGCCGCCCGTGCGGTGCCAGTAGCGTCGGGGAATGAGCACGGATGAGCCCTTCTTCGACCCGCTCCCGCCTCCGCCCCCGCCGTCGGAGGAGGAGACGAGCCAGCAGGTCCACAACGTGCCGTGGTCGCCGCCGCTCAACGTCGTGCCGGTCACCGTCATGGCCGACCTCGACATCGTGAACCGACCCGACGTCGTCATCCGGCTGGACCGCGCCCGAGTCCACGACCGCGGGGTCGAGCTCCAACTGGACGTGTGGCTGCACCCCGATGCGCTCCCACGGATCGATGGCCCCTATGGCATGCGCAGCGAGCCGCGGTTCGGCATCCTGCTCGCCGACGGCACGAAGCTCGGTTCGCGCGTCGACTCCGAACCGGGCGACGTGGACGAGTCTCGGCCCCTGCTGCAGTGCAGCCTCGGCGGCGGGATGGACGTGCGCGCGCACCAGTCGTGGTGGCTCCGACCCGTGCCGCACGGCGCTGCCACGGCGGTCCTCCGCTGGGACGACCTGGACATCCCTGAGACCCGAGTCGACCTCGCCACGGACGCATGGCGCGCGGTCGCGGCGCAGGCGCGTGAGCTCTGGCCGCTGCCGGACTTCGACCCAGAGGTGGGCATGGGCTGGTTCGCCTACGCCCCGATGACCCAGGCGGCATACAGCCCCGGGAGGGATCTCGCCACCGGAAGGGCCGGGGAGGACTCCCCGCCCGCTCCGGTCGCGCCCGACGACGGTCAGCCCTAGGTTCGTTGCGGCAGAGCACTTTTGACCGCGACTGAACGAGGGGTACGACCATGTGCGACCAGCATCCAGAGCCCGGCACGACGACCTCGGCCGTGGGGCGGCGCGCCCTGCTCCGCGGCGGCGGAGGCCTCGTCCTCGGCGGTGGACTCGTGCTTGCCGGCGCCGGGGCGGCGCAGGCCGCGACCTCGCAGAACGGCTGGCCGGCGAGCAGCAGCCCGAGCGCGATCGGCATCACCGGCTTCAGCATCGCCGGCCGCTCCTTCCCCGCCGGGGTGAAGTCGGGGCAGGTGCACACGATTCTCGGCTACGTCGCGACGCGGTTCCACAACGAGGTCGAGGCCCTCGTCGACGGCTGGAACTGGGGCTACAACTTCCGCGCCATCTCGGGCAGCACCACCTACTCCAACCACGCGTCGGGCACGGCCATCGACTGCAACGCCCCGCGGCACCCGCTCGGAGCATCCGGCACCTTCAGCTCGACGCAGGTCAGCCGGATCCGCTCGATCCTCACCTACTGCGACGGCGTCGTGCGCTGGGGCGGCGACTACTCCTCACGCAAGGACGAGATGCACTTCGAGATCAACGTGCGTCCGGGTGACGCGCGGCTCGCCGCTCTCGTGACGAAGATCGGCGGTGGCGGCGGCGGAACCACGACGACGACCTGGCGGACGGTCAGCTTCGGCGCGACCGGCTTCCGGGTCACCGCGATCCAGCACCTGCTGCGGGCGCGCGGGCAGTCCCTCACCGTCGACGGATCCTTCGGAGACATCACCCTCGCCAAGGTCAAGGCGTTCCAGAACTCCCGGGGGCTCACGCCCGACGGGGTCGTCGGACCGAAGACGTGGGCCGCGCTCGTCGTCGTCGTGCAGTACGGCTCCTCTGGTGAGGCCGTCGTCGCGGCGCAGAAGACACTCACCGCGCGCGGCTATTCGCTCACCGCCGACGGCGCGTTCGGCGACGTGACCCGTTCCAAGGTCACGGCGTTCCAGAATTCCCGGGGGATCACGCCCGACGGTGTCGTCGGCCCGGTCACGTGGTCCCGCCTCACGTACTGACACCCGCGCGCGTGAGGTGAGCGGACGGCATACCTGCACAGACACTAGAACATGCGTTCGATCTGAGGTAGCGTCGGCGGCATGGCCGCGGTCCTGCAGAGCTCGCTCTTCGACACCGGTGACGTCGTCGAGGTCGGGCCCCTCGCGCCCACCCGGACGCACCTCTCGCGCGGCGCGTGGGTGGACTACCAGCCGGCGTGGCTGGGCGGTGCCGACGTGCTCTTCGACGCGCTGCACTCCGGCGTGCCGTGGAAGGCGGAGCGGCGCGAGATGTACGAGCGCGTGGTCGACGTCCCGCGGCTGCTGAAGTTCTACGAGGAGGGCGAGCCGCTGCCCCACCCTGCACTCGTCACCGTGCGAGAAGCATTGTGCGAGAGGTATGCCGGTGAGCTGGGTGAGCGGTTCGTCACGGCCGGGATGTGCCTCTACCGCGACGGCCGTGACTCCGTCGCGTGGCACGGTGACCGCATCGGTCGGGCGAAGGACCTGGACACGATGGTCGCGATCCTGTCGGTCGGGTCGGCCCGCTCGCTCATGCTGCGGCCGCGTGGCGGCGGGTCGTCGATCGGCTTCTCCCTCGGGCACGGCGACCTTGTCGTCATGGGTGGGTCGTGCCAGCGCACGTGGGACCACGCGATCCCCAAGACGAGCAAGCCGGTCGGTCCGCGCATCTCGATCCAGTTCCGCCCCCGCGGCGTCCGCTGACCCGCGACTGATTGCTCTTTCCAGGCACCCGCTGTGCCGGGAATCGGCAATCAGTCCGGGGAGGGGTGCCGGGAACCGGCAATCAGTCGGGGGACGTGGGGTGGGTCTGTGGGCTGCGACGGGGTCGTCTAGGGTCGAAGGCGACGCGGGGTGCCTGCTGGAGCGGGCTGAGATCACACCCGTTGAACCTGATCTAGCTCGTACTAGCGAAGGGACGTCCGATGACGACTCGATCCGTCGACCCGACCGCCACCGCCGGTGAGGGCCCGGCACTCGCACCTGCCGACCTCGCCTCCGTGCTCGCGGACCTGCGCACGCAGACACCACTGGTGCAGTGCATCACGAACTCCGTCGTGACGAACTGGACGGCGAACGTCCTGCTCGCCGCCGGTGCCGCGCCCGCGATGGTGGACAACTCCCACGAGGCCGCCGAGTTCGCGGGGGTGGCCAGCGCCCTGCTCGTCAACCTCGGGACGCCGACCGAGGACACCGTGAAGGCCATGAGTTTGGCCACGGAGTCGGCCCGTCTCGCGGCGACGCCGTGGGTGCTCGACCCGGTCGCTGTCGGTCCGCTGTCGTGGCGCACAGAAACCGCGAAGACCCTTCTGCGGCAACGTCCGTCAATCATCCGTGGCAACGCGTCCGAGGTGCTCGCCCTCGCCGGTGGCGCGGGCGGCCGGGGCGTCGACGCGACGGACACCTCGCAGGACGCTCTGGAGACCGCACGAATGCTCGCCCGCGAGCACGACACCGTCGTCGCAGTCTCCGGCGAGGTCGATGTCATCACCGACGGAGAGCGTGTCGCGCGTCTGGCCAACGGGCACGAATGGCTCACTCTCGTCACCGGCGTCGGGTGCGCGCTGGGTGCACTCATGGCCGCATGCGCTGCCGTGACCGATGACCGCCTTGCCGCCGCGGCGACGGCAACCACCCTGCTCACCGTCGCAGCCGAGCCGGCGGCGGAGACGAGTGCCGGCCCCGGCAGCTTCGCGGTGGCGCTGCTCGACGGGCTGCACACGGCGACCACGGAGGACCTGGCTGCGCGGGTGCGGCTGTCGTGAGCGCCGTTCTCTCCGTGGCGGACTGCGGGTCAGGCGGTGGCGAGCGAGCCCCGCTCGACCTCACGCTCTACCTCGTCATCGGGCCGGTGCACTCCCCCGGCCGTCCGGTCCCCGAGGTCGTGGCGGCCGCCGTCCGAGGCGGGGTCACGTGCGTGCAGCTGCGCGACCCGAACCTTCCGGATGAGGAGTTCGTGACCCTCGGTCGAGAGGTCGCCTCCGTCCTCGAAGGCACCGGCGTGCCGTTGCTGGTCAACGACCGGGTCCACCTCGTCGGCGCCATCGGCGCGGACGGAGTGCACGTCGGACAGTCCGACACCTCCGCCGGCGAGGCGCGCGCCGCACTCGGCGACACGGCATACGTCGGCCTGTCCGCACAGACGCTCGTCCACGTGGACGAGGCTCGCTCGAGCGGGGCGACACCCGACTACCTCGGTGTCGGTCCGGTGTGGCCGACCGGCAGCAAGCCGAACGCCGCTCCCCCGGGTGGCATCGAGCGCCTGCGGACCATCAGCGCCGCCAGCCCGTGGCCGTGCGTCGCCATCGGCGGAATCACCACGGAACGCGCAGCGACGTTGCGGGACAGCGGAGTTCACGGCATCGCCGTCGTGAGTGCCATCTGCGACGCGGACGACCCGGCCACGGCGGCACGCGAGCTGCGCGCGGCATACGAAGGAAGGACCTCATGACCCCCACCGACACGACCGACGGTGCGGCCACCCGGCCGCCCGTGGTGCTCAGCATCGCCGGGAGCGACCCGTCCGGCGGCGCCGGGATCCAGGCCGACCTCAAGACCTTCAGCGCGCTCGGCGCCTACGGCTGCGCCGCCATCACCGCGCTCACCGCACAGAGCACCCGCGGCGTCACCGGCGTCCACGTCGTGCCGCCGGAGTTCGTCACCGCCCAGGTGCGCACGCTCGTCGACGACGTCGCGCTCGACTCCGTGAAGATCGGGATGCTCGCCGACGCCGCGATCGTCGAGGCGGTCGGCGAGCTGCTGGGCGACCGCCTCGGCGCGCCCGCCGTGCTCGACCCCGTCATGGTCGCGACGAGCGGGGACCGGCTCCTCGACGAGGACGCCGTCGCCGCGATGCGCGAGCTCGTGCCACGCGCCGCCGTCATCACCCCCAACCTGCACGAGGCCGCGGTCCTCCTCGGCACCGAGGTCGCCGCCGACGTCGCCGCGATGGAGCGGCAGGCCTGTCAGCTCGTCGAGCGGCTCGGGGCTCGCCGCGTGCTGCTCAAGGGCGGCCACGCCACGGGCGAGGACGCCGTCGACGTGTGGTTCGACGGGGATCGGGTGGAGCTGCTCCGCGCCCCGCGCGTCGACACCCGCAACACGCACGGCACCGGGTGCACGCTGTCGTCCGCAGTCGCCGCGCTGTTCCCACAACGTGCCTCCTGGCTCGAGGCCGCCCGCGACGCCAAGGACTACCTGACCGGTGCGCTGCGAGCCGCCGACGGTCTGGGCATCGGGGCGGGGAACGGCCCGGTCCACCACTTCCACGACGTCTGGGGGCGTGCATGACGTTCTCCGACGACGCTTGGGCGGCGATCGCCCCCATCCGCGAGGCCATCGACCGCCTCCCCCTGCTCGTCGAGCTCGAGGCCGGCACCCTCGACCGGGCCGTCTTCGACGAGTACCTCGCGCAGGACGCGCACTACCTTGCCTCGTATGGCCGCGCGCTCGCCCTCGCGGCCAGCCAGAGCGTCGACCCCGACCACCTCGTCTTCTGGGCCGAGAGTGCGCGCGGCGCGGTCATCGTCGAGCGCGAGCTGCACGCTGCCCATGTTGCCGACTTCGGTGCCACTAGCCCGAGCCCGACGTGCACGGCATACACGTCGTACCTCCTCACACTCGGGACGCGCGGCTGCTATCCAGAGCTCATCGCGGGAATCCTGCCGTGCTTCTGGATCTATGACGACGTCGGCCGCCGGCTCAAGGAGTCCGTGACGGCCCGAGGCGACCTCGCCGACCACCCCTTCGGCGACTGGATCGGCACCTACGGCGACCCGGAGTTCGCGGCGTCGACCGCGCGGGCCCGCGAGATCGTCGACGAGGCCGCAGCCGGGTCGAGCCCCGACGTCGTCGCGCGGATGCACGACGCCTTCGCGACGGCGGCACGCTACGAGTGGATGTTCTGGGACGCGCCGATGCGTCTCGAGACCTGGCCCGTCTGACGCCGACTTCCCGTGCCTTGTGTGCCTGACGCAGACACCCACGTCTGCGTCAGCCACACACGGTGAAGGTCACGCCGCCGCGTCGCGCTCGGCCCGGTTGACCGCCGAGAGCACCGCGGTGAGCGATGCCCGCACGATCGAGGAGTGCACACCGACGCCCCAGAGCACCCGGTCGCCGACGGCGCACTCGACATAGGCTGCCGCCCGCGCGTCCCCACCGGAGGACAGGGCGTGCTCGGAGTAGTCGAGCACCCGCACGTCGACGCCGATCGTCGAGAGCGCGTCGATGAAGGCCGCGATCGGGCCGTTGCCCCAGCCGTCGACGGTGATCTCGCGGTCGCCCTCGCCCCGGTCGAGCATGACCGCAGTGATGTGGTCGCGCCCGTCCTCCTCGCTCACGAGGGTGTGGCTCACCGGCGTGAACCGGCCCCAGTCGTTGCGCTTGCCGGGCTTGGCCGGGAGGTACTCGTCGCGGAAGACCTGCCACAGCTCGGCCGCCGTGATCTCGCCGCCGAGCTCGTCGGCCCGCCGCTGCACGACCTGGGAGAACTCGACCTGCAGCCGGCGCGGGAGGTCCAGGCCGTGCTCGGACTTGAGCAGGTAGGCCGAGCCGCCCTTGCCGGACTGGCTGTTGACGCGCACGACCGCCTCGTAGGAGCGCCCGATGTCGTGCGGGTCGATGGGCAGGTAGGGCACGCCCCAGTCGAGCTCGTCGACGCTCTTGCCGTCGGCGCGGCCGCGGCGCTCCATGTCCTCGAAGCCCTTCTTGATGGCGTCCTGGTGGGAGCCGGAGAAGGCCGTGTAGACGAGGTCGCCGCCCCACGGGTGGCGCTCGTGGACGGGCAGCTGGTTGCAGTACTCGACGGTGCGCCGGATCTCGGCCATGTCGGAGAAGTCGATCTGCGGGTCGATGCCCTGGCTGAAGAGGTTCATGCCGAGGGTCACGAGGCAGACGTTGCCGGTGCGCTCACCGTTGCCGAAGAGGCAGCCCTCGATGCGGTCCGCGCCGGCGAGGTAGCCCAGCTCGGCGGCTGCGACGCCCTCGCCGCGGTCGTTGTGCGGGTGCAGGCTGACGACGACGGACTCGCGCCGGTCGAGGTGGCGGATCATCCACTCGATCGAGTCGGCGTAGACGTTCGGGGTGGCCATCTCGACGGTCGCGGGCAGGTTGATGATCATCTTGTGGTCCGGCGTCGGGTCGATGACGTCGATGACCTCGTTGCAGATCCGCACCGCGAACTCGAGCTCGGTGCCGGTGTAGGACTCCGGCGAGTACTCGTAGTAGACGTCGGTCTCGGGGATCGTCTCCTCGAGCTTGCGGCACAGGCGCGCCCCCTGCAGGGCGATGTCGATGATGCCCTCCTCCGGCAGGTCGAAGACGACCCGCCGCTGCAGCACCGACGTCGAGTTGTAGAAGTGCACGATGGCCTGCTTGGCCCCGCGGATCGCGTCGAAGGTCCGCTCGATGAGGTGGTCGCGGCACTGGGTGAGCACTTGGATCGTCACGTCGTCGGGGATGTGCCCGCCGTCGATGAGCTCGCGCACGAAGTCGAAGTCGGTCTGGCTCGCGCTGGGGAACCCGACCTCGATCTCCTTGTAGCCCATCTTCACGAGGAGCTGGAACATGCGCATCTTGCGTTCGGAGTCCATCGGGTCGATGAGCGCCTGGTTGCCGTCGCGCAGGTCGACAGCGCACCAGCGCGGCGCCTTCGTCATCACCTGGTCGGGCCACGTGCGGTCGGGCAGCTCGACGCTGATCTGGTCCTGGAAGGGGACGTACTTCGTCGTCGGCATCCCCGACGGCTGCTGGGGGTGGATCATCTCTCGCCTCTCGTCGTGCTGGTCATCAGCTGGGGGTGTCAGCCGGGCACAGCGAACTCCGCGACGAGGGGCGGCCGATCAGTCAGGCCCCGCCGCGGCAGCGAAGGAGGAGGCGAGAGGTTCGCACGGTCGTCAGTATGCCGTCCGCGCGCCACAGCGTCAGTCACCGGTCCGCACTGTGGTCACCTTGGTCTCAGCCGCGACAGCGCACGGAGAGGCAGGTGACGCAGCCCTCGAGCTTCTCGAACTCGCCGATGTCGACGGTGACGACGTCGTAGCCGCTGCTGCGCACGATGTCGGCGGACTTCGGCGCACTCGCCGCCATGAGCAGCACCCCGTCGCCGAGATCGACGACGTGCGCGCCGCCCTCCTCCGGCATCGAGAGGTAGGCCGGGAACGCCTGCGGCCAGTCGACGACCGGGTCCCACCCGATGACCGTGCCGTCGGGCAGCGCGGTCACCGCGGACTTGAGGTGCAGCGCGCGCTCGACGGTCACGGCCTGCGTGCGCAGGCCGACGGACGCCAGGTGCCCCGCGAGCTGCTGGACCCCGGCGCCGTTGGTGCGTCCACCGAGGCCCACGTATGCCGTGTCGCCGGTCTTGAGGACGTCTCCCCCGTCGAGGGTGCCCGGGTCCTCGATGCGGGCCACGCGGTAGCCGAGGTCGCGCACGACCGCCTCGACGGCGTCGACCTCCGGCTTGCGTTCTGCCGCACCGGGATTCGTGAGGACGGCGAGGTCACCAGCGACGACGACGGCGTCCTCGACGAAGACGGCATCGGGGCAGTCGTCGGCCTCCGGCACCTCGACGAGGTGCCACCCCGCGGACCGCAGCGCAGCGGCATACGACTCCCACTGCTGCATCGCGAGGTCGACGTCGATCGGCGAGCGGTCGAGGTGGGTGACGAGCCCCTCGGCGAGACGAGGGCCGGGACGGCGGACGAGTGCGGTGCGACGGGTCACGCGGACACGCCGGCGCGGCGGGCGAGCTCCTCGGCGATCTGCACCGCGTTGAGCGCCGCACCCTTGCGCAGGTTGTCGCCGACGACAAAGAGCACGAGCCCCTTGCCGGCCGGGGCCGACTGGTCGGCCCGCACCCGTCCGACGAAGACCTCGTCGCGGCCGGCGGCCTCGAGCGGGTTCGGCACGTCGGTCACGACGACGCCGGGCGCCTTGCCCAGCAGCTCGAGGGCACGCTCGGGGTCGAGCTCGCCCTCGAACTCGGCGTGGATGGCGAGCGAGTGGCCGGTGAAGACCGGGACGCGCACGCAGGTGCCCGAGACGAGGAGGTCCGGGACGTGCAGGATCTTGCGCGACTCGTTGCGCAGCTTCTGCTCCTCGTCGGTTTCGTCCGACCCGTCGTCGACGAGCGATCCGGCCAGGGGCACGACGTTGAAGCCGACCGGCACGGCATACACGTTGGGCTCGGGGACGGCGACCGCGCGCCCGTCGAGGGCGAGCCCGCGCGGGTCGCCCGCGGCATACCCGCCGCGCAGCTGGGTGTCGAGCTCGGTGACGCCCTTGCCGCCGGATCCGGAGACGGCTTGGTACGACGCGACGTTGAGCCGGACGAGCCCGGCGGCGTCGTGCAGCGGCTTGAGAACCGGCATCGCGGCCATCGTCGTGCAGTTGGGGTTCGCGACGATGCCCTTGGGGACGGTGTCGAGGTCCTCGGGGTTGACCTCGGCGACGACGAGCGGGACGTCAGGGTCGCGGCGCCAGGCCGAGGAGTTGTCGACGACCGTCGCGCCCGCCTCGGCGACGCGCGGCGCCCACTCCTTCGACGTCGAGCCGCCGTTGGAGAACAGCGCGATGTCGAGCCCCGAGAAGTCGGCCGTGGCGGTGTCCTCGACCGTGACGTCCTCACCGCGCCACGGCAGCGTCGAGCCCGCCGACCGCTCGGACGCGAAGTAGCGGATCTGCTCGACGGGGAAGTCCCGCTCGTCGAGCAGGGTCCGCATGACCGAACCGACCTGACCGGTTGCACCGTAGACACCAACACGCATGGCTCCCAGTGTAGGAGCCATGCGTGTCGGGTCGATCCGTCCGGTCAGCTGGTGGGCACCCGGCCGCCGTGGTCGGCGTCGGTGCCGGCGTCCCGACCGGTGTTGGTGCCGGCGTCCCGACCGGCGTCGGAGCCGGTGCGAACGTCGGTGTGGCTGCGGTCGGCGCCGTCGACGAGCACGTCCTCACTCTCGCTGGCCGCCGCCGACGTCGGGATGGCGACGAGCTCGCCCACCCCCTCGCCGGGCTTGGCCTCCTCGTAGACGAGGGTGAAGTCGTCGCCGTGGTCGGTCACGCCGCTGACGACGGCCTGCTCGACCGCGGCCACGGCGTACGCACGACGGACGATGAGCGGGTCCTTGCTCAGGTCCTTCACGAGCGCGATGGCCAGGCCGATCATCACGAGGAGGAACGGCAGGGCCGCGACGATCGTGATGTTCTGCAGTCCGGTCAGGGCGTCGTCACCACCGACGAGCAGCATGACGGCGGCGACGGCACCTGTGGCCGCACCCCAGAAGATGACCGTCGGGCGGCTCGGCACGAGCGTCCCGCGCTCGGAGAGCGTGCCCATGACGATCGAGGCCGCGTCCGCGCCGGACACGAAGAAGATCGCGACGAGGAGCATGACGACGATCGAGGTGACGGTCGACAGCGGCAGGTTGCCGAGCATCGCGAAGAGCGAGCCCTCGGCCGAGCCCTCGCCGGCAATGTCGATGCCGGAGCGCTGCTGCTGGATGCCGGCGCCACCGAAGATCGCGAACCACACGAGCGAGACGACGCTCGGGACGAAGAGCACGCCGGTGACGAACTGGCGGATCGTGCGGCCGCGCGAGATGCGCGCGATGAACATGCCGACGAACGGGGTCCACGAGACCCACCAGGCCCAGTAGAAGATCGTCCAGCCGGAGAGCCACTCCTGCATCGCGTCGCCACCGGAGGCGTCGGTGCGGGCCGACATCATCGCGAGGTCCTGGAAGTAGGAGCCGATCGCGGTCGGCACGAGGTCGAGGATGAACACCGTCGGGCCGACGACGAAGACGAAGAACGCCAGGACGACGGCGAGCACCATGTTGATGTTCGACAGCCACTGGATGCCCTTGGCGACGCCCGAGACGGCGGACAGGATGAAGCACACGGTGAGGATCGTGATGATCGCGACGAGGACGCCGTTGCCGACCGTGCCGATGCCGCCGACGATCTCGAGCCCGGAACCGATCTGGAGGGCGCCGAGGCCGAGCGAGGCGGCCGAGCCGAAGAGGGTGGCGAAGATCGCGAGGATGTCGATGACCTTGCCGGCCGGGCCGTTGGCGCGCTTCTCACCGAGCAGCGGCGCGAAGGCCGAGCTGATGAGCAGCGAGCGGCCCTTGCGGAAGACGCCGTACGCCACGGCGAGGCCGACGACCGCGTAGATCGCCCACGGGTGCAGCGTCCAGTGGAAGAGGGTCGTCGCCATGGCCGTCTGCACGGCCTCCGGGTTCCCGGCCGCGCCGGTCCCGGGCGGCGGGGTGACGAAGTGCGACAGCGGCTCCGAGACGCCGTAGAACATCAAGCCGATGCCCATGCCGGCGCTGAACATCATCGCGATCCACGACACGGTCCGGAACTCCGGCTCCTCGTCGTCGCGGCCGAGCGGGATGCGGCCGTACTTGCTTGCCGCGAGCCAGATGACGAACACGACGAAGCCCGACGCGACGAGCGCGAAGAGCCAGCCCATGTTCGTCACGACCCAGCTGAGGCTGTTCGCCGACGCGGTGCCGAGTGACTCGGTGTTGAGGAAGCCCCAGAGCACGAACCCGATCGCGATGACGGCCGTGACGCCGAAGACGACGGTGTCGAGCTTCTGGGGACCGTTGGCCGAGTGCTCCTCGACGTGGTGGTCGAGGGCGGGGTGCGGCCTCGCGCCGCGCAGGGGACCGTCGAGCCGGTCGTGTTCGCCAGCGGCCTCCCCCGGGGCCGTCGGTCCGGTCTTCATGAGTTTCGTCGTCACAGGTGAATCGGCGTGGTGTGCGCCGCTCCTTCACTTCGTCTCGGGAGTTTCGTATGCCGTGTGGTCAGTTGCGTATGAGCGTTCGTGTCGTCGTTGACCGTGGGTGTACCAACGACCCACCATGCCGAGATCGGCAGTTGAAACTCAAATCTCACCGTGCTTCGTCACTGCATCGTTACCGCGGAGAAACTCCCGGTGAGAGCAAGGTCACGCTCGCACGGACAGCCGCGCGGACGGCATACGGGCGGCAGTCGGACGGCAGACGGGGCGCCCAGCAGCGGCCCGGCAGCGGGTCAGAAGCCGAGGCGCTGCAGCTGCTTGGGGTCGCGCTGCCAGTCCTTGGCGACCTTGACGTGCAGGTCGAGGTGGACCCGGTGACCGAGGAGCTTCTCGATGCCCTGGCGTGCCGTCGCGCCGACCTCGCGCAGCCGCGAACCACCACGGCCGATGATGATCGCCTTCTGCGACGAGCGCTCGACGAAGACGTTGACGCGCACGTCGGTGAGCGGCTTGTCCGCGGGCCGGTCCTCGCGGGGCAGGACCTCCTCGACGACGACCGCGATGGAGTGCGGCAGCTCGTCACGCACGCCCTCGAGTGCGGCCTCGCGCACGAGCTCGGCGATCATCACCGTCTCGGGCTCGTCGGTGAGCACGTCGTCGGGGTAGAGCGGTCCCGGGGACGGCGGGAGGTAGGACGCGAGCACCTGCGCGACGGTGTCGACCTGGTCGCCGCGGGTCGCGGAGCAGGGCACGATCTCGGCCCACTCCCCCAGCTGGTCGATGGCGATGAGGTGCTCGGCGAGGCGCTGCCGGTCGACGGTGTCGGACTTCGTGGCGAGCGCGACGACGGGAGTCCGCTTGGCGCGCTGCAACTCGGCCAGCTCATTCGCGATGAACTGGTCCCCCGGCCCGATGCGCTGGTCCGACGGAAGGCAGAACCCGACGACGTCGACGTCGAGCAGCGTCTCGCGGACGAGGTCGTTGAGCCGCTCGCCGAGGAGGGTGCGCGGCTTGTGCAGGCCCGGGGTGTCGACGAGGACGAGCTGGCTCGTGGGGGTCGTGACGATGCCGCGGATCGTGTGCCGGGTCGTCTGCGGCTTGCTCGACGTGATGGCGACCTTCTCGCCGACGAGGGCGTTGGTCAGCGTCGACTTGCCGGCGTTGGGCCGCCCGACGAGGCAGGCGAAACCCGCGACGTATGCCGGTGCCTCGCCGGCCGCGGCGGCGTCGCCGGCCGGCGTGGTCTCGGCGGTGGCGTCGGTGGTTCGGGTGTCGTCACTCACGGCGGCTCCCGGTCTCGACGGGCTCCCTGCCCCGGCTGGGTTCGCGGGAGTCACGGCTCTCGCCGGTGTCGTGCTCGCCGGTCGGGGCCGCCTCGTGGTCGTCGTCCCCGGGCTCGACCCGCTCGACGAGGACGGTCGCGATCCGGTGGCGCCGCCCGGCCATGCGCTCGGCGGTGAGCCGCAGCCCCGCGACCTCGCACGTGGAGCCGAGGATCGGCACGCGGCCGATGGTCTTGCCAATGAGCCCGCCGACGGTGTCGACCTCGTCCTCCTCGATGCTCACGTCGAGGTGGTCGGCGAGGTCGTCGATGTCCATCGTCGCGTCGACACGCCAGCGCCCGTCGCCGAGGTCCTCGATGTCCGGGGTCTCGCGGTCGTACTCGTCGGCGATCTCACCGACGATCTCCTCGATGATGTCCTCGATCGTCACCAGGCCTGCGGTGCCACCCCACTCGTCGATGACGAGGGCGAAGTGGGTCTGGTCGCGCTGCATCTCGCGGAGCAGGGCGTCGACGGGCTTGGACTCGGGGATGAACGGCATCGGCCGCATGATCTCGGTGACCGGCGTGGCCGGGCCACCGGCGTTGACGCGGCGCACGACGTCCTTGAAGTAGAGCAGACCCAGCACGTCGTCGGAGTCCTCACCCGTGACCGGGATGCGGGAGTAGCCGCTGCGGAGGAACAGGTTCATCGCCTGCTTGGCGACGCGGTCGGAGTCGATCGTCACCATGTCGGTGCGCGGGACCATGACCTCGCGGGCGAGGGTGTCGCCGAGCTCGAAGACGGAGTGGATCATCTGGCGCTCGCCCGCCTCGATGAGCGAGGACTCCCCGGCGAGGTCGACGAGGTCACGCAGCTCGGACTCACTCTCGAACGGCCCGTCGCGGTAGCCCTTGCCCGGTGTCACCGCGTTGGCGAGCACGACGAGTAGCTTCGCGAACGGCCCGAGGACACGGCGTAGCCCGATGGCGACCGGGGCGGCGAGCAGCGCGACCCTGGTCGAGTGCTGGTTGCCGAGGGTGCGGGGCGAGACGCCGACGAGGGCGAACGAGAGCACCGCGAGGATGCCGATCGAGACGAGCAGCGGTGTCCAGGTGCCGTCGAGGGTCCGGTGCACGGCGATGGTCACGAGGACAGCGGTCGTCATCTCGGCGATGACGCGGACGAACGAGACCACGGAGAGGTATGCCGCGCTGTCGCCGACGACGGTCACGAGGCTGCGGGAGCCAGCGCGCCCCTCCTCAAGCAGCTCCTGCGCGCGCACGCGTGACGTGCGCTGCAGCGAGGCCTCTGCGGCCGAGAGGGCGAAGGCGAGAACGAGGCCGAGAAGGCTGATGATGACGAGCTGGGTCATGCCGCCGGCTCCCGGTGTGCGCTGGGGTCGTCCCCGCTGGGACTACAGGGGTCAGGCACCGGCCCGGCCCCTCGTCGCGAGGAAGGTGAGCAGGAGCTGGCGCTGCAGCTCGAACATCTCCTTCTCCTCCTCGGGCTCGGCGTGGTCGTAGCCGAGGAGGTGGAGGATGCCGTGCGTGGTGAGGAGGAGCAGCTCCTCCTCGGTCGCGTGTCCGGCCTGGGCCGCCTGCTTCTCGGCGACGCTCGGGCACAGGACGATGTCGCCGAGGACACCCTCCTCGGGCTCCTCACCGTCCCGGCCGGGCCGCAGCTCGTCCATCGGGAAGGACATGACGTCGGTGGGGCCGGGGAGGTCCATCCACTGCACGTGCAGGGTCTCCATGGCGGCCTCGTCGACGAGCCGCAGGACGAGGTCGGCCTGCGGGTGGACCTTCATCTCGCCGAGGACGTAGCGCGAGAGCGCCACCAGCTCGAGCTCGTCGAGCTGGAACTCGGTCTCGTTGAGGACGTCGATGCTCACGCGTCGTCCCGGTCGTTGGGGCCGGCGCCGGGCGGCAGGTCACCGGCGTCGTGGATCGCCTTGCGCGGCCGGCGAGCCGGCCGGTCCGACGAGGGGCGGCGGTGCTGGGACTCGTCCCAGCGGCCATACGCGTCGACGATCTCGCCGACGAGTCGGTGCCGCACGACGTCCTGTGCGGTGAGCTCGGAGAAGTGGATGTCCTCGACCCCGCGCAGGATGTCGCGCACGACCCGCAGGCCGCTGCGGGTGCCGCCGGGCAGGTCGACCTGGGTGACATCGCCGGTGACGACGAGCTTGGACCCGAACCCGAGGCGGGTGAGGAACATCTTCATCTGCTCGGGCGTGGTGTTCTGCGCCTCGTCGAGGATGACGAACGAGCTGTTCAGGGTCCGGCCGCGCATGAAGGCCAGCGGAGCGACCTCGATCGTCCCGGCCGCCATGAGGCGTGGGATCGAGTCGGGGTCGACCATGTCGTGCAGCGCGTCGTAGAGCGGCCGGAGGTAGGGGTCGATCTTGTCGTTGAGGCTGCCCGGGAGGAACCCGAGCCGCTCCCCCGCCTCGACCGCGGGACGGGTGAGGATGATCCGGTTGACCTGCTTGGCCTGGAGGGCGGCGACCGCCTTGGCCATGGCGAGGTAGGTCTTGCCGGTGCCGGCCGGGCCGATGCCGAAGATGATCGTGTTGTCGTCGATCGCGTCGACGTAGCGCTTCTGCCCCAACGTCTTCGGGCGGATGGTGCGACCGCGCGAGGAGACGATGTTCATCGTCAGGACGTCGGCCGGGCGCTCGGCGGTCTGCGAGCGCAGCATCGAGATGGAGCGCTCGACGGCGTCGCGGTTGAGGGCCTGCCCACCGTCGATGACGGCGAGCAGCTCGTCGATGACCCGCTCGACGAGGGCCACCTCGGCGCTGGGACCGGAGATGTGGAACTCGTTGCCGCGGACGTGGATCGTCGTCAGCGGGAACTGTCGCTCGATGGTGCGCAGCAGCTCGTCGCGCGGTCCGAGGAGGGACACCATCGCGACGTCGGCCGGGATGGTGACCGTGTGGACGGGAGTGTGCGTCGACGGTTCCGTCGACGCGGAGGGATGCGGTGCGTCTGTCATGTCGCCCACGAGTCTACGGTTCCGCTCACCCGGGAGGCCATTGCATTGCGCGACCACCGAGGACGTGGACGTGCGCGTGGAAGACGGTCTGGTGCGCGTCGGCGCCGGTGTTGAAGACGGAGCGGTAGCCCCCGTCGGCGATGCCCTCCTGCGCGGCGACCTCGCGAACGGCGTCGAAGAGGGCGACGGTGTCGTCCGGGCGTTCCTGCGTGAGCGAGCCGACGTTGGGCGTGTGGTGTCGCGGGATGACGAGAACGTGCACCGGCGCCTGCGGGTCGAGGTCGCGGAAGGCGACAGTCGCGTCGTCCTCGCGCACGATGTCGGCCGGGATGTCGCCGGCGACGATCTTGCAGAAGAGGCAGTCCGGGTCGGTCGTCACTTCGCTCATGCTCCGACAGTAAACCGATCACCGGTCCTGTGCGTCTTGACGGCCTGACAACGGCGCCCGTGGGAGCGCGCCCGAACGCCACCGAACGTGCGCGTCCCGAAGAGTGCCTTTGCTCCAGCCGGCTGAAGCAATGGCGTTGTTTGCTCCCGCTGGCTGAAGCACATGGCGTTGTTTGCTCCAGCCCGTTGGAGCAAAGGCACCTCTCGCGGAGTGACCGGTTCGGGGCTCGCTCAGGGCCTCAAGACGGACTCGGGGGTCAGCGCCAACGCGCGGCTGCGCTGAGGACGGCCAGGGCTGCCGGGCCGGCACTCGAGGAGCGGAGGACGGTGTTCCCCAGGCGCACCACCCGTGCTCCGGCGCCGGCCAACACGTCGAGCTCCTCGGGTGCGATCCCACCTTCGGGACCGACGACGACGAGCACATCGCCGTCAGCGGGCAGCGGCTGCGCCGGGAGCGGCTCGGTCCCGTCCTCGTGCAGCACGTATGCCGTCCCGCCCGCGGCGATGCGCCCGGCCAGCTCCGCGGTGGTCACCACAGGAGAGAGGACGGGGCGGCGGGCGCGACGAGACTGTTTCGTCGCGGCGAGCAGGACGGAATCCCACTTGCGCCATGCCTTCTGCCCCCGGTCGCCGCGCCACTGCACGATGCTGCGCGCGGCCTGCCACGGCACGACCTCGTCGACACCGAGCTCGGTTGCGGCCTCGATGGCCTGGTCGTCCCGGTCACCCTTCGCGAGCGCCTGGACGAGGACGAAACGTGGCGACGGCTCGGCCTCGTCGCCGACCTCCTCGACCCGCACGCCCAACCGGTCCCGCTCCACGGCGACGACCTCTCCGGTGACCACGCGGCCCATACCGTCGGCGAGACGCACCCCCTCCCCCGGCTGGGTGCGCTTCACGGTCGCCGCGTGCCGGCCCTCGGGGCCGTCGAGCTCGACCACGTCGCCGACGGCGACACCGTCGAGAGTGCCCGCGGCGACGAGGTAGAGCGCAAGGCTCATCGCGCCGTCACCGACGCCGCACTCGTCACCGCCGCGCCCGTCATCAGCGCGTCTTGAACGCGTCGCGCAGCTTGCCGAAGACCGACCCTTGAGCAGGGTTGGCGACCCGACCGGTGGGCTTCTCCTCGCCGCGGAGGGTGGCGAGCCGCCGCAGCAGCTCCTCCTGCTCACCGGAGAGCTTCGTCGGGGTCTGCACCATCGCGTGGACGATGATGTCGCCGCGGCCCGACCCACGCAGGTGCGTCACCCCGAGGCCGCGCAACGTCATCTGCTCACCCGACTGCATCCCCGCACGCACGTCGAGCTCACGCTCGCCGTCGAAGGTGTCGAACGGCACCGTCGCCCCGAGCGCAGCGGCCGTCATCGGGAGCTCGAGCGTCGCGTGCAGGTCGTCACCCTGGCGCTGGAAGCGAGGGTCGCGGCGCACCGCGACCTCGACGTAGAGGTCACCAGCCGGACCTGCACCCGGTCCGACCTCGCCCTCCCCCGCGAGCTGGATGCGCGTGCCGGTGTCGACGCCCGCGGGGACCCGGATCGTCATCGTGCGGCGCGTCCGGACCCGACCATCGCCGGAGCAGTCGTAGCAGGGCGCCTCGATGACCTGACCGGTCGCCTGGCAGTTCACGCACGGCCGCGAGGTCATGACCTGGCCGAGGAACGAGCGCTGCACCGACTGCACCTGCCCCTGCCCGTTGCACACCTCGCAGGTGCGGGTGCCGGTGCCGGGCTGCATGCCGTCGCCGTGGCAGGTCGGGCAGCCCACGGCGGTGTCGATCGTCAGCTCCTTCTCGGCCCCGAAGACCGCGTCGCGCAGGTCGATGTCGAGACGGACAAGTGCGTCCTGCCCACGCGACTGCCGCGAGCGCGGGCCGCGGGTCTGCGCGCCGGCAGCACCGGCACCGAAGAACGCGTCCATGATGTCGCTGAACGAGAAGCCCTGGCCGAAGCCCGCTGCGGCACCGGCATACGGGTCGGCACCCATGTCGTAGCTGCGCCGCTTCTCCGGGTCGGAGAGCACGTCGTAGGCCTGCGAGACGCGCTTGAACTCCTCCTCGGCCTCGGGGCCCGGGTTGACGTCCGGGTGCAGCTTGCGGGCGGAGCGCCGGTAGGCCTTCTTGATGTCCTCGGCGGTCGCGTCACGGGCCACGCCGAGGTCGGCGTAGTAGTCGTTCACTTCGGGGGGCGTCCTTCGTGGTCGTCAGTGGTGTGGCGGACAGGTCCGGGCAGGGGCGGGGCCGGCGTCACTCGGCGAGGATCCGGCTGACGTAGGTCGCGACGGCGCGCACCGCGGCCATCGTCGTCGGGTAGTCCATGCGCGTCGGGCCCACGACGCCGAGCGCGGCGACGTGGTCGGACCCCGCGCCGTAGCCGGTGGTGACGAGCGACGTCGACTGCAGCCCGGCATACGGGTTCTCGGCCCCGATGCGGACGGCAACGCTGTCACCCTGCTCACTCACCGTGCCCAACAGCTTGAGCAGCACGACGTGTTCCTCGAGGGCCTCGAGGACAGGGCCGATCGACGTCGGGAAGTCCTCACCGGCGCGCACGAGGTTCGACGTGCCGGCGACGACGACGCGCTCCTCGCGCTGCTCGACGAGCACCTCGGTCAGCTCGGCCGCAATGGCCGCCAGCAACCCGCGCGCGGCGGGGTCGACCTGGGTCGGCAGCTCCCCCAGCCCGCCCGCCGCGTCGGCGAGCGTGCGGCCCACCGTCGCGCCGTTGACGTCGGAGCGCAGCGAGGCGAGCATCCGCTCGGCCGCGGGCTCGCCGAGGTCGATGCCCGTCTCGAGGACGCGCTGCTCCACGCGGCCGGTCGTCGTGATGAGGACGACGAGCAGGCGCGTCCCGCCGAGCGGCACGAGCTCGATGTGCCGGACGGACGAGCGCGTCAGCGAGGGGTACTGGACGACGGCGACCTGCCGGGTCAGCGACGCGAGGAGCCGCACCGTGCGGTCGACGACGTCGTCGAGGTCCATCGCGCCGTCGAGCAGGGTGCTGATGGCGCGCTTCTCGGCGCCGCTCAGCGGCTTGACGGTGCTGAGCCGGTCGACGAAGAGCCGGTAGCCCGCGTCGGTCGGGATGCGCCCGGCGCTCGTGTGCGGCGCCGCGATGAGGCCCTCCTCCTCGAGGACGGCCATGTCGTTGCGGACGGTCGCGGCCGAGACCCCGAGCTGGTGCCGCTCGAGCAGCGCCTTGGACCCCACCGGCTCGGACGTCTCGACGTAGTCCTGGACGATGGCGCGCAGCACGGCGAGCCGGCGGTCCTCACTCATGCCCCACACCTCCCTCGTCGTGGCTGCTCCTGTGCGCGGGTGACACCGCGGCGCGTGGTGACCACGCGTCGCATACACGTTGGCACTCGGGCGTGGTGAGTGCCAATTCTACGCCGTCGCTCGCGTACCCTCGCGCAGGTGACCGACCGCTATGGATCCGATGTGCTCGCCGGCGACTGGAAGGCCCCGCGTGGCGGCCGGTCCACCCCGCTCGCCGCCGAGATCGGCGTCGTCGTGGAGGACGTCGAGACCGGCTGGGTCGGCGCCGTCGTCCGCGTCGAGAAGGCCGGGGGCGTCCACGTCGTCCACCTCGAGGACCGTCGGGGGCGCACCAAGGCCTTCCCCCTCGGTCCCGGCTTCCACGTCGACGGCCGCCCCGTCACGCTGACCAAGCCGGCCGCCGCGGCGAACGCCAGGCTGTCGGACGCCCGCGCCGCCGCGAGCCGCACCGCGAGCGGGTCGCGCGCCGTCCACGACGCCAGGGCCAAGGTCGCGAGCGCCTCTCGGATCTTCGTCGAGGGCCGCCATGACGCCGAGCTCGTCGAGAAGGTCTGGGGCCACGACCTGCGCGTCGAGGGCGTCGTCGTCGAGATGCTCGACGGCGTCGACGACCTCGAGGGCGCGATCCGCGACTTCGCGCCCGGCCCAGGCCGCCGGATGGGGGTTCTCGTCGACCACCTCGTGCCCGGAACCAAGGAGTCACGCGTCGTCGAGGCCGCGTCGCGGCTGCAGCCGTTCGCGCCGCACGTCCTCATCGTCGGGCACCCCTATGTCGACGTGTGGCAGTCGGTCCGCCCCGAGCGCCTCGGCATGCAGCAGTGGCCGGTCATCCCGCGCGGCACGTCGTGGAAGCACGGCATCTGTGCCCACCTCGGGTGGCCGCACGACGACCAGGCCGACATCGCCCGCGCGTGGAAGCAGATCCTCGGCTCGGTGCGCACCTACGCCGACCTCGAGCCGACCCTTCTCGGTCGCGTCGAGGAGCTCATCGACTTCGTCACCGCACCCGAGGGCGCCTGACCGCCGCCAGCACGCGCAGGTATGCCGGGTGCGCGCCTCGCGCGCGGGTCCCCCGCGCTGCGTGGTCCGGCACACCAGCCGTGTGGGGTCGTCCCTGAGCGCACCCTGATCCCACCCCGAAACGGGAAGCTGCACCCGGCGACGTGCGCTTTCATGGATGACAGCCCGAAACGTCCCCCGGAGGAGGACCCCATGACCGAGCACCCCCAGCACCAGCAACCTCAACCGCAGCCGCCGTTCGACACGACCGGCGCCCCGCCGGCATACGGACACCCGCAGCAGCAGCCTGCGCCTTACCAGCCCGGTTCCGCCGCCCTGGCGCCGCAGGAGCAGCGCACGCTCGGCATGCTGAGCCACCTCATCCCACTCCTGGCGATGGTCTTCAGCGCCGGACTGGCGGGCTTCGTTGGGGTCGCTCATCATCTACCTGATGTTCAAGGACCGCGGTGACTTCGTGCGCAAGAACGCAGCGAACTCGCTCAACGTCCAGATCATCACCGGCATCATCCTCGTCATCTCGGTGCCGCTGATGTTCGTCCTCGTCGGCTTCGCGACCTACGCGATCGCGCTCGTCTGGGCGTTCGTCGTCCACGTCATCGGCGCGATGAAGGCCAACAAGGGCGAGCTGTGGAACCCGCCGATGACGCCGCAGTTCGTCAAGTGACGAGCTGACCTCTCAGACGCCGCCGCCGAGGAGCAGGCCGCCGTCGACCACGACGAGCTGGCCGGTCATCCAGGCGGCGTCGTCGGAGAGCAGGAACGCGACGACGCTCGCGATGTCCTCGGGCACGCCGAGCCGCTTCAACGGATAGGCCTGGGCCACCTCGTCCTCGCGACCCTCGTAGAGCGCCGTGGCGAACTTCGTCTTGACGACGGCGGGCGCCACGGCGTTGACGCGTACCGACGGGCCGAGCTCGACCGCCAGCTCCTCGGTGAGGTGGGTGAGCATCGCCTTGCTCGCGCCGTAGAACCCGATGCCGGGCGCGGTGCGCACCCCCGCTGTCGACGAGACGTTGACGATCGAGCCGCCGCGCTCCTCAAGGCCTCCGGCGACGGCCTTCTGCACCCACGACAGGGCGGCGATGCAGTTGACCTCGACGATCTTGCGGGCGGCGTCGAGGTCGATGTCGACGAGCCGGCCGTATGCCGGGTTGATCCCGGTGTTGTTGACGAGCAGCTCGACGGGGCCGAACCGTTCGGCCACCGCGGCGAGCACCTCGTCCTGGTGGGCTGGGTCGTCGGCACGGCCGGCGACGGACATGGCGACCTCGGAGCCGCCCAGGGACGCGACGGCCTCGTCGAGCGCCTCGGGCTTGCGGGCCGTGATGCAGACTCGGGCGCCTTCTGCGACAAGGCGTTCGGCGATGCCCAGGCCGATGCCGCGGCTTGCTCCGGTGACGACTGCGACCTTGCCCTCGAGACGCTTCATGCCTCCCAACCTAGGCGGTGGCCGGCCGGCATCAGGCACCAGCGTGGTCTCGCGCACACGACGGCGGGACCTGGCGGCGTCAGGAGCCGACGCCGAGGAGTCGCCGGACGACGGTGTCGGCGAGGAGGCGGCCACGCAGGGTGAGCACGGCCCTCCGGTCGCGCACCGCTGCCGGGCCGTCGAGCAGTCCGTCCGCGACGAGGCCGGCGACCGCGCGCCGGCCGACCTCGTCGAGCTCGTCGACGGCCAGGCCCTCGCGCACCCGCACCCCGAGGAGCACCTGCTCGTCGCGGACCTGGTCGGCGGTGAGCGTCTCGCGTCCGGCAGCCGGGGACGCACCCTCGGCGAGGCGCGCGGCATACGCCCTCGGATGCTTGACGTTCCACCAGCGGACGCCGCCGACGTGGCTGTGCGCACCCGGCCCGACACCCCACCAGTCGGCGCCGGTCCAGTAGCCGTCGTTGTGCCGGCAGCGACCGGCTGGGGTGCGGGTCCAGTTGCTCACCTCGTACCACTCGAACCCGGCGCCGCGCAGCACGTCGTCGGCGAGCTCGTACTTCGTCGCCTCGTCATCGTCGTCGGGCCGGGCCACCTCGCCGCGACGGACCTGGGCGGCCAGCCTGGTGCCCTCCTCGACGACGAGCGCATAGGCCGAGATGTGGCGTGGCTCAAGGGAAACCGCGGCGTCGAGGCTGCGCCGCCAGTCCTCGACCGACTCCCCCGGCGTGCCGTAGATGAGGTCGACGCTCGTGACGAGACCGACGTCCTTCGCGGCCGTGACGGCGCGCTCGACCCCCGCGGGGTCGTGCGTCCGGTCGAGCGTCGCGAGGACGTGCGGCACCGCCGACTGCATGCCGAGCGAGATGCGCGTGAAGCCGCCTTCGGCGAGGACGCGCAGCGACTCGGGAGTGACCGAGTCCGGGTTCGCCTCGGTCGTCACCTCGGCATGGTCCGCGAGGCCGAACCGGTCCCGTATGCCGTCCACGAGCCGCACGAGGTCGGCCGCCGGGAGCATCGTCGGCGTGCCGCCGCCGACGAAGACCGTGTCCACCCGCGGGGCCCGGTCGCCGAGGACCGAGTGCGCCAGGTCGAGCTCGGCGAGCGCCGTGTCGGCGAAGCTCGCGGTGCTCGCGCCCGGCCCCAGCTCGGTCAGCGTGTACGTGTTGAAGTCGCAGTAGCCGCAGCGCACCCGGCAGAACGGGACGTGCAGGTAGATGCCGAGCGGCCGCTCGCCCAGCCCCGCCAGCGCCGACTCCGGGAGCTCTCCGGTGGCGGGAGCGGGGTCACCGTCGGGCAGCTGGGGCACGGGCTCCATCCTCCCACCGCCTGTCGAGCGCCCGAGCCGTGGGTGAACACGGCGTGTCCAGCAAGACACGCCGTGGCAACCGAGAAAAGTCGAGAAAGTTTCGCCGAACCTCTTGCGCCCTGCCCGAGAAGCCGACTAGACATACCTCTACGCACTCACTTCGGTGAGAGCCTCGAAGAAAAGGACTTCGGTTCTTCTCTTCGTCGAGGGCCTCGGAAACTCATACTTTCCGAGGCCCTCACCTTTGTGTCACCCGGTTGTCTCACCCAGTGCTCAGGCGGCGCCCACGCCACCTCCTACGATGGCGGCGTGAGCCACACCCCGGGTCGCGAACCGACCGAGCCCCCCGCCGACCCGACGCCGCTGGACCGCTGGGTCGAGCTCGACGGGGTCGTCAACATGCGCGATGCCGGCGGGCTCCCCACCCGGGACGGTCGCATGATCCAGCCGGGACGACTGTTGCGCTCGGACAACCTCCAGGACCTCAGCGAGTCCGACGTCCGGCGGCTCGTCGACGAGCTCGGCGTGAGCGACATCGTCGACCTGCGCAGCGACACCGAGGTGAGCACCGAGGGCCCGGGCCCGCTCTGGGAGGTCGAGTCGCTGAAGCACCACCACCACAGCCTCTTCGGTGACGGCCGCAAGGTCACCGCCGAGCAGGCCCTCGCGATGCCGGAGCACTCGACCCGACCGGTGCGTGACGCGCAGTTCTGGTCCGACCACTACCTCGGCTATCTCTCGACCCGACCCGACTCGGTGAGCGCCGCCCTCGACGTCGTGTCGCGCTCCACCGGCGCGACGGTCATCCACTGCGCCGCGGGCAAGGACCGCACCGGCACCGTCACCGCCCTCGCCCTCGACGTCGCCGGCGTCCCGCGCGAGGCGATCATCGAGGACTACGCCCTCACCGGCGAACGGCTCGAGCGAATCATCGCCCGCCTCATGCCGCGCGACCTCTACGGCAAGGCCCTCAGCCAGCAGAGCGTCGAGGACCAGCTCCCCCGGCCTGAGACGATGGCGACGATCCTCGACACCCTCGAGAGCGAGTTCGGCGGCGGCGAGGGCTGGCTGCGCGCCCAGGGCTGGACCGACGAGGACATCGCCCGGCTGCGCGACCGGCTCACGACGTGAGCGGCGCTGCCGGTATGCCGTCCGGTGCCGACGGGGGTGACCCTCACCTTCGTGGGCTGCCCACCGTGCGCCCGGCGCCGAACCCGGACACCCGCCCGCGGGTCGACCGGCGCGCCATGCGCGTGCTCCTCGTCGACGAGGACGACCGGATCCTGCTCTTCGAGGACCGCGACCCCCTCCTGGACCCGCCGGCCGTCTTCTGGATCACGCCGGGCGGTGGCGTCGATCCCGGCGAGAGCGACCGGCTCGCCGCGGTGCGCGAGGTCGCCGAGGAGACCGGGCTGGCCATCAGCGCCGACGACCTCGTCGGTCCGCTGGCCCGGCGGCGGGTCGTCCACGGATACAGCGACGTCATCACCACCCAGGACGAGGTGTTCTGGTTCGTCCGCTGCGCGGCGTTCGAGGTGTCGACGGCCGGGCACACCGTGGACGAGCTCGCGACGATGACGGCCCACCGCTGGTGGACCCGCGCCGAGGTCGCCGCCGCCACCGAGGACATCTGGCCGCGCGACCTGCTGACCATCTGGAGCACCCTGCGCGACGACGACGTGGCACCGGCCGAGCCGCTCGAGCTCGACGAGGTGGACGAGTCGACCGTCTCCCCCGGCTGAAGCCCTCGCCCTGCTGGCCTTGCGTCTGCGTGCATGGCCAGGAACCGGACCATCGACGCAGACGCACGCAGGCGGGGAGGCGCGCGGACGGCATACGGCCCACGCGCGCAGCGCGCCGGGTCAGCCCTCGTCGACGGGCTCGAGCACGAAGACGGGGATGAGGCGGTCGGTGTTCTGCTGGTACTCCGCGTACGGCGGGAACGCCTCGACGCAGCGCGGCCACCACTGCTCCCGCTCGGCGCCCTCGAGCTCGCGCGCCCTCGCGGTCCACGAACGGGTGCCGTCCTGGAGCTCGATGACGGGGTTCTTGAGCAGGTTCGCGTACCACTTCGGGTTGTCCGGCGCGCCGCCCTTGGACGCCACCGCGGCATACACACCATCGTGCTCGACCCGCATGAGCGGCACCTTGCGCACCGAGCCGGTGACGCCGTTCATCGTGAGGAGGACGACGGGACGGCCCTGGATGTCGACCGAGTCCGTCGTGCCGGTCTCCTCGATCTTCTCGACCTGCTTGCGCACCCAGTCGCTGGGGCTGGGGACGTAGGTTCCGGTGATTGCCATGGCACCGATGACACCACGGCCGGGGCTTCCGGCGCGACGGCGGGGCCAGAGGGCGGACTACTTCCTGTCGCTCACGTAGAGCGTGATCGTGCCCTCGACGACCGTCGTGCCGTCCTCGCGGATCGCGCGCACCCGCACCGGCACGTCGCCGCCGCGCTCCCAGTCGGCGGGGTCGCTGTCGGCGGTGCAGAGCAGGTCGGTCGTCGACTTCGCGGTGTAGGCGACGTCCATGCCCTTGGGGATCCAGCGCTTGCCACGCGGCACGGTCGCCTCGGCGAGCAGGCCCATGACAGCCTCGAGACCGTTGCACGCGGCGATGGCGTGGACGGTGCCGATGTGGTTCTCGACGGCGCGGCGCTTGCGGATCGTCAGCTCGGCGTGGTTGGGCCGCATGTCCCGCACCTGCGGGCGGACCGTCCAGAAGTACGGCGCCTTCTGGGCGTAGAGGAACGAGAAGAGCTTCTTGCCCAGGGGCAGCGCGGCGGTGCGGCGGTAGAGCGCGAGGACATCCGTCATGGTGGCGATGTTACTTGCCGGTATGCCGTCCGCTCACCGCGCGTGGCCGCGCTCACCCCATCGCCCCGACGTCCTGGCGGGAGCGGTATGCCGCGCGCGGCTACTTCTTCTTCGGCTCGGCGGCGTCGGAGGACAGCGCGGCGATGAACGCCTCCGGCGGGACCTCGACGGTGCCGATGTTCTTCATTCGCTTCTTGCCGGCCTTCTGCTTCTCGAGCAGCTTGCGCTTGCGGCTGATGTCGCCGCCGTAGCACTTGGCGAGGACGTCCTTGCGGATGGCGCGGATGTTCTCGCGGGCGATGACCCGGGCGCCGATGGCGGCCTGGATCGGCACCTCGAACTGCTGCCTCGGGATGAGCTCCTTGAGCTTGCCGGCCATCATGTTGCCGTAGGCGTAGGCCTTGTCCTTGTGGACGATCGAGCTGAAGGCGTCGACGTTCTCGCCCTGGAGGAGGATGTCGACCTTGACGAGGTCGGCGGCCTGGTCGCCGGCCTCCTGGTAGTCGAGGGAGGCGTAGCCGCGGGTGCGCGACTTCAGCTGGTCGAAGAAGTCGAAGACGATCTCGGCGAGCGGCAGCGTGTAGCGCATCTCGACACGGTCCTCGGAGAGGTAGTCCATGCCCTGGAGCGAGCCACGCTTGCTCTGGCAGAGCTCCATGATCGCGCCGATGAACTCGCTCGGCGCGAGGATCGTCGCCTTGACGACCGGCTCACGGACCTCGGCGACCTTGCCGTAGGGGAACTCACTCGGGTTCGTCACCTCGACGTGGGTGCCGTCGTCCATCGTCACCTCGTAGACGACGTTGGGCTGGGTCGAGATGAGGTCGAGGTCGAACTCGCGCTCAAGCCGCTCGCGGACGATCTCGAGGTGGAGCAGGCCGAGGAAGCCGCAGCGGAAGCCGAACCCGAGCGCGGCCGACGTCTCCGGCTCGTAGACGAGCGCCGCGTCGTTGAGCTTGAGCTTGTCGAGGGCGTCGCGCAGGTCCGGGTAGTCCGAGCCGTCGATCGGGTAGAGCCCCGAGAAAACCATCGGCTTGGGGTCGCGGTAGCCGCCGAGCGCGTCGGTCGCCGGCTTGTTCGCCGTCGTGACGGTGTCACCGACACGCGACTGACGCACGTCCTTCACGCCGGTGATGAGGTAGCCCACCTCGCCGACCCCGAGTCCCTTGCCGGGAACCGGCTCGGGCGAGATGACACCGATCTCGAGGAGCTCGTGGTGCGCCTTGGTCGACATCATCGAGATCCGCTCGCGCGGGTTGAGGTTGCCGTCGACGACACGCACATAGGTGACGACGCCGCGATAGGTGTCATAGACCGAGTCGAAGATCATCGCGCGCGCCGGGGCGTCCGGGTCACCGACGGGCGCCGGGATCTGGCGGACGATCTCGTCGAGCAGCGGCTCGACACCGACACCGGTCTTGCCGGAGACGCGCAGGCAGTCCTCCGGCTCGACGCCGATGAGGCCGGCCAGCTCCTCGGCGTACTTCTCCGGCTGCGCCGCCGGCAGGTCGATCTTGTTGAGGACCGGGATGATCGTGAGGTCGTTCTCCATCGCGAGGTAGAGGTTCGCGAGGGTCTGGGCCTCGATGCCCTGAGCCGCGTCGACGAGGAGGATCGCGCCCTCACAGGCGGCGAGCGAGCGCGACACCTCATAGGTGAAGTCGACGTGGCCGGGGGTGTCGATCATGTTGAGCGCGAAGACACCCTGCTCCCCGGCAGCATCCTGCGCCTCCCACGGCATGCGCACCGCCTGGCTCTTGATCGTGATGCCGCGCTCACGCTCGATGTCCATGCGGTCGAGGTACTGCGCCCGCATCGCCCGCTCGTCGACGACTCCGGTGATCTGGAGCATCCGGTCGGCGAGGGTGGACTTGCCGTGGTCGATGTGGGCGATGATGCAGAAGTTGCGGATCGCCTCCGGCGGCGTGGCGTGCGGCTGCAGCACGGTGCGGGCGCGGGGGGACACTGGTGGAGTTCCTCGGGGGTGGTTCGTCGGCGCAGGGCGGGCCTGCCGGTCAGGCGTCGGACAAGTCTCCCATGCCGCAGGCGGGCGCCCGACCACCCCGGCGTGGACACGGCATACGGACAGGTTGCTCGCGTAGCGTCGGCGAACGTGACGACGAGCTACCCCGGCGACTACCTCGGACCGCTGAACCCGGCATACGCGCCGGACCCCGACGGCGACCCGGACACCGGCGAGGTCGTGTGGGCGTGGGTGCCCTACGAGGAGGACCACGCCCGTGGCAAGGACCGGCCGGTGCTCATCGTCGGGTTCGACGGGGTGTGGGTGCTCGGGATGCACCTCACGAGCAAGGACCACGACCGCGACGTCGAGCAGGAGCGGCGCGAGGGGCGGCTCTGGGTCGACGTCGGACCCGGCGGCTGGGACAGCAAGGGGCGGCCGTCGGAGGTGCGGGTCAACCGGATCGTGCGCATCGACCGGGCGAAGATCCGCCGCGAGGGTGCCGTGCTGGACCGGGCGCGATGGGACGAGGTCATGGCCGTCTGGGCGACGGTGAGCCAAGAACGGGCAAAGACTTCGTCAAGAACGTCTGCTCCGGTTGCGGACGATTAGTAGCCACCCCTTGGCTGGTCAGGCGAGCACTCGACGGGAGTGCCCGGCCCCGTCCTGACTCGCCAAGGAGTGCACGATGACCCGCCACCTGTTCACCCGCCCCGCCCACAGACGAAATGCCTTGAGACGCCTCGCGGCCGGCGTCACCGCGGCGGCCGCACTCGCCGTGGGGTCGGTCGCGGTCCGCGACGCCGTCCCGACGGCCGCTGCCGCCACCCAGACCCCCGGCATGGACGTCGCCTCGCACCAGGGCAACGTCGACTGGAACTACTGGTGGGGTCAGGGCATGAAGTTCGCCTACGTCAAGGCGACCGAGGGCACGACCTACAAGAACCCGTACTTCACCCAGCAGTACAACGGCTCCTACAACGTCGGCATGATCCGCGGCGCCTACCACTTTGCGCTGCCGTCGAACTCGAGCGGGACGGCGCAAGCCGACTGGTTCGTCAACAACGGCGGGGGCTGGTCGCGCGACGGCAAGACCCTGCCCGGCGCGCTCGACATCGAGTACAACCCTTATGGCGCAACGTGTTACGGCCTGTCCCAGTCGGCGATGCGGTCGTGGATCGCCGCGTTCCTCTCGCGCTACAAGGCCCGCACCGGCCGCGACGCGGTGATCTACACGAACCTCGACTGGTGGACCCAGTGCACCGGCAACACCACCCAGTTCAACGCGACGAACCCGCTCTGGGTGGCCCGCTACAACACGACGGTGGGCACGCTGCCGGGCGGCTGGCCGTACTACACGTTCTGGCAGTACACGAGCAGCCCGCTCGACAAGAACTGGTTCAACGGCGACCTGTCCCGACTCAAGGCACTGGCCCTCGGCTGAGACGAGGCCGCGCGCCGAGCTGCTGCACGGCATACGCGCCGAGGTGCCGGCGCAGGGCAGACGCGCAAGGGCCCGTCACCGATCACGGTGACGGGCCCTCGCGGGTGTGCGGGTCGATCAGAGACCGGCGACCTTCTTGGCCATGGCCGACTTCTTGTTCGCCGCGTTGTTCTTGTGCAGGACGCCCTTGCTGACGGCCTTGTCGAGCTTGGTGGAGGCGACCTTGAGGGCCTCCTTGGCAGCGTCGACGTTGCCGGCGTCCGCGGCCTCGCGGACCTTGCGGACCGCGCTGCGGACCTCGGACTTGACGGCCTTGTTGCGCTCGGTCGCGACCTTGTTGGTCTTGATGCGCTTGAGCTGGGACTTGATGTTTGCCACGAAGAGAAACTTTCTGGTGCGGTCGGTTGGTTGCCGTAGAGGGCGGCAGACGCGGCTCGGGACGGCGGCGTGGGGCACCGCTTGCGTGAGCCGCTCTGGGTGGAGCGTCGTGCGCGCACGACCTGGGCGCGCACGCGAGGGGCAAATCTACCAGCGGCGGTCCTGACCGGGCAAAACGATGCGGTATGCCGTGTGGTGGCCGTCGCTCGCCTGCGGCGGTCAGCCGGCGGCGGCCTTCTCGTGGGTGATGGTGAGGACGGCACGCTCGACGGCGTAGACCGGGTCACGGCCACCACCCTTGACCTCGTAGTCGGCGGCGGCGACGGCCTGGAGCGATCTCGCGAGGGACTCGGCAGTCCAGCCCTGGAGCGAGCGGCGGGCCTTGTCGACCTGCCACGGCGCCATGCCGAGGTCACGGGCGAGATCGGCGGAGCGGCCGCGGCCGGCCGAGCCGACCTTGATGAGCTGGCGGAGCTGCTGGGCGAGGACGGCGACGATCGGCACGGGGTCCACGCCGACGGCGATGGCATGACGGAGCAGACGCAGCGCCTCCCCCGCGTCGCCCGCGACGGCGGCGTCGGCGACCTTGAAGCCGGTGGCCTCGACCTTGCCGCCGTGGTAGGTCAGGACAATTTGCTCGTCGATGGTGCCGGTCGTGTCGGAGATGAGCTGTTGGGCGGCGGCGGCGAGCTCGCGCACGTCCTTGCCGACGGCGTCGACAAGGGCTTGCACGGCGGGGCCGGTGGCCTTGCGCTTGGCCCGGCGGAACTCGTGCATGGCGAAGTCGGCCTTGTCCCGGTCGGTCTTGATGGCCGGGGCGTCGATGACGCGGGCGCGCGACTTCTTCAGGGTGTCGAGGACCTTCTTGCCGCGGTTGCCACCCTTGTGGGTGACGACGAGCGTGACCTCCTCCGGCGGGGTGTCGAGGTAAGCCAGCAAGTCCTGCTGCAGCTCGTCGGTTGCCTCGTCGAGGTCGTGCACGACGACGCACTTGTCGCCGCCGAAGAGCGACGGGCTGGCGTGCACCGCAAGCTCGCCCGGCTGGTAGGCACTCGCGTGCAGGCGGATGACCTCGACATCGGGAGTGCGCTCGCGCACGGCCGCGAGGACCTCGGCAAGGCCGCGCTCGGCGAGGACCTGCTCGGGCCCGGCGATGAGGACGAGCGGTGGCACGCGGCGCTGCACGAGGGCGGGGTCACTCACGCGGGTCACTCTGCCACGCGGGTCCGACGACGAGCGCCCGGCTGGGGTGCTGCGGTGGTGGGGTTCAGCATTTCTGCGCCGATGGCTCGACCGGCGCCGAGGCTGGTCCGGGGCGCACCCATACCGACGCCCCTGGCCACGATCTGCGCCCCCGGCGTGAGGGGCGCAGCAACGCCGAAGGCGAGCGGGCGGCATACGGCGCAGGAACGGCCACGCGACCACCCCGCGCGCGGACGACCTCAGTCGAAGGTGAGGGTGGCGCCGGTGCCGGCCTCGAGGCCGAGGCTGTCGAGCCGGGCCGCGACGGCCTCGGTGGGCAGCTCGAGGGACTCGGCGAGCTCCTCGACCGACAGGCCGAGCTCGACACCGTCGCGCAGTTCCTCGTCGGCCTGTTCGGTCCACGCGTGGCCCTGCGTCACGGCCGTGCGCGCCGACGCCGACGGGGCGGGCGGTGGCGCGGTCGCGATCGGGCGCGAGTCTGTGGCGTCGACCTCGCCCTTCGCCTCGGCCTCGGCGACCGCGGCGTCCCCCATCGCCGTGCCCTTGACCGCTCCGGTGAGCCCGCGCAGCGCCGGGTCGGCGACCTCGAGCGGCGGCGGGGCGGTCGCATCGAGCCGCTTCAGGGCATTGAGCACGAGGTTGCGGTCCGCAGTGGGCCAGAAGGGAGGCAACGAGCGCTGGAGGAACCCGGCATACCGCGCACTCATCATCCGCGAGTCGAGGAAGGCGACGACGCCGCGGTCGTCTCCCCGTCGGATGAGGCGACCGGCCCCCTGGGCGAGCCGGAGCGCGGCGTGAGTCGCCGAGACGGCCATGAAGCCGTTGCCGCCCATGCGGGCGATGGCCCGTGAGCGGGCCGAGGCGAGCGGGTCGTCGGGGCGCGGGAACGGGATGCGGTCGATGATGACGAGCTGGCACGACGAACCGGGCACGTCGACGCCCTGCCAGAGGCTGAGGGTCCCGAAGAGGCAGGTGCGCGGGTCGCGTGCGAACTGCCGGACGAGGGTGGAGATCTGGTCCTCGCCCTGACAGAGGATCGTCAGGTCGCCCTCGAGGTCCTTGAGGCGCTCGCGCATCTCGTCGGTCGCCGCGCGGGCGGCGCGCATCGATGAGAAGAGGCCGAGGGTACGGCCCCCGGCGGCGCGGACCAGCGCCTCGATCTCGTCCATGCTCTCGGGCGAGGCACCGTCCCGGCCGGGCGGCGGGAGGTGCTTCGCGACGTAGGCGATCCCCTGCTGCGGGTAGTCGAAGGGGCTGCCGACGTCGAGACCGGACCACTTCGGCGACCCCTCGCCGCGCAGGCCGATGGTGCCGGCGACCGCGTCGAAAGTGCCGCCGAGCTCGAGCGTCGCGCTCGTGAGGACGACGGTGCGGTCCTCGAAGACCTTGTCGCGCACGAGCATCGCCACGCTCATCGGCGCGACCCGCAGCACGCTCCCCCGCCGTGGGTCCTTGTTGACCCAGACGACGTCGAGCTCGCGTTCCTCGAGGATGCGGGCGGCGTTCTCGTGCAGCTCGTCGACCGCGGCGCGGGCCATCTGCCGGGCGCCGTCGGGCTCCTGACCGGGTGGCGGCTTGAGCTCGGACTGCACCTGCCTCGTCGTGTCGCGGAGACGGCCGAGCGCGAGAGCGAGGTTGTCGGGGATCGCCGTCAACCGGCCTTCGGGGATCTCCTCCAGGACCGACTCGAGGAAGGTCGCGGCGTCGTCGATCGTCTCGCTCGAGTCCGCTTGTCTCCCAGCCCTTTTCGAGGCAGTGCGGGCCATGCCGGGGGTGACCTCGTCAGTGATGGTCGCGGTGACACGGTCGACGAGCTCGTGCGCCTCGTCGACGACGAGGACGTCGTGCTCCGGCAGCATCTGGCGTCCCTCGAAGGCGTCGATGGCCATGAAGGAATGGTTCGTGACGATGATGTCGACGTCCTTGGCGGCTTTGCGGGACAGCTCGACGAAGCAGTCGTTCACCATGGGGCACTTGCTGCCGAGACACTCCTCTGCACTGACCGACACCTGCCGCCAGGCACGCTCGGAGACCCCGGGGACGAGCTCGTCACGGTCGCCCGACTCGGTCTCGCCCGCCCACTCGCGCAGCCGGACGACCTCCTGTCCGAGACGGCCGGCCTGCTTGTCGACGTCGCCGACGCTGAGCAGGGAGCTTTCGTCGTCGTCGGGGAAGCCGCCCTCGAGCTTGTGCAGGCAGACGTAGTTGCGGCGGCCCTTGACGATCGCATAGGTCGGGCGACGGCCGAGCAGCGGCTCGAGCGCGTCGGCGACGCGGGGCATGTCGCGGTCGACGATCTGCGCCTGGAGGGCGAGGGTCGCGGTGGCGACGACCGCCGGGGTGCCCGTGTCGACGGCGTGCTGGACCGCCGGGACGAGGTAGGCGAGGGACTTGCCGGTGCCGGTGCCGGCCTGGACGAGGAGGTGTTCTCCGGTGTCGACGGCCTTGGCCACGGCGTGCGCCATCGTCACCTGGCCGGGGCGCTCGCTGCCTCCGACGCCGCTGACGGCGGCGGCGAGGAGGTCGTCGAGGGTCGGCACCGGGTCAGCCTATGCCGCGTTGGTTCGCCGCTCGTCCCGCCACCCACAGGTGCGTGCCGGAGGGGAGGAATTGGTGAGTTGTGCACGCACTCTCAGCGGACGGCATACCGGCGAGTCCCGTCCCGGAGCGTCCAATTGGGTGAGATCGGGACGGAAGGTGAGCGGACGGCATACCGGCGAGTCCCGTCCCGGAGCGTCCAATTGGGTGAGATCGGGACGGAAGGTGAGCGGACGGCATACCCGCGAGTCCCGTCCCCAACCGTCCAATTGGGTGAGATCGGGACGGGGGTGAGTGTGGTGGGGGTGGGCAGCCGGTCAGACGGCGCCGGGCTTCTGCATGAGGCCGCCGTCGGCCATGACCGTCGTCGCGGTGACGTAGGAGGCAGCATCGGACGCGGCCCAGCACACGACCTTGCCCATCTCCTGCGTGGTTCCGATGTAGCCAAGCGGGATCGCCGCCTCGAGCGCAGCGGTCTGCTCGGGGGTGTCGTCGGCGTTGATCGGGGTGTTGATGGCGCCGGGGCCGACACCGACGACGCGGATCCTGTCCGGACCGAGCTCGACCCCGGCGGTGCGGGTGAGCATGCGCATGCCGCCCTTGGAGATGCAGTAGGCGAGGTCGCTCGGCATCGGCCAGTCTTCGTGCGTCGAGGTGATGTTGATGATGACGCCACCGTCGCCCTGGCTGCGCATCTGCTCGGCGGCGAGCTTCGTGCCGAAGACGGCACCCTTGAGGTTGATCGCCATGAGGAGGTCGTACTTCTCCTCGGTGAGCGTCGCGACGGTCTCGCCGAACTCGACGCCGGCGTTGTTGACCATGACGTCGAGCCGCCCAAACGTCTCGACTGCGGTGTCGACGAGCTTGCGCAGGTCGGCGACCTTGGACACGTCGGCCTCGCAGCCGACGGCCTGCCCACCGGCGGCCTCGATGTCGCGGATGATCGCGTCGGTGTCCTCGGGCCGCGAGACGTAGTCGATGACGACCTTCGCCCCCTGCGCCGCCGCCTCGCGGACGATGCCCTCGCCGATGCCGGAGTTGCCGCCGGTGACGACGACGACCTTGCCCTCGAGCGGGCGAGCCTGTGCGCCAGCGGTTTTCGCGCCGGTGTGTGAGTCGCTGCGTACCTCGGTGCTCATGAGTCGATCTCCTTCTGCAGGTCTTGGGGCGTGGTGCAGATGAGGTGGGCGACGAGTGCCGTCCACCCGGTCTGGTGGGTGGCGCCGAGGCCGACGCCGGTGTCGCCGTTGAAGTGCTCGCTGAATGTCGGGTGGGCGTCCCACAGCGGCCCCGACGGGTGCTCGCGCGGCGTGCCCGGGCGACGCCCGCCCGCGCCGGCGCGGAAGAGTGAGATGAGCCGGTCCCTGATGCCGTAGGCGGCCTCCTCGAGCGACACCTGTGTCCCGGAGCCGGTCGGGAACTCGACCCGAATGTCACCGTCCGCGCTGTCGGCGAAGGTGAGCAGCGCGTCGAGGATGAGCACGTTGGTCGGGAACCAGATCGGCCCGCGCCAGTTGCTGTTGCCGCCGAACATGCCCGTCGAGGACTCGCCCGGGTCGTACTGGATGTGCACGCTCGTCTCGCCGAGGTCGAGGCTCTGCCCGCCGCGGTAGGCCGCCGAGAGGGAGCGGATGCCGTGCGGCGCGAGGAACTCGCCCTCGTCGAAGAGCCGCCGGAGCAGCGCCTCGATCCGCGGACGTGGAACCGGCGTGAGGGTGTAGTGCGAGCCGTCGCCGTCCTGGGTGTGCAGCAGCGCGTCGGTGAGCTCGGGCCGACGCTCCTGTGACCAGCGCAGCCTGGCCGCGAAGTCGGTGAGCTCGTCGAAGGACCAGCTGGGGACCTCGGCCACCGCGATGAGCGGGAGCAGCCCGACGAGGGAACGCACCCGCACCGGGTGGGCCTTGCCCTCGGGGTCGACGAGCATGTCGTAGAAGAACCCGTCCTCCTCGTTCCACAGCGAGACACCGTCGGTGCCGAAGTACTCCATGGCGTCGGCGATGGAGAAGAAGTGCTCGAGGAAGGTCGTGGCGAGCCCGTCCCACGCGCGGTCGACCCGGCTCAGCTCGAGAGCGATGCGCAGCATCTGCAGGCAGGTGAACGCCATCCAGCTCGTCGCGTCGGACTGCTCCAGCCGCCAGCCGGCCGGCACCTCCCGCGAGCGGTCGAAGACGCTGATGTTGTCCATCCCGAGGAAGCCGCCCTCGAAGAGGTTCGACCCGTCGCTGTCCTTGCGGTTGAGCCACCACGAGAAGTTGAAGAGCAGCTTGGTGAACACCTTGATGAGGAACGCCTGGTCCCGCGAGCCGTCGAGGACGTAGACCTGCCACGCCGCCCACGCGTGCACCGGCGGGTTGACGTCACCGAAGGACCATTCGTATGCCGGCAGCTGCCCGTTGGGGTGTTGCGCCCACTCGCGCACCATGAGGAGCAGCTGGTTCTTGGCGAACGCCGGGTCCATGTGGGCGATGGCGACGGTGTGGAACGCGAGGTCCCACGCCGCGAACCACGGGTACTCCCACTCGTCGGGCATGGAGACGACATCGGCGAGCGCGACATGCGTCCAGGAGGTGTTGCGCCCGTAGGGCTCCTTGGCCTTTCGGCTCTCCGGCGGCGGCGGTCCCGCCGGATCGCCCTCGAGCCACTCGCGCACGTTGTAGCGGTAGAGCTGCTTGCCCCAGTTGAGGCCGGCGAAGGCGCGGCGGGCGACGAGTCGCTCGTCGTCGGTGACCTGCCCGGGGATGACCGAGGCGTAGAAGTCATCGGCCTCGCGGCGACGGAGGGCGAGGACGTCCTCGAAGTCGTCGCCGAGGCCGGCGCCGAGCGGGCCCGGGTCGCCCGGCGTGCCGGGAGGCGGCGCACTGGCCGGTGTCGCCGAGTCCTGGATCACCGCGGGCGCCGCGGCCGTGGATCGTCCCGGCTCCCAGGCGTCATCACGCAGCCGGAGCCGGATGCGCACGGTCTCCCCCGGCGCGACAGCGTCGAAGCGGTAGCGGAGCCCGACCTTGGTGCCGCGGCCGTCGGGTGAGAGCAGGCTCCGGTCGCCACCGACGATCGCCGCCTCGACAGCGTTCTTGGGATAGGGGCTGAGGCTCTCGCCCGCACCGAAGCAGGCGGGCACGTTGGTCTCGTTGTCGCAGACGAGCACCTCCGGCGCCCCCTCGGCGACGAGCTCGACGACGCCGATGTGGGCGTGGGTGGCACGCAACAGCACCGTCCCGTCGGGCGCGTCGCCGACGACCTCGATGACCGGTGTGCGGGTGTCCCGGCCCCAGGCCCAGGTGTTGCGGAACCACAGCTGCGGGACGAGGTCGAGCGGCGCCGCCTCCGGCCCGCGGTTCGTCGCCTCGTAGGTCACGAGGACGTCGCCGACATCCGCCTTGGCATGCGTCGTCACGACGTCGAAGAACCGATCCTCGTCGAGCACACCGGTGTCGGCGAGCTGGAACTCGGGAACGTCGTAGCCGCGCGCGGCATTCTCACTGCGCAGGACGGCATACGGGAAGGCGCGCTGCGGGTAGCGATAGAGGTGCTGGGCCCAGCTGTGCGTCGGGGTCGCGTCGAGGTGCCACCAGTACTCCTTGACGTCCTCGCCGTGGTTGCCCTCCCCGTTGGTCAGGCCGAAGTAGCGCTCCTTGAGCCGGTCGTCCTGCCCGTTCCACATCGCGATGGCGAGGTTGAGGAAGCCGTAGCGGTCACAGAGCCCGGCGATGCCGTCCTCGCCCCAGCGGTAGGTGCGCTTCGAGGCGTGGTCGAAGGGGAAGAAGCTCCACGCGTCACCGTCGGCGGAGTAGTCCTCGCGGACGGTGCCCCACTGCCGCCCGGACACGTAGGGTCCCCAGGCGCGCCAGGGGTCACCGTCCTCCGGCGAGTCGAGGAGCCGTTGGTGCTCCGGGGTCTGCGGGCGTTCATCGGGCTCGACGGACGTCATGGCACCACTCTGTCAGGAGTCGACCTCGCGACGGCCGTGGGGGCGCGCCCTCGCGGGCCCACGAGGCGCGCCGACGACGAGGTCGGCGAGCGTGCGTGACCTACTGGCCGCGGTGTCCGTTCTCCTTGCCCGGCGGGGCCACGACCACCTCGATCCCGGAGGCCTTGACGGCCTCCTGGAGCGTCGCCGGCAGCGGACGGTCGGTGACGAGCGTGGTCACCGCCTCGAGGTCGACGATGCGCGCCAGGGTGACCCTGTCCAGCTTCGTGTGGTCGGCCACGACGATCGTCCGGCTGGCGCCCTTGATGAACTGGCCGCTCACCTTGGCCTCGGCCGGATGGATGGTGGTGACACCGCCGCGGACGCTGAAGCCGTCGACGCCGATGATCGCCGTGTCGACGACGATCTTCGCGAGCACGTCGTCGCTGAGCGGCCCGATGAGCTCGAACGACTGCGAGCGCGCCGTGCCACCGGTGACGACGATCGTGACGTTGGGCCGGATCGACAGCTCGTAGGCGATGTTGAGCGCGTTGGTCACGACGGTGATGCTCGCGTCGGCGGCAAGGTCCTCGCGGCGCACGATCTCGCGCACGACCTCGGTCGTCGTGGTCCCGCCGTTGACGGCGAGGACCTCGCCGGGGCGCACCAGTTGGGCGACCGCCCGGGCGATGGCGCGCTTGGCGTCGGCCTCCTTGGCGATCTTGTACTGCAGCGGCAGCTCGTAGGCCGACCCCAGCGCCGTCGCACCACCGTGCGTGCGAGTCACGAGGCGCTGCTCGGCGAGGAGGGAGATGTCGCGGCGGGCGGTGGCGGCCGAGACGCCGAGTGCCTCCTCCACGTCGGGGATCGACACGTGCCCGCGTTCGCTGATGAGCTCGATGAGGGCGTTGAGTCGTTGCTGTCGCATGAGGGTCGCAATCGTCGTGGGTGGGCGGCGCGGCGGTGGGGAGCGGGGCCCATGATACTTTTTCGAGCACCGCTTGTCCGCGTGAACCTGAGCAGAATCTCACTGATCCGGGCAGATTCACTCACCTTTCCGTCCACTCCTGAGCGGAGGCCCCATGGGCGCGTCAGACGCCGAGTCCGCCGACACCACCCCCGCAGCCGACGGCCCCTTCCCCGACCGCGTCGTGTCCGGCGCCGTCCACTACTTCCGTGTCCACCCGGACCTCTGGGAGGACCGGCTGGCCCGGCTCGCGGCGATGGGCCTCAACACCATCGAAACCTACGTCGCGTGGAACTTCCACTCGCCGGCGCCCGGGGTGTACGACTTCAGCGGCTGGCGCGACCTGCCGCACTTCCTCGAGATCGCCCAGGCGCAGGGCCTCGACGTGCTCCTGCGGCCGGGTCCGTTCATCTGTGCCGAGTGGGACTTCGGCGGCTTCCCTGGATGGCTGCACCGCACTGCGGGTATGCAGCTGCGCACCTCCGATCCCGCCTACCTCGCCGCGGTGGACGAGTACCTCGACGAGCTCATCCCGCGCGTGCTGCCGCGGCTGGCCACCCAGGGCGGGCCCGTCGTCGCGGTCCAGGTGGAGAACGAGTACGGCTCGTTCGGTGACGACACGGCATACCTCGAACACGTCCGCGACGGACTCGTCCGGCGCGGCGTCGACGTGCCGCTGTTCACCTCGGACGGGCCCGGCCCGGACTGGCTGGCGAACGGCACCCTCCCCGGGCTCGCCGCGACGGTGAACTTCGGCTCGCGGGCAGCGAAGGCGTTCGGCGAGCTCGAGGTCTTCCGCCCCGGAGAGCCGAAGATGTGCATGGAGTTCTGGCACGGCTGGTTCGACCACTGGGGCGAGGACCACCACACCCGCGACCCGCAGGAAGCCGCTCAGGTCCTCGACGACATGCTGTCCGCCGGCGGCTCGGTGAACTTCTACATGGCCCACGGCGGCACCAACTTCGGCCTGTGGAACGGTGCCAACTTCGACGGCGTCCTCCAGCCGACGGTGACGAGCTACGACTACGACGCCCCGGTCGGCGAGGGCGGTGAGATCACCGCGAAGTTCCACGCGTTCCGCGACGTCATCGGCCGGCATTTCGAACTCCCCGACGTCGAGCCGCCGCCGCTCCTGCCGCGTCTCGAGCCGCGCACCGTCGAGGTGGACCGGTGGGCGTCGTTCGACGACAGCGCGTCGTCGTGGGGCGAGCCGGTGCGCCGGCCGATGCCGGTGACGATGGAGGAGCTCGGCTCGGGTCGCGGGCTCGTGCTCTACCGCGGCAGCGTGCTCGTGCCACCGGACGGCCGCCAGCTCGTCCTCGACGACCTCGCGGACCGTGCCCACGTCTTCGTCGACGGCACGCGCGTGGCGGTCGTCGACGCGCCCGAGGCCGCGGCCGGCATACCGCTGACGCCGCGCACCGACGGTGAGCCCACCCCGGTGGAGGTGCTCGTCGAGAACCGCGGCCGGATCAACTTCGGCCCGCGCGTCGGGCGGGACCGCAAGGGCGTGTCGGGCATCCGCATCGCGCACCGCTTCATCCACGGCTGGGAGAGCACGGCCGTCGAGCTCGACGCCGAGGGGTTCACTGCCGGGATCTCGTTCGGCTCGCCTGACGAGGTGCCCACCGAGGGTCCGGTGTATGCCGCCGCGACCGTTGTCGTCGACGCGCCGGCGGATGGGTACCTGGCTTTGCCGGAGTGGGGCCGGGGGTTCCTGTGGCTCAACGGTTTCCTGCTCGGTCGCTACGACGCGGCGGGGCCGCAGCGCACGCTCTATGCCCCGGCACCGCTGTGGCGCGAGGGCGAGAACGAGCTCGTCGTCCTCGAGATGGGGACGCCGGGGAAGGCGATCGAGATCCGCGACCGGGCCGATCTCGGGAAGGCCGCCGAGTTCCGCGCCGAGTGACCAGACCGGCGGTCACGCCGGATGGGAGGATGGCCCGCGATGAGCCCGTCCTCCCCGCAGTCCTCCGCCCCGGCCCACCCCCTCGCTCAGCGTGCCCTGTCCTCGGTGACCACCGACGCGGACGAGCTGTATGCCGCGTTCGTCGAGTGGGCGGAGACCTCCGGTGTCGCGCTCTACCCGCACCAGGACGAGGCGGTCATCGAGGTCGTCTCCGGCCGCAACGTCGTCCTCGCCACGCCGACGGGGTCGGGCAAGTCACTCGTCGGGGTCGCGGCCCACTTCGCGGCGCTGTCCGGGGACCGGGTGAGCTTCTACACCGCCCCCATCAAGGCGCTGGTCAACGAGAAGTTCTTCGCCCTGTGCGAGGTCTTCGGCGCGGAGAACGTCGGCCTGCTCACCGGTGACGCATCGGTGAACGCGGACGCCCCGATCATCTGCTGCACCGCCGAGGTCCTCGCGAACATCGCTCTGCGAGAAGGGTCCTCGGCCGATGTCGGGCTCGTCGTGATGGACGAGTTCCACTACTACGCCGACCCGCAGCGCGGCTGGGCGTGGCAGGTGCCGCTCCTCGAGCTGCCGCAGGCGCAGTTCCTCCTCATGTCGGCGACGCTCGGCGACATGACCGCGATCTCCGAGGACCTCGAGCGGCGCACCGGTCGCGAGGTCGCCCACGTGACGACGGCCGAGCGACCCGTGCCGCTGAGCTTCACGTGGTCGCTCACGCCGCTGGCCGAGATGGTCGAGGAGATCGTCTCGACGCACCAGGCACCCGTCTACGTCGTCCACGCCAGCCAGCAGGCGGCCGCAGAGTATGCCGCCTCGCTGACGAACCTCTCGCTGCTCACCAAGGAGGAGAAGGCGGCGATCGCCGAGCGACTGGCCCCGGTCCGGTTCGCCGCGGGCTTCGGCCGGACGCTGTCGGGGCTGCTGCGTCGCGGCATCGGTGTGCACCACGCCGGGCTGCTCCCCCGCTACCGCCGCATCGTCGAGCAGCTCGCCCAAGCCGGGCTGCTCAAGGTCATCGCCGGCACCGACACCCTCGGCGTGGGCATCAACGTGCCGATCCGCACGGTGCTCTTCACCGGTCTGGTGAAGTTCGACGGGCAGCGCGAGCGCGTCTTCCGCTCGCGTGAGTTCCACCAGATCGCCGGGCGCGCCGGTCGGGCGGGCTACGACACGAGCGGGTCGGTCGTCGTGCAGGCTCCCCCGCACGTCATCGAGAACGAGCGCAACCTCGCCAAGGCCGGCGACGACCCCAAGAAGCTGCGCAAGGTGCAGCGCCGCAAGCCGCCCGAGGGCACGGTCGTGTGGACCGAGCAGACCTTCGACAAGCTCGTCGCGAGCGAGCCGGAACCGCTCGTCTCGCGCATGCGGATCGACAACGCGATGATCCTCAACCTCATGGCCCGTCCCGGCGACCCGGTGGCGGCGATCAGCCGGCTCGTCCGCGACAACCATGAGACCCCGCAGGGACAGGCCCGCCTCGCCCGGCGCGCGATCCGTCTCGGCCGATCACTCCTCGAATCCGGGGTCATCCAGCGCCTACCCGAGGCGGGACCGGGCGGCCGCACCGTGGACCTCACCATCGACCTGCCCGCCGACTTCGCCCTCAACCAGCCCCTGGCCCACTTCGCCCTCGCCGCCCTCGACCTGCTCGACCCCGAGTCGCCGACGCACGCCCTCGACGTCGTCTCCGTCGTCGAGGCCGTCCTCGATCCGCCCCGCCCGGTGCTGCGCGCCCAGGAGCGGGCGGCGCGAGGTGAGCGGATCGCCGAGCTCAAGGCCGAGGGCGTCGAGTACGACGAGCGGATGGCCCTCATCGAGGAGGTCACCCACCCGCAGCCGCTGCGCGAGCTGCTCGAGCCGGCATACGAGACCTATCGCCAGACCCACCCTTGGCTCCCCGACGACGCGCTCGACCCCAAGAGCATCGTGCGGGAGATGTGGGAGCAGGCGATGGGCTTCGGGGACCTCGTGCGCCGCTACGGCCTCGCTCGTTCCGAGGGCGTCGTGCTGCGCTACCTCTCCGACGCGTGGCGCACCCTGCGCCAGACCGTGCCCGAGGCGCACCACGACGAGGAGCTCGACACGATCATCGAGTGGCTCGGCGAGACGATCCGCCAGACCGACTCCTCGCTCATCGACGAGTGGGCCGCTCTCACCGACCCGGAGGCGGTCCGCAACGCCGCCGCCGCACACGGTGAGGCGCCACCGCCACCACGCCCGATCACGGCCAACGAGAAGGCTTTTCGCGCCATGGTGCGTCAGGCGATGTGGCGACGGGTGGACCTTGCCTCGCGCGATGACGTCGACGCGCTCACCCGGCTCGAGGCCGATGTCGCAGCAGCTGCCGACGACGGCCGCACGGTCGCCATGGACGAGGACGCCTGGGACATCGCCCTCGGTGACTACTGGGACGAGCACGGCTCCATCGCCACGGACGCCGACGCCCGTGGGCCGTCGCTGCTGCAGATCGAGCCGGCACGCGATGCCGTGCCCGGTCTGGAGGATGACGGGCCCCAGCGCATCTGGCGGGTGCGCCAGATCCTGAGCGACCCGGTCGAGAACCGCGACTGGGTCATCGAGGCGGTCGCCGACCTCGACGCGAGCGACCGGACGGGCGAGCTCGTCCTCGCCGCCACGGCGCTGCGTCGTCTCTGACCACATCGGCGCCCCCCGCACCCGCGCGCCGATCATCCCGCGCCAGCTGAGCCGGCCGCGCCGGCCGCGTCGTCCACCCACGCGGCGGGCGATCGCGGCCGTTCCGCGAGGCCCACCTCACGCCGTCTCCGGCGACGGCCCTCCAATCTCGTGCTCGTACGACTTGCCGACTCCCGCATCTCCATTAGAGTGACGCTCAGTCACAAGTGAGAACGCTGTACTCACTTGTGACTCATAGTCTCGATGAGGTTGGGAAAGGGTGTGGGGTTCGGATGAGGACGTCGTGGACGTACGAGGACATCGGACGTTGGGAGTCCGGTGGCCCGCATGTGGCGCGGCACCGCCTGCATGAGGACCCGGTCTTCGACACTGACGGGCTGGCCGCACTGCTCGACCGCATCCCGCGCGACATCGTCCACCCGTACACGATGGGCACCGACGTGACCCGGACCGACGAGTGGCAGCGCGGCCGCACGACCGATGTGCCCGGCGCCGAGCTGCTCGAAACGGTGGCCCGCGGACGTCTGTGGCTCAACGTCGTCGGCGTGGGGGACGCCGACCCGACTCTGGGTCGACTGACGCGCGGTCTCTACGAGGAGATCTCCGAGCTGGTGCCGGGGTTCGCCCCGACCTCGGTCAAGACGACGCTGCTGATCTCCTCACCGACCGCGCAGGTCTACTACCACGCCGACAATCAGCCGAACGCGCTGTGGCACCTGCGTGGCAGCAAGCGCGTCCACGTCTATCCGAGAGGGTCGCGGTTCATCGAGGCGCGTCAGCTCGAGGCGATCGTCGCCGGTCGCAGCGACGAGCAGCTCCCCTACGACCCGGCCTTCGAGGAGCACGCCTGGTCGGCCGTGCTCGAGCCCGGACAGGTGGCGTGGTGGCCGCAGAACTCCCCGCATCGCGTCGCCAACCTCGAGGGGCTCAACGTGTCGCTGTCGACGGAGCACCGCACACCCGCGTCGACACGGCGTGAGCGGATCGACGCCGGCAACCACCTCGTGCGGCAGCGACTCGGGCTCGCCCGGGTCGCAGAGCACGACTCTCCGGTGCTCGACCACGGCAAGGCCATCGCCGCGCGAGTGGACGGACGCATCGCGCGGGGCCGTCAGCTCCCCGGGCCGCGCCCCACGTTCGTCGTCGACCCGTCTCAGCCGACAGGAGTCCGGGAGCTCGCATGACGACCGCCTCCCTCGGTGGCCGTGCCACCGTCCGGATTCCCCGTGCCCAGACGGTCGACCTGTCCGCCGCCCTCGACTCCGTCACCGAGCTGCACGAGCGGCTCGGGGTGCCGGTGACCACCCGTGCCGACCACGTCGCGACCTGGAGCCGGCTGACCCGGACCCCCGTGACCGCGGTCATCGTGCCCGGCCCGGACGGACTGCGGGCAGCCGCGCTGCTCACGGTCCGTCGACGTGGGCCGCTGCTCGACGTGCGACTGGCTCTGGACGGGATCGCCGACGAGCAGCGCCTGCCCGCATGCGACCAGGGCGCAGCCGAGGAGCTCGCCGGCCAGGTGGTGCGCCTCCTCGACCATGCCCCTCTCTGGCGGCTCGATCTCGAGCAGCTGCAGCCCGGTAACCCCGTTCTCGCGCACCTCGAGACCGTGCTCGCGAGCCGGGGGCCCGTCGCAGTGGGTGCCGGCGACGTGCTGCCCGAGGTGCGCTGGTCGGGCGGCCGGCCGAGCGAGGGGTGGAGCCGCAAGAAGACCCGCCAGAAGGTGCGCCAAGCTGCCCGTCGGCTCGACGAGTCTGGCCGCCCGTGGAACCTCGAGCGGCTGCTCGACCCGGACGCGGTCCGGGCCGCCCTGCCCGCGACACTGGCCCTGCGCGAAGAGCGCGAGGTCGCCCTCGGTCGGGCGGACGACCTCGCCGACCCCCGCCGCCGGGAGCTGCACACCGCCCTCGTCGAGCGCCACCTCGAGCGCGGCGCCGTGGAGCTGTGGCAGCTCACGGTCTCCGGAGAGCTCGTGATGTATGCGATCGCCGTCGCAGACGGCGAGAACGGCGAGGTCCGCCGACTCGTCGACAGCCGTATGCGGCCCGGTGCGGAAGAGCTGTCCGCGGGCATTCTGCTGTTCGGGCGCATGCTGCAGGCCTGGTACGCCGACGGGCGGGTCGAGGTGGTCGACCTCGGGCGAGGACTCAACGACTTCAAACGGCAGATCCACACGGGCGATCGACCCACGGCGCACCTGCGAGCCTGGTCCCACCCTGCGCTCGCCCGGGCCGAGGACGTCACCCGTGCTGGCGCCGAGACCCTCCGCATGCGGCTGCGCCATCTGCGGGACAGCTCCAGCGCCGCCGCCGCGACGGTGCGCACGATGCGCCGCCTCCAGAACCGACGGCGCGGGACACCGGTGACGTGATGGCGGCCTACGACATCTATCCCGCATCCACCGTGACATCCACCGCAACCGCGAGCGCGGGAGCCGGGCTCGCCGCAGCACCCGGCGCGAGCCAGGCCCCGCCGCCCCTCGACGACACGGGCGCAGCGACCACGCGGGCCGACCGCCACCCCCTACCGCAGGGCCGCACCCCCCGGCACTTCTCCGCCGCGCCGCTGGTCCTCGTGGACCTCCTCGTGCCGGCCCTGCTCCTCGTCACGGGGTCGGGACGCGCCCTCGCTGCGGTGTCCCTGGCACTGGGGACCACCCTCGTGCACCGCTGGCTCGGCCTCTACCGCCGCCGCCTCACCGAGAACGCTCTCGACGACCTGCCCTACCTCGCCGTCGGCGTCCTCGTCGGAGCGAGTGCCGTCGCGGTCATCGCCGAGGTCGTCGACCCGCTCGAGCTGCGCCACCTCTGGGCCGTGGCCCTCGTCATGCTCGCCTGCATCGTCCTGGGCCGCAGCCAGGTCTACGCACACCACCGTCGGCAGCGACGCCGGCCCGGCGGGCAGGTCCGGCTGCTCGTCGTCGGTGAGGGTGAGGCGGCACAGGAGCTCAGCCGACGGGTCGCGAACAACCGCGACCAAGGCATCGAGCTCGTCGGCTATGTCGGCTCGCACCGGACCCGCGAGGACGCCACGCTCACGCCGCTGGTGAGCCCCGACCCGATCGTCCTGCGCGCGAGCGCGGTGGCCCTCGGCCTCAACCTCGCGCTCAACATGCTTCTCATCCCGCGGTTCGGTGCCGTCGCCGCCGCCGCGACGACGACCCTCGCCTACCTCGCCCAGGCCCTGGTCGCGATGCGTGGGCTGCGGCGCGAGCTGCGCCCGGACGGCGTCCGCCGCAGCCTGCTCGTCGCCGGAGCCGCAACCCTGCTCAGCGCCGTCGTCCTCGTCCTGCCCCTCCCCGCCCTCGTCGCGGTCGGGCTGGGTGGGATGACGTATGCCGCCGCGTGGTGGCTCGCGAGCAGCCGCTTCGACCCGGTGTCTTCGGGCTTCGTGCGCAACGCGATGGGGCGAACGGCATGAGCGCACTCGTCGCCTCCCCGGCCGCGCGACCCGCCTCCGGCCCCGCCACCAGCCCCGCCGTCGCCGCCGCGACCGTGCCGCCCATGACCCGGGCCGAGCTCCGCACCCGTCGGACGCAAGAGCAGACCCGATCGCCCGTCCTGGAACGGATGCTGGCGTTCTCGCTCGTCGCCGTCGTCGTGGCCACGCCGTGGTTCCCGAGCCTGCTGCCCGTCCTCATGCTCGGCCCGTGCGCACTCGTGTCGCTGCAGGCCGCCGCAACCCGTCGGCTGCGCCGTCCGCGGGTGCTCGCCGTGCTCGCCGTCGTCCCCCTCACCCAGCTCGTGAGCCTGCCGACCGCACCCGATCTCCCGCGGGCAGCGGTGCTCGCGATCATCAGCGTGCTCGGCTGGGGGTGCGCCGCGGCCATGGTCCAGCTGACCGACCCGCGTCGAGTCAAGCTCGTCCTCACCACCCTCCTCGTGGTGCTCGTGGCCGTCCAGGCGCAGGCGCTGGCCTCGACCGGCCAGCTCAGCAGCTCCGCCGGTGGGGCCGTCGTGAGCGGACGCCTCCAGGGGGTCTTCGCCCAGCCGAACGAGCTGGGTGCCTTCGTCGTGCTGCTGCTCCCGGTGCTCGTGGCCGCAGCGGTGCAACCGCGCCTCCACGCGGCGCTGCGAGGCCTTCTCGCGCTGGCCGTGCTCGTGGTCCTCGGCGGCCTCGTGATGAGCCTCTCGCGCGGCTCGTGGCTCGGCGTGATCGCCGGGCTCCTCGCGCTCGCACTCATGCTCCCGGCCGCGCGCCGGCCGCTCGGGCTCGGTGCGATCGCCTCGGTTCTCGGCCTCGTGGCCGTCATCGTCGCCGCCCCGAGCGGGGTCATCGGCATCATCGGACAACGGGTGGGCTCGATCCTCACCCCGTCGGCCTCCCCGTCCGACGAGCGTCCCTTCATCTGGCAGCTGGCCTACGACGTCTTCCGCGCGCACCCGGTGACGGGCGTCGGACCCGGTGGTCTGGAGCGCGCGGCGAGCGCAAGCACGTCGCCGGTGTCGGTCGAGCCACCGCTGCACGCACACAACCTGCCGCTCACGGTTCTCGCCGAGACGGGCATCATCGGCCTCGTCGGGCTCGCGGTCCTCGCCGCAGCGGTTCTGCTCGCCCTGGGTCGGGTGCTCCGGAGCACCGACCCTGCTTCGCGGATGTGGAGTAGCGTCGGCCCCCTGGCCGGTGTCATCGGCGCGGGGGCGCACGGGGTGATCGACTTCCCATGGCGGAACCCCGCGCTGACCTTGACCGCATGGCTGCTTGCCGGAGCGGTGGGCGCCAGCCCTCTCGCCGCGCCACGATTCACGACACTCCTGAGGAACATCGACTTCATGACGTCATCACCCGCCAGCGGCCGCGCCACCACCCGAGCAACCCGCACGAACGGACGTGGCCGCGTCCTGCCCGTCGTCGTCGCTCTGCTGGGCCTCTCGGCCCTCGCGGGAGCGCTCTACGTCATGCCGCAGAACTACAAGGCGACGGCGACGCTCGGCCTGCGCTCCACCGGTGACTCGCGCCCCCCGGCCGACGAGCTCAAGCTGCTCGCCCAGCAGTATGCCGTTGCGCTCTCGGCGGACACCGTCGTGGACCGCGAGCAGGCCCGCCTCGGGATCGCCGGCAAGCCGTCGGTCGACGCCAGCACCGACCCGGACACCGCAACCATCCGCGTCGTCGCCACGGCGTCGAGCCGACGCGATGCCGCGGAGCTGGCAAACGCGATCTCGTCGCGCGCCGATGAGAACCTGTCCCCGGACCGTGGCGTGAGCATCGTGCAGCTCGCGCCGGCATCGGCGGCACACGCCTCGGACAGTCCTCCGAAGCTGCTGGCCTTCGGGGTGGGCAGCGTCGTCGTGCTCTGCCTCGCGCTCGGGCTCTGGCTCCTGCGGAGACCGGCATGAGGGGCCGTACGCCGCTGGTGCTGATGTATCACGGGCTCGGCGTGGTGCCTCGTGAGCTGGACCCCGCGCACCTCTTCGTCCCCGTCGCGGCCTTCGCAGCTCAGCTCGACCGGCTCGCGTGCAAGGGCTTCGAGCTCATCGACGAGTCGGCCTACCTCGACGTCCTCGACGGCCGCGCAGCCCACCCGCGCGGCGTCCTCGTCACCTTCGACGACGGCTACTGCTCGATCCTCGAGCACGCCGCTCCGGTGCTGGCTCAGCGGGACGCCCCCGCCATCTGCTTCGTCTCGCCCGGCCTCGCCGGGCAGAGCGCCGCTCCGGCGGCCGCACCGGCATACCAGCTCATGGACGACGACGAGATGCGCGCCCTCGCGCAGACGCGGGTCGCCCTCGGCTGCCACTCGTGGACGCACGACTCGATGGTCGACATGAGTGACGCGTGCCTCGACGAGGCGACGACACAGGCCCGTGAGCGAATGCGTCAGGTTCTCGGTCGGACGCCGCGCACGTATGCGTACCCGTACGGCGACCACGACGCCCGTGCGCGGCAAGCGGTCCGAGAGGCGGGCTTCGAGTGCGCTTTCGCGACCTACACGGGCGGGGGGCGGTTCGCGATCCCGCGCATCGACGTCAACGCCGGTGACACGCCGCGCACGTTCGACCTCAAGCTGCAGCGCGCCTACCCCCTCGCCCGTCGCGCCCTGGGTCACGTGCCCCGGGTACGCAGCTTCGTCCACGACCTCGTCGGGCACGCCGAGCGGGTCTGAGACACGGAGACGACGACATGGCGATGACCGACCGGCCGATCCGCGTCCTGCACGTCACCGAGTGCTACAGCACCGGCGTCAGCAGGGCCATCCGCAGGCTCGTGTCGCTGCGCCCCGACGCGGAGCACCACCTCCTGTGGACCGGCGACGACGACCCCGCCGCCGACGGGTTCGCCACGTGCACGCCACTCCCGGCCACCCCGCCGGCCCGTGTCCGGGCGGTCGCGCGGGTCGCCCGTGACATCGATGCGGACGTCGTGCACGCCCACTCCAGCTGGGCCGGGGTCTACGCGAGGGTGGCTCCGCTGTCTGCCCACGTGGTCTACCAGCCGCACGGCTACAAGCTCACGGACCCCGACCTGCCGCCGCCACTGCGTGCCGCGTATGCCGTCGCCGAACGCCTGCTCGGTGCGCGCACGGACGAGGTCGTGGCCTTGTCACCGCAGGAGACCCGGCTGGCGGCACGCCTGTCTCCGCAGGCGGTCCGTCAGCTCATCCCCAACGTCGCCACGCTCGCCGGACCGGTCCCGGCCGCGCCCCAGCCGGTGGTCGCCATGGCTGGGCGCGTGTCCGCCCAGAAGGGTCCGGAGTTCTTCGCCGAGGTGGCCCGACGAGTCACGGCCACGGTTCCCGAGGTGCGGATGGTCTGGATCGGCAGCGCCGACGACGAGCGCCTCGGTGACGTGCTGACCAAGGCCGGGGTCGAGATCACCGGCTGGGTCGACCAGCGCCGCCTGGCCACGCTGCTGTCGAGCGCGAGCGCCTACCTGCACACCGCCGCCTACGAGGGGTTCCCGCTCAGCGTCCTCGACGCCGCGGTCTGCGACCTGCCCATCATCGTGCGCGACATCCCGGCGTTCGAGGGCACACCACTGGAGCGGGTGACCGACCCCGCCGAGGCGGCCGACACCGTCCTCGAGGTCCTCGCCCGGGGTCCGGCGCGCGAGCGCGCGCTGGCCGGCGCGCGCCGGCTCGTCGCGAGGATGAGCGTGGACGCCCAGCGCGCCGCCGCCGCGGACCTCTACGCGACGGCGAGGCGCCGAGCGGTCAGCGAGCGCGAGCCGTCCCTGTCCGCATGACCCTCAGTCGCGGACATCGGGTGTGAGCACCCGACCGTCGAGACGACGAGCCATCCAGATGTCGTCGCGGTCGTCGCCCGGGGCGACCCGGATGGCACCGAGCACCCGGCCGGTCACCTCGTAGCCGCACGCCTCGTAGAACCGAGTCGTGCCGGTGCCGCTGCGGACGTTGAGGGTGAGGATTTCGAGGCCGAGCTTGCGCGAGACGCGGTGCACCCCGGCCATGAGGAGCCGGCCGAGGTTGCGACCGCGTGCGTCCGGGTCGGTCATCACCCGCCAGACCGTGGCGACGTGAGGCATGAGCGGTGTCGGCGCCGGCGTCACGAGGGCCATGCCGATGACACGGCCGTCGACGGCCGACCGCAGCAGCACGGCCGTCGATGCCCCTTCGGCCATCGCTTCCTCGTGCCGGGCCAGGGCAGCGTCGACGTCCCCGCGCGGCGCACCCGGGGTGAAACCGACCGCTCCCCCGGCGTCGTTGGTGCGCACCCAGAGGTCGAGCACCTGCTCGCGCGTGGCCGCGTCGAAGGCGGTGGCCGCTTCGACCCGCGGCGCCTCGAACACGATCGATGGGGCCTCGTCGGGCAGGTCGTCGCGCAGGACCTTGGCCCCGACCGCTTGGAACCCCGCTCGGAGCGCCGTGCGCACCGAGGGGACGTTGACCTCCTTGACGAGGGCGCGCACCGGCAGCTCGGGCAGGAACTCGAGGGCATGAGCGGCCGCCGCCCGGGCGATCTCCGTGCCGAGTCCCTGGCCGAGCCGGTCGAAGGCGAGCCGGTAGTAGAGGTTGAGGAAGGCTCCGTCGATGTCCTTGACCCCACCCACTCCGACGAGCTCGCCCGACTCGCGATCGAGGGCCACCCAGAAGCCGAATCCGCGCTCGTCCCAGTGCTTTCGAGCCGCGTCGAAGAACTCGACCGCCGCGTCGTCAGTCTGCGCCATCGCGTGCGGGGCATGCGAGTAGGTCCGTGGGTCACGATGCAGCGAGACCCACGCGTCGCGGTCCGCCGCGGTCGGCGGCCGAAGGGTCAGGCGAGGGGTCTCGACAACGCGCGCGGACGGCATACGGTGATCTTATTGCAAATAACTTGCAATAAGGGAGGTTCAGGCGCGGTATGCCGCGAGCTCGGCGGCGAGGTCGGCGTTCACCTTCGCGGTGACGCGCGTCCCGTTGCCGACGTGCTCGCTCGCGAGGACCTCACCCTCCTCGTGGAGGCGGCTCACGAGGTCGCCGCGGTCGTAGGGCACGAGGACGTCCACGTCGATGTCCGGCTGCGGGAGCTCTTCGGCGATGAGCTGGCGCAGCTCCTCGATGCCCTCGCCCGTGCGGGCCGAGACGGCGATGGAGTGCTTCTCGTGACGGCGGATCCGGTCGAGCACCTCGGGGTCGGCGATGTCGGCCTTGTTGACGACGATGACCTCCTTGACGTCGGCCGCGTCGACGTCGGCGAGGACGGCGCGCACCGCGGAGATCTGGCCCTCGGGGTCGGGGTGGGAGCCGTCGACGACGTGCAGCAGCAGGTCGGAGTCGGCGACCTCCTCGAGCGTGGACCGGAACGCCTCGACGAGCTGGTGCGGCAGCTGGCGGACGAACCCGACCGTGTCGGCGAGGGTGAACTCGCGCCCCTCGGGGGTCTCGCTGCGCCGGACCGTCGGGTCGAGCGTCGCGAAGAGCTGGTTCTGGACGAGCACGCCGGCGCCGGTGAGCCGGTTGAGCAGCGAGGACTTGCCCGCGTTGGTGTAGCCGGCGATGGCGACGCTCGGGATGGCGTTGGCCCGGCGCGAGCCGCGCTTGGTCTCGCGGTGGGTCTTCATGCCGGAGATGTCGCGGCGCAGCTTGGCGATGCGCGAGTTGATGCGGCGCCGGTCGAGCTCGATCTTGGTCTCACCGGGGCCGCGCGAGCCCATGCCCTGGCCGCCGGCCGCCTGGCCACCGGCCTGCCGGGACATCGACTCACCCCAGCCGCGCAGGCGCGGCAGGAGGTACTGCAGCTGGGCGAGCTCGACCTGGGCCTTGCCCTCCCGGCTCTTCGCGTGCTGGGCGAAGATGTCGAGGATCAGCGCGGTGCGGTCGATGACCTTGACCTTGACGACGTCCTCGAGCGCACGCCGCTGCGAGGGCGCGAGCTCGGTGTCGCAGATGACGGTATCGGCGCCTTCGGCGATGACGATGTCGCGCAGCTCCTCGGCCTTGCCCTTGCCGAGATACGTTGCGGTGTCGGGCTTCTGGCGTCGCTGGACGACGCCCTCGAGGACGAGCGCACCGGCGGTCTCGGCGAGGGCGGCGAGCTCGCGCAGCGAGTTCTCGGCGTCCTCGAGGGTGCCCTCGGACCAGACGCTGGCGAGGACGACGCGCTCGAGCCGGAGCTGGCGGTACTCGACCTCGGTGACGTCCTCGAGCTCGGTCGAGAGGCCAGCGACGCGGCGCAGGGCCGCACGCTCCTCGCGCTCGAGCTGGTCGCCGTCGTAGAGGCGGGGACGGGAGGTGTCGTCGCCGTCCTCCTCGATCAGGAAGCCGTCGCTGTCGTAGGCATCGTCGGAGAGGGCGGCGGCGTTGTCGGAAAGGATGTGGTGTCGCTCAGTCATGTTCCCTCTAGGGTCTCACTATGACCGGCTCAGGGCGAACGGATTCCGGCGAGCACTACTTCACTGCGCAGCCGGCGACCCGCGACGAGCGACGACCGCTCACCGTCCGGCTCGCCGGGCGCGACGTCACCGTCGAGGTCGCCCCCGGCATCTTCAGCCCCGGTGGCTTGGACAAGGGCACCAGCGTCCTCCTCGACGAGGTGCCCGACCCGCCGCCGTCCGGCCGGTTCCTCGACCTTGGCTGCGGATGGGGGCCGCTCGCCCTGACGATGGGCCTGCTGTCCGAGCACGCCGACGTCCTCGGCGTCGACGTCAACGAGCGCAGCGTCGACCTCACGAACCGCAACGCCACCGCCCTCGGCCTCGGCCACGTCCGCGCGGCGACGCCGGACGCGGTCGGTGACGACGCGGCCTACGACCTCATCTGGTCCAACCCGCCGATCCGCATCGGCAAGCCCGCCCTGCACGAGCTGCTGCGCACCTGGCTGCCGCGTCTTGCCCCCGGCGGGGAGGCGTGGCTCGTCGTGCAGCGCAACCTCGGCTCGGACAGCCTGCAGAAGTGGATCGAGTCCGACCCGTCAGGGCCGCGTATGCCGTGTGCGCGCCTCGCGTCCTCGAAGGGCTTCCGCGTCCTGCGCGTCGACCAGCCCGCCTGATCGCCACTGGCCTCGTGTGCCTCGTGTGCCTCACGCAGACGCAGGTGTCTGCGTGAGGCACACGAGGCGAGGGGTCACTGCGGGTCGACAACCATCGCCGACCCGCCACCGCGACGCTTGGTCGGCTCGGCTGCGGCGGTGAACAGGTCGGTCGAGAAGGTGCGGATCGCCGTGCCGTTGCCGATCACCGGCCGCAGGCGGAGGACGTGTCCCTTGGCCCGCAGCTCGTCACCGATCGCGCCGGAGAAGACAGCTGCCTCGGCCTCCTCGGTGCCGTTGCGGGAGGAGAGCCGGGGCGCCGCGACGGCCTCGCCGACGGGGAGGCCCCGGTCGATGACACCGGCGACGATCTGGGCGACGGTCGTGATGATCGTGGACCCGCCCGGGCTGCCGGCCGTGAGGTACGGCGTGCCGTCCTGGAGGACGATCGTCGGGCTCATCGAGCTGCGCGGCCGCTTGCCGGGACCAGGCAGGTTCGGGTCGGGCACACCCGGTGTCGTCGGCGTGAAGTTGAAGTCGGTGAGCTCGTTGTTGAGCAGGTAGCCCCAGCCCGGGACGACGATGCCCGAGCCGCCGTACTGCTCGATCGTCAGCGTGTAGGTGACGACGTCGCCCCACTTGTCCGCGACGGTGAGGGAGGTCGTCGACTGGCCCTCGTGAGGAAGGGCGGACGTGCCCGCGGGAGTGCACCCACCGGCATACGAGCCGTCGGGTGAGCCGAAGGGCACCGGACGCTTCAGAGCACGCTCAGGGTCGAACAGGCACGACCGCTCGTCGGCGTAGGCCTGCGAGGTGAGCTCCGCGGTCGGCACGCCGGGCACGTCGCCGACGTAGCGGTTGCGGTCGGCGAAGGCCATCGCCGACGCCTCGCTGAACCAGTGCAGGTACTCCGCCTCGCTGAGGTCCTTGACGCTCCTGCCGGTGCGCTTCTCGAACGACTCGAGCAGGTTGAGGATCTCCGAGACCGCGATGCCACCGCTGCTCGGCGTGTCCATGCCGTAGACGTCAAAACCCTTGTGCTCACTGCGTGTTGGCGCCTTGAAGGGAGCCTCGTATGCCGCGAGGTCGGCTTCGGTGAGCTGCCCCTTGGGGACCGTGACCCCCGGCGCGGTCGTGGGGTTGCGGACCTCGTCGACGAGCGCCTCACCCATCCGTCCGGTGTAGAGGGACGCGGCGCCGTGGGTGCGCAGCTCGCGGTATGCCTTGGCGAGGTCGGGGTTGCGCTGGACCTTGCCGACCGGGACGGGCGCCCCGCCGGGCAGGTAGATCTCGGCGGTGGCCGGGAACATCGAGAACCGCTCCTGGTTGTCGAGCGTGTCCTGGTAGAAGGTCTGGTCGACGACGAAGCCGTTGCGGGCGATCTTCTCGGCGGGCTTGAGGGCCTGGTTGAGGCTCATCGTGCCGTAGCGCTCGAGGGCCCGCTCCCACGTGGCGGGCGTGCCGGGGACGCCGACGGACAGGCCGGAGTTCACGACCGTCATGAAGTCCATCGCCGAGCCGTCGGGGTTCTGGAAGACGTTCTCCGTGAACGTCGCCGGGGCGGTCTCGCGGCCGTCGATCGTCTCGACCTTGCCAGTCTTGGCGCTGTAGTGCACGAAGAAGCCGCCACCGCCGATGCCCGACGAGTAGGGCTCGACCGCGGCGACGGCAGCGGCCGTCGCGACGGCGGCATCAGCGGCGTTGCCGCCTCGCTCGAGGATGTCGATGCCGACCTGGGAGGCCACCGGGTCGACGGAGGCGACCGCTCCCCCGCCGCCGGTCATGACGGGGACCTTGGGCAGCTCGTGACCGACCGGTGGCGGGCCGGTGCGGGTGGGGGCCTTGGCCGAGGGACTGTCCGGGGGTGGCGCCGCCGTGGCGGGGACCGTGAGCGCCGCGACGACGCCGGCGGAGGTGACGAGCGTGAGCAGGGTCGTGGGAGTTCTCATGCATCGACGCTAGGAGTGACTGGCCAGTACCGCATCCGGAGCGGTGTCGTATGCCGGCCGCTCGCCGGGGCGGGTCTCAGGCAGGAAGGTCGACGGTGCCGTCGGCGACGAGGGCCGCCGGGCCGGCGAGCTCGACCTCGTGGTTCGGCATACCCCGCACCCGCAGGCGGCCGCCGGGCACGTCGACGGTCCAGTCCTGGGTCGGCTCGGGCTGCCCGGCCCACCAGCTCGTGGCAAGGGCCGCAGCGACGACGCCCGTGCCGCAGGACCGGGTCTCGCCCACTCCACGCTCGTGGACCCGCATGGCGATGTGGCCGGGGCCAAGTGGCCGGACGAACTCGACGTTGCTGCCGTGTGGCGGCGCCGGGCTCACCTCGGGGGCGCTCGTGAGGTCGAGGGTGGCGAGGTCGACAGCCTCGGGCAGGGCGACGACGGTGTGCGGGTTGCCCACGTCGATCGAGAGTGCCGACCACGGCTCCTCATTCGCGTCGAGGCGGACGAGGGCGTCGAAGCCGTCGCGGGTGGCGACCTGCTCGTCGACGAGGCGCCACGGCCCCATGTTCGTCGCGACGAGGTCACCCTCGAAACGGATGCGCCGCAGCCCCGCGCGCGTGGCGATGGCGAACTCGTCGCCCGTCTCGAGGCCCTCGCGCCGGAGGTACTCGGCGAAGACGCGCGTGCCGTTGCCGCACATCTCGGCGACCGAGCCGTCGGCGTTGTAGTAGTCCATGAACCACGCCGCCTCGCCCGCCTGGGCTCGCACGCCGTCCTCGGTGGCAGCGGACGTCGGCACGACCCGGATGACGCCGTCACCGCCGATGCCGGCCCGCCGGTCGGTCAGCCACCGCACCGTGTCGGCGTCGAGGGTGAGTCGCGCGTCGGCGTCGGGCAGCAGGACGAAGTCGTTCTCGGTCCCGTGACCCTTGGTGAAGCGCAGCGTCGTCATGTCAGCCATTGTCGGCCACGGCCCTGTGGACGTGGGCCACCGCCTCGTCCAGGGCACCCTCGGCGAGCGGGTTGAACCAGGTAATCCGCGGGTCCGGTCGGAACCACGACAGCTGCCGGCGGGCATAGCGACGCGTCAGCTGAGCTGTCTCGGCCCGCGCTTCGGTCTCGGTCATCGTGCCGTCGAGCTGGGCCAGCGCTTGGGCGTAACCGAGGGCTCGCGACGCGGTTCGACCATCCCGGATGCCCTGCGGCACAAGGCCTTCCACCTCGTCGACAAGCCCTGCCTCCCACATCCGGTCGACCCGGGCATCGATGAGCCGGTCGAACTCGTTGCGCCCAGGTGCCAACCCCACCATGACCGTCGGCAGGAGGAACCGCCGCTCCGGCATGGACGCACTGAACGGCCGCGCGGTCAGCTCGATGACCTCCAACGCCCGCACGATGCGGCGCGTGTTGCGCGGCTCGATGGCCTCAGCGGCGACCGGATCGCGGTCGCGCAGCACGGCATACAGCTCCGCGACGCCATGCGACTCGGCCTCCCCCTCGAGGCGCGCGCGCACAGCCGGGTCGGTCGGCGGGATCTCGAGATGGTCGAGGGCAGCCCGCACGTAGAGGCCCGAGCCGCCCGCGACGACCGGGTGCAGCCCGCGCCCGCGCACGTCCGCGATGTCGCGCCGCGCCTCGCGCTGGTAGGCCGCGACGCTCGCCTCGTCGGTGACGTCGAGGACGTCGAGCTGGTGGTGCGGTATGCCGCGTCGCTCACTGATTGGCAGCTTGGCCGTCCCGATGTCCATGCCGCGGTAGAGCTGCATGGCGTCGGCGCCGACGACCTCACCACCGAAGGTCTCGGCGAGCCGCAGGGCCAAGTCGGACTTGCCGCTGGCCGTCGGTCCGACGACCGCGAGGACGAGCGGGCCGTCAGCGGGCAAGCTCGTCCTCGGCGGCCTGGGTGCCGGACGCGCCGGACTCGGCCGTGTCTGCGTGCCCGCCCTCGGCGATGACGTCCTCGTCGTACTCGTCGTCATCGACGTCGTCGTGCCCGAACGGGTCACGGTCGACGCCGGGCATCCAGGTCAGGCCGGGCACGCCCCACTCGTGCCCCTTGATCGCCTTCTTGGCCTTGCGGGCCCACTTGCCCTGGAGGCGGTCGACGTAGAGGAAGCCGTTGAGGTGGTCGTACTCGTGCTGGAACATCCTCGCGAACCAGCCGGTGGCGGTGTACGAGATCTCGTTGCCGTCGAGGTCGAGCCCGGTGAGCGTGGCGGTCTCGCCCCGGCGCAGCGGGAACGACTCACCCGGCACCGACAGGCAGCCCTCGGACTCGTCCGAAGGGCTCGGGTCCCCGACCGGCGGCTTGCTCGCGGAGACGTAGGGGTTGATGACGACGCCACGCGGCGGGATGCCGTCGTTGTTGTCCATCTGCCAGGTGAAGATCCGTAGGCCCACCCCGACCTGCGGCGCGGCGAGCCCGACGCCTCGCGCGGCGTCCATCGTCTCGAACATGTCGGCCACGAGCTCGCGGATGCCGTCGTCGATGACCTCGACGGGTTCGGCGCGACGGTGCAGGACCGGCTCGCCGGTGATGGTGACTGGGCGGATCGTCATGAGCCCATTGTCGCAAACCCCTCTCCTCTCATCGAACTCACAGAAAGCTCGCGGTGGAACGACCCGACGTCATGAGGCACAGTGGGGGCTGTCCGATTCCCAAGAAGTGAGGAACGAACCATGAGCATGTTCGACAAGGCCAAGGACCTCGCCGCCGAGAACTCCGACAAGGTCGAGCAGTTCTCCGACCAGGGCCTCGACAAGGCGGGCGAGTTCGCCGAGTCCAAGGGCCTCGGCGCCGACCAGGTCCAGCAGGGCCGCGACTTCGTCGACGGCCGCATCGGCAACGACGGTGAGGCCGGTGCCGAGGGCGCCGCAGCCGACGGCACCCAGGGCGCCGAGGGCGAGCAGGCCTGACGCCAGCCGCCCCAGCACGACGAAGGGCCCCGACCACTGTGGTCGGGGCCCTTTCGCGTGCCGTCGCGAGCTGAGCAAGGGAAAGGGGGCCTACGCAGGGGAACTGTTCCCTTGTTCGGGGCCCCTTTTCCGGGGACGGCGGGAAAGGGGTGACAGGCGCTCGTATGCCGGTCAGGCGCCGCAGGCGGGCGCGCTCACCGGCGCGGCGGCCGGCTTGCCGATCGACGGCATCCCGAGCGAGACCGCGGGCTTGCCCGGGACGGCCGCGTCCTGGAGGGCGGCCCACGCGTCACCACCGGAGGTGCGGCGCACGGCATACGTCCCGCCGTGGAGGGCACCGTCGGCGACGAGGTGGTGCGGCGCACCGTAGGTGACGTCGACGCTCACCATGTCGCCCGGGCGCGGCCGCTCGCCACCCTCGGGGATGGAGAAGTGCACGAGGCGGTTGTCGCGGGCGCGGCCACTCATCCGCGCGGTCTCGGTGTCCTTGCGACCCTCGAACGGCGCGACGAGCACCTCGACGGTGCGCCCCTCGATGGCGCGGTTCTCGGCCCAGGACAGCTCGTCCTGGAGGGCGACGAGTCGGTCGAACCGTTCCTGCACAACGGCTTTCGGCACCTGCTCGTCCATCGTCGCGGCGGGCGTACCGGGACGGATGGAGTACTGGAACGTGAACGCGCTCGAGAACCGCGACTGCTCGACGACCCGCAGCGTCTCGGCAAAGTCCTCCTCGGTCTCGCCGGGGAACCCGACGATGATGTCGGTCGTGATCGCCGCGTCGGGGATCTGCTCGCGGACGCGCTCGAGGATGCCGAGGAACTTCTCGCTGCGGTAGGACCGTCGCATCGCCTTGAGAACGCGGTCGGAGCCGGACTGCAGCGGCATGTGCAGGCTGGGCATGACGTTCGGCGTCTCCGCCATGGCGGTGATGACGTCGTCGGTGAACGCCGCCGGGTGCGGGCTGGTGAACCGCACCCGTTCTAGGCCCTCGATCTCGCCGCACGCGCGGAGCAGCTTGCCGAAGGCCTGCCGGTCGCCGAACTCGACGCCGTACGTGTTGACGTTCTGCCCGAGCAGGGTCACCTCGACGACGCCCTGCGCGACGAGCGCCTCGATCTCCGCGAGGATGTCGCCGGGCCGTCGGTCGGTCTCCTTGCCGCGCAGGCTCGGCACGATGCAGAACGTGCACGTGTTGTTGCAGCCGACCGAGATCGAGACCCACGCGGCATACGCGGAGTCACGACGGGTCGGCAGCGTCGACGGGAAGGTCTCGAGGCTCTCGAGGATCTCGACCTCGGCGCGCTTGTTGTGCCGGGCCCGGTCAAGCAGGGCGGGCAGGCTGCCGATGTTGTGGGTGCCGAAGACGACATCGACCCACGGCGCCTTCTGCACGATCGTCGAGCGGTCCTTCTGCGCCATGCAGCCACCCACGGCGATCTGCATGTCGGGGTTGCGCGACTTCACCGGCCGCAGCTGACCGAGGTTGCCGTAGAGCTTGTTGTCGGCGTTCTCGCGCACCGCGCACGTGTTGAAGACGACGACGTCCGCGGCCTCGGGCCGGGCGTCCGCGGGCAGGCTGGCGAGGTCGACGTAGCCCGCCGTCTCGAGCAGCCCGGCGAGGCGCTCGGAGTCGTGGACGTTCATCTGGCATCCGTGCGTGCGCACGTCGTAGGTCTTGGTCTCACTCATCGCACTGTCAAGGGTACGTCCCGATCGGACAGGTTCTGGTCACCGCTTGCCGTGGGTGCCCGGCGGTCCTAGCGTCGAAGGTCTCCCTGCCGCAGTGCTCACCGAGGAGTTCTCCGTATGCCGTCCCGCGCCCGTTCCGCCCTCGTCCTCACCTCGACCGCCGCACTGGCGGTGACCCTCGCGGCGGGTGCCGCGACCGCCGCCCCGGTCGCCGCAGGCTCGACCGCCGCAGCTTGCGTCGACACCTCAGCGACGCTGCCGTATGAGGAGTCGTTCCTTGCCCGCACCGAAGCCCAGCAGCTCATCGCCGGCGGCGGCTTCGACGACACCGTCGCCGCGTTCCGGGAGGCGCTGTGTGGTGTCGGCTCCGCCGGTGCAGCGGCGACGCTCGTCAAGGAGCAGGGCGCGGCGCTGTGGCGGCTCGCGGTCGACCGGGTCCAGGGACGCGTCGACACCGGCGGCTGGCTCAGCGCCGGCGACGACCGGCCGCTCTACTGGGCGCGGCTCGCGATGGTCGCCGACCTGCGCCGGTGGACGCCGGACTTCGAGCTCACGGCGGCCCAGCGTCAGCAGCTCATCGACACGATGGACCGGGTCTTGCGCGGGCAGGACGACATCCGCTTCCCGGCCGCCGACCGGATCACCCGCACCCTCGTCACCGGGTTCGACCCGTTCACGCTGAACCGGGACGTACGCCAGGCCAACCCGTCCGGTGCCAGCGCCCTCGCCCTCGACGGTGTCACCGTCAAGGGACCGAACGGGCCGATCCGCATCGAGGCGGCGCTGTTCCCGGTGCGGTGGCGCGACTTCGGGCAGGGCATGGTCGAGAAGGCGCTGCTCCCCCACTTCCGCCCCGGCAAGAAGCAGGTCGACGTCTTCGCGACGACGAGCCAGGGCCGGGTCGGCCGGATCGACATCGAGCACTACAACGGCGCGTGGCGGGCGGGCTTCGGTGACAACGAGGCGGTCTGCTACCGCGGCATCGCGCCGATCCCGGCCGGTATCCCGACCGTGACGCCGCAGCCGCAGTGGACGGTGTCGACCCACCCCATCACGGCGATGGTCAAGGCCGGCACGGGCCCGTTCCCGGTCTACGACAACACCCAGGTCACCGAGGTTCCGGGCGACACCCCGATCGACCCGGTGACGACGACGTGCCCGGCCGCGCCGAGCCCGGGCACGGTGCGCGCGGACGGGCCGACGCCGGGGTCGCAGGCGCGTGCCGGCGGTGGCGGCAACTACCTGTCGAACGAGATCGCCTACCGCGCGACGCTGCTGCGTGACGCGGTCGGTCTCGATGCGCCGGGTGGGCACATCCACACGCCGGTCCTGCAGGGGCTTGACGCGAGCAAGCCGCAGGAGCTGACGAACCCGACCTTCGAGGCGAACCGGGCCGCGATCAACGCCCAGATCCGCGACCTCGTCCTCGTCGCCGCCGGAACCGTCAACGACTGACCCCCCCAACCCCGACTTATTGCGCACAGTTCGCATCCGCAGCGGCGCAAGGATGCGAACTGTGCGCAATAAGTCGTCAGGCGGCGCGACGAGGTCGGACGACACGTCGGGCGCGAGGCGCCGCTCCGGGCGTGTCGCCCGATCTCGTCCAACGGGTCGAGATGGCGATGCCCCGGGGCGCATCAGTCGCGCTGGTGTTCCGGCGCTGCGTCGAGGGCCTCGCGGATGACGCGCATGGACACCTCGGACGGGTAGCCCTTGCGCGCGAGCATCCCGGCGAGGCGGCGCATCTGCACGGTGCGGTCGAGGCCGTGCAGCCGTCGCAGCCGCTTCTCGACCAACGAACGCGCCCGGTCCTCCTCGGCCGCGGGGTCGACCTCGTCGTCGAGCACCGCCTCAGCGAGCTCGTCGGAGACGCCCTTCTGCCGCAGCGTCTGCGCCAGCGCCCGGCGGGCCAGGCCGCGCCCGACCTGCTGGGAGCGCACGAGCATGCCGGCGTAGGCCTCGTCGTCGACGAGACCGACTTCCTCCATGCGGTCGAGCACCCGTGTCGCCACGTCGGGGTCGCAGCCCTTGCGCGCGAGCACCTGCTCGAGCTGGCTGCGTGACTTCGGCGCGTTCGTCAGCTGCTTGAGGACGATCTGCCGGGCGACGTCGTGGGCATCCGGCTCGGCGTCCTGAGCTGCCGGATCCTCCGGCGGAGGAACCTGCCGGGCGTCGCGCCGCGAGCCTCCACGCCGCGCCCCTCCCCGCCCTGGTCGACCCGGCTGGGCTCCACCTCGCCGCGGCGTCTCGTCGGCGGGTGCGGCGAGGGCTGCATCCATGGCAGCACGCAGCTCCTCGGGGGACGCCTTCGTCCCCGCCGCCCACTCGGGCGGCGGGGACGAGGAGTCCGCAAACGGCATACGTGATGCTTTGGATCAGGCTGTGCGAGAGGCGAACCCGGTCAGAAGTCGACCGGGACCTCGGGCACGGCCTCGAGCGGCTTGTCGGTCTTCGGGCCGACGCCGAGCTTGTCCTTGACCTTCTTCTCGATCTCGTCGGCGAGGTCGGGGTTGTCCTTGAGGAAGGTCCGGGCGTTCTCCTTGCCCTGCCCCAGCTGGTCGCCCTCGTACGTGTACCAGGCACCGGCCTTGCGGACGAACCCGTGCTCGACACCCATGTCGATGAGGCCGCCCTCGCGGGAGATGCCCTGCCCGTAGAGGATGTCGAACTCCGCCTGCTTGAACGGCGGCGAGACCTTGTTCTTGACGACCTTGACGCGAGTGCGGTTGCCGACGGGGTCGGTGCCGTCCTTGAGGGTCTCGATGCGGCGCACGTCGAGTCGGACCGACGCATAGAACTTCAGCGCCTTGCCGCCCGTCGTGGTCTCGGGGCTGTTGTGCACCATGACCCCGTCGACGAAGTAGTTGTGCGTGCCCGCCACCTCGATGTCGAAGCGGTGCATGGACCGCGTCGGCGGCTTGACGTGGATGTCGAGCACCTTCGCCGGGACGAGCACCTCACGCGGCTCCACGAAGCTCGGCTCGACACCGAACTTGCCCCGGTGGCGCGGCAGCAGCTTGTACTCCATCGACGGGTGGACGTAGGGCGCGACGATCGACTGGAAGCGGTCCGTCCCGGCGGTGGTCATCTGCAGGACGGCCTTCTGCCGGGCTCCGCGCAGCGACACCCGGGACTCGACCCCGTGCTCGTCGCGCAGGTAGTCGACGAGTCGGCCACGGCTGGCCTCGCTCATCGCCTCGACGCAGATCGCGATCCGGCCGCTGCCGCCGGCCGTACGCTGCTGCAGTCCCTTCGACCGCAGCGCGAACGTCCCGTCGTCCATGTACCAGATCGCGAGCGCGAGCGGCGTGAGGGACTTGATGACGTCCTCGGTGAGGTGCTTCTTGCCGTCGCCCCAGTACATGACCGAACGCAGCTCGCCGAGTTCGGGCAGCGGGGTGAGGTCGATGTGCACCGAGCCGTTCGGTCGGACCGAGCGGGACTGGCCGATGTTGCCGAAGAGCGAGGCCTTCCAGTCGGCGTACTCGGTCTGCTTGGCGCCGTGCCCCATCCGGAACCGGACACCCGAGCGGCCGCGCGTGTTGGGCGCGAGGTGGCCGTCACCCATGAGCCCGCCGAGGACGATCTGGAACTGCTCGTCGCTCAGTCGCGCGGTCTCGTTGACCATGACCCGGTCGCCGGCGAGCAGCTCACCGGCCTCGCGCCAGCCGCCGGGCGTGCGCACGAGGTGGTTCTCGGTCGCGGCGAACTGCGAGCGTCCGTTGCCGCCGCTCTTGGCGACGGTGAACTGCAGGAAGCGGTCGGTGACGCCGTTGTCGAACCAGTTCGTCACCGGCCGGTTGGCGATCGTGTTGGTCTCGGGGTCGTAGGTGCGGACCTCGACCGGCAGCTTCTGGTTGACGATCTTGCCGATCTTCTCGGTGGAGCCGTCGGCGAGGGTGACGCGGGTGTTGTAGGAGAAGCACCCGAACATGACGCCGATCTTCTCGCGGAGCTGGTTGATGAAGATCGCCGTCGTGCCGGTGCTGTTGAGGGCACCGGTGATCTTGCGCAGCGCCTGGCTCATGAGCCGGGCCTGCAGACCGACGTGGCTGTCACCCATCTCGCCCTCGATCTCGGCCCGCGGCACGAGCGCGGCGACGGAGTCGATGACGATGATGTCGAGGGCGCCGGAGCGGATGAGCATGTCGGCGATCTCGAGGGCCTGCTCACCGGTGTCCGGCTGGGACACGAGCAGGTTGTCGGTGTCGACGCCGAGCTTCGCGGCGTACTCCGGGTCGAGGGCGTGCTCGGCGTCGATGAACGCCGCGATGCCGCCGGCCCGCTGCGCGTTGGCGACCGCGTGCAGCGCGACCGTCGTCTTGCCCGAGGACTCCGGGCCGTAGATCTCGACGACACGACCCCGGGGCAGGCCGCCGATGCCGAGGGCGACATCGAGCGAGATCGACCCCGTCGGGATGACCTCGATCGGGGGTCGCACGTCGTCGCCGAGGCGCATGACCGCGCCCTTGCCGTGCTGCTTCTCGATCTGCCCCAGGACCACGCCAAGGGACTTCTCACGGTCGTTCGTGACTGCTGCAGCCATCTGTCCGCACCTACTCTTTCCGTACTCGTGTCGGGCGCGCCCACCGGCGACCTGTCGTTCGCGGTCGGTCTCGTCGCGATCTTCGGGTCAGACGCTAGGTGCTCGTACCGACAGCCGTCCGCAGCTGCCGTGGAGGCTGTGGACAACCGCTGCCGGTCGGGTCACCTGTGGACAACATAGACGAACACGTGTTCGACCTCGGGAGGTGCCTCGCGACACGCCGCACCGTGTCGTGCCGGTATGCCGTCCGCCCTCGTATGCCGTCCGCGCGCCTCGCGCGCGACCCTCACCTCACGTCGTCGCGGCCGGCGCGGCGACGCGGCGCATCGGGACGTGCGGGATCCCGTCCTCGAGGAAGCCACGGCCGTCCACGACGAAGCCGAGCGCGGCATACCAGTCGACGAGGTGCGCCTGCGCGTCGAGGACGATGTCGCGCTCCCCCCAGCGCTCGACGACCTCGCGCACCATCGCCGCCGCAAGCCCGCGACCGCGGGACTCGCGCGCGGTCGCAACCCGGCCCACACGGCATACGTCACCGTCGTCGAGGACCCGCAGTGTCGCGACCGGCTCCCCCGCGGCATCGGCGCACCAGACGTGCCAGGTGCCCGGTTCGAGGTCGCGGCCGTCGAGGTCGAGATAGGGGCAGTCCTGCTCGACGACGAACACCGCCTGCCGCAGCGCCCACAGCCGATACGCCACCTCCGGCGCCAGCTCGGTGAACCGCTGCACCCGCACGTCCACGACGGAATCCCTCGACTCGTCCACGACCCCACCGTAGATCGGCACCCCCAACTGGCAGACTCCCCCACCGTGACGATCATCGCGGCTGCAGACGGATCCGCCCTCGGCAACCCCGGGCCCGCCGGATGGGCGTGGTACGTCGACGACGAGCACTGGGCCGCCGGCGGCTGGCCGCACGGCACGAACAACCAGGGCGAGCTCACCGCCGTCCTCGACCTGCTCGAGCAGACCGCCGACACTGACCAAGACCTCGTCATCCACTGCGACAGCATGTACGTCATCAACTCGATCACGAAGTGGATGCCGGGCTGGAAGCGCAAGGCTTGGCGCAAGGGTGACGGCAAGCCCGTCATGAACGTCGAGATCATGCAGGCCCTCGACGCTGCGATGCAGGGCCGGAAGGTTCGCTTCGAGTGGGTCAAGGGCCACTCCGGTCATGAGCTCAACGAGAAGGCGGACCGGCTCGCGAACGGCGCGGCCGCGGCATACCAGCGCGGTGCGGCACCCGACAGCGGACCCGGCTGGTCGGGCGCCACGCCAACCACCCGCGAAATCCCTTCTGCGACAACGGAACCCGACCTCTTCAGCGAGCTCGTCGCCGAGCCCACCGACGAGGAGCAGGTCATCGCCCTCGAACGCTCGCTGCTCGCCGACGAGACCCGCTCCGACCCCGCGGCCGTCGCCGCCCTGCTCCACCCGCAGTGGTCCGAGATCGGTCAGTCCGGACGGCTGTGGACCCGCGAGGAGATGCTCGACGAGATCGCTCCCCTCGCCTCGCCGGTCACCCTCGACGTCGTCGCCTGTATGCCGGCCGGTCCCGACGCGATGCTGCTCACCTGGCGCGCCGTCACCGACGAGGGTTCGACGCTGCGGTCCTCGCTCTGGGTGCGAGCCGGTGGCGGCTGGCAGCAACTGTTCCACCAGGGCACGCCCGAGGCCTGAGCGCGGAGGCGCCGCAAGAACGTCCCGCTCCACCCGAGAAGCCTTGTCGGGTGCAGCGGGCCATTATCGGGTGACCCGATAATGCTGAGGCGGGTGTGACGCGGGGGCGGGGCGAGTTGAGCGTCAGACGCGCGAGAGCAGCTCCTCGGCGATCTCGGCCGCCGGTGCCGAGCGCGCGCTCCGGTGGCCGGTGCCCGCCCAGAGGTGCACGAGGTCGGGCTGACCGGTCGCCTTGCCGTGGGCGCGCAGCGGCGCGGTGAGGTGGTGGACCTGCGGGTATGCCGCGGGCGCGACCTCGGTGAAGACCTCGGTCCACGACGTGGTCAGGGCGCGGGCGCTACGACCGGTGAACGCGCGCGTGACGACGGTGTCGGTGCGGCGGGTCAGCTCGTGCCGGTGGACCTCGGCCGTCCCCGCCTCGTCGGCGCGCAGGAAGGCGGTGCCACACGCCACCGCCTGCGCTCCCGCATCGACGAGCGCGGCGAGGTGCACCGAGTCGGCCACTCCCCCAGCAGCGATGACCGGCAGCGTGGTGAGGCGGCGCACCGCCGCGAGCAGGGCCCGCGTCGCGGGCTGCGGACCGCCGCTGTCGACCGGGCCGCCACGATGCCCGCCGGCCTCCCACCCCTGCGCGACGATGCCGTCGACACCGAGCTCCTCCGCCCACGCTGTCTCGCTCGCGTCGTTGACGGTCACCCACACCTCGATCCTGGCCTCCCGCAGCCGGTCGACGACGTCGGCCGGCGGCCAGGCGACGGCGAACGAGACCACGGCCGGCCGCTCCGTGAGCAGCACCTCGATCTTGGCGTCGAAGGAGTCGTCGTCATGGACCGGCTCCCCGAGCGCGACCCCGGCCTTGTCGGCGAGCGGCTGCAACCGGGACGCGTAGTCGAGGACCCGAGACGTGCTGCGCGAGTCGAACGGCGACGGGGCGAACACGTTGACCCCGAACGGCGCGTCCCCGACCGCCTGGCCCAAGAGCACGATGTCGTCGCGCAGCCGCGCGGGCGACAGATACGCACCGGCGAGGAAGGCGAACCCGCCGGCCCCCGTCACGGCCGCGGCGAGCTCGACGGTGCTCGGCCCGCCGGCCATCGGCGCGAGGACGAGCGGACTGCCGATGACGGTCACGGGGCGTCCGGGCCGGCGCCGGGTCGCGGAGGGCGGTCGACGCCGAGGCGGCGCTCCTGCGGCACGTCCATGTCGTCGCAGAGCGCGAGCCAGACGATGCGCGGGTGCACGCCCTCGTCGAGTGCCTGCTGGACGGTGCGACCGCCGAGGACACCGAGCACGTGACCTCGGGCGAGGGTGCGCGCGTAGGACTCCCCGAACTCGTCGTCCATCAGCTCCCAGAAGTGGCTGATCCGCATGGCCGCGAGTGTGTCACACGCCCCTCTCGACACCGCCCGGGCGGGGGCCGGCCCGGAGGGTTCCTCAAACGGGGAGATCGCGGGCTCCTTCATCCTGCGTTCACACAGATTCCTTTGTAGGGTCATCGACATGTCGCGCCCCCTGGAGCCAGACCCGCGCCGGGACGTCGTCCTCGACGCCACGACGCTCAAGGCGCTGACGCATCCCCTCCGGCCGAGGATCCTCAGCGCACTGCGCCTCCACGGACCGTCGACGGCCTCCCGGCTCGCCGAGCACCTCGGCGTCAACACCGGTGCCACGAGCTACCACGTGCGCCAGCTCGCCGAGGCCGGCTTCGTCGTCGAGGACCCCGAGCTCGGCAACGCCCGCGACCGGTGGTGGCGGGCCGCTCACGCACGCACGTTCTTCGACACCCATGACGCGGACCAGGAGATGTCCGCCGCCTACCTGTCCGCACTCGCCGCGGGGTACGCCGACAACGCCCAGCGCGCCATCGCCGAGATCGCCACCCTGCCGGCCGAGTGGGAGGACGCCGGGACGTTCAGCAACTGGACGCGGCGCCTCACCCCCGAGGAGACCTCCGAGCTCATCCACGAGCTGACCGAGACCGTGCGGCGCTACCGACCCCACCAGGGCACGGACGACGCACCGGAGGGCGCCCGCCCCGTGTCGGTCAACCTCGAGGTGTTCCTCGCTCCCGGCATGGGTGACGAGAGCTCCCCGTGACGACGGGCAAGGTGCGCCGCAGCCGGCGCAGCCTCTACGGCATGCTCGCCGCGTCGGGTGTGTCCGTCCTCGGCACCCGCATCACGACCGTGGCGCTGCCGTGGTTCGTCCTCCAGGAGACGGACTCCGCGGCGCTCACGGGTCTCGTCCTCACCGCCGAGATGGCTCCGTACGTCGTCGTCAAGGCGCTCGGTGGTCCTCTCGTCGACCGCCGCGGTCCACGCATCATCAGCGTCGCCGGCGACGTGCTCAGCGGAGCGCTCCTCGCGCTCATCCCGATCCTGTATGCCGTGGGGCAGCTTTCGCTGCCCGACCGGATGCCGTTGCTGCTCGCCATCGTCGCTCTCGCAGGAGCGGTGCGCGGCCCGGGTGACGGGGCACGCAACGCGATGATTCCCGCCGTCGCGGACGCCACCGGGATGGACGTCGAGCGCGTCACCGGGCTCGACTCGACCGTCGACCGGGCGGCCGCGCTGCTCGGCATCGGAGCCGGCGGGTTCCTCGTCGCCGGGTTCGGCGGCCCGCAGACCGTCTCGGTCACCGCCGCCATGGCCTTCGCCAGCGCCGTGCTCGTCGCCATCTTCATCCCGCGGGTGGTCCTCGGGGACCCCGACGAGGAGGGGTCCTACTTCGCCCAGCTCCGCACCGGGTTCGCCTTCCTCCGCCGGGACCGGCTCCTGCGCGCGATCATCGCGATGATCACCGTGACCAACCTCCTCGAGGCGGCCTACATCGCGGTGATGCTCCCCAACTGGGTCCACGACCACGGCTACAGCCCTGCCCTCATCGGCATCCTCGGCATGCTCTACGGCGGCGCCGCCGTGCTCACCAGCCTCGTCGCGACGACGATGGCCGGCAGGTTCAGCCGCCGGACGGCATACCTCCTCGGGTTCTGCCTCGCCGGCGCCCCCCGGTACCTCACCCTGGCGTTCGACGCGCCCCTGTGGCTCATCATCGTCAGCAACGTCGTCGCCGGGTTCGGCACCGGGTTCATCAACCCGACGATCAACTCGCTGTTCTTCGAACGAGTCCCGCGCGAGATCGTCGGACGCGTGGGCTCGCTCGGCAACGCCCTCGCCTGGGCCGGGCTGCCCCTCGGCGGCATCGTCGGAGGCGCCGCGGTGACCGTGCTGGGACTTGCGCCCGCGCTGGGACTGGCGGGGGCGGCATACCTCATCTCGACGGCACTCCCCGGCGCACGGCCGGAATGGCGCGAGATGGACCGTGCACGAACGCCCGTCGACAAGGTCCACAGCGCCGGCACGTGAGCGCCGCGAGCTCGTCGCTCCCGTAGGCTCGGCCACGGGAGCGACGAGAGGGGGCAGCGTGATCCAGCCGGTGTCGATGCCGGACGGCCGACCGCTCGTGCTCGCCGTCACGGGGACCAATGGCAAGACCTCGGTGAGCACGGCGACCCTGCAGCTGCTGCGCGCCATCGGGTGGCCCGCCGCCGGCTACGACTCGACCGGGATCACCGACGTCTCCGGAGAGCTGCACACTCCCCGGGTCCGACGTTCGCCCGACTACCTACCGGACATGATCGCGCACCAGGCTCGCGCCGGCGCCCGGGCCATGGCCATGGAGGCGTTCGTCGGAATCCTCGCCGAGGGCATGTTCGAGCGGGTGGTCGTCGACACAGCGGTGTGCACCGGGCTCGAGCTCGACCACCTCGACGTGCACGGATCACCCGAGGCGTACTGACGGGCCAAGCTGTCGCTCTTCGGGAAGCACCTGCGCCCCGACGGCATCGCCGTGATGTCGGCCGACTGCGCCCTCGGGGACCGGGTTGCCGCGACGGTCGCCGAGCGGGGCGCGCGGCTGGTCACCCTCGGCGAGGGTGGCGATGCCCGCCTCGTCGGGGCGGAAGCCGTCGACGGCACGCTGCGGGGCAGCCTCGTCCTTGGCGGTGACGCGTTCGACGTCACCCTGCCCTTCACCCATGACATCGCCGTGACGAACGCACTGCTCGCGGCACTCGCCGTCATCGGTGCGGCTGGCGACCCGTCTGCCGTGACGGCTGCGCTGGCGGGCATCGCCCCACCCCCGGGACGGCTCGAGACGGTGGCCGAGAGTGACGGCGTGACCGTGATGGTCGACACCGCGCACAACCCGGGTGCACTGCGCACTGCCCTGACACACGTGCGCCGACGAACCTCCGGACGGGTGGTGCTGGTCTTCGGGGCCGGAGGCGAACGCGACCAGGGCAAGCGGCCCCTCATGGGCCGCGTGGCGGCGGAGCTCGCCGACCTCGTCGTGCTCACCGACGACAATCCTCGTCGGGAGCCACCGGGGCGGATCCGCCGGCAGGTCCGTTCAGGGTGCCCCGGCTGCATCGAGATCCCGGACCGGACCGACGCGATCGTCGCCGCGCTCGAGATGGCTCGACCGGGCGACGTCGTCCTCGTCGCGGGCAAGGGTGACGAGACGACACAGCTGCGGTCGTCGGGGCCCGTCCCCCATGACGACCGTGAGGTCATCCGGCGCGCGATGGACACCCGCGCGATGGACGCCCGCCCGCAGCAGTGACGCGGCGGCGGCTCGTCGGAGCCGCCGCCGCGTCGTGGTCACACAGTGCCGCCGTCGGGGTCCCAACCGCCATCGGTGCCGCCGTCGGGGTCTCACCCGCCATCCGTGCCACCGTCGGGGTCCCAACCACCGTCCGTGCCGCCGTCGGGGTCCCACCCACCGTCGGTGCCGCCGTCGGGGTCCCACCCACCGTCGGTGCCGCCGTCGGGGTCCCAACCACCGTCGGTGCCGCCGTCGGGGTCCCAACCGCCATCGGTGCCGCCGTCAGGGTCCCAACCGCCATCGGTGCCGCCGTCAGGGTCCCAACCCCCGTCAGGTCCGTAGTCCGACATCATGATCCCCTCTCATGTTCGTGACGTTGCCCTTCGACGGTAGCGGAGCCCACGGGACCCGTCGAGAGATCGACGCGGCCGATCGTCATTGCATCCGCGGGTCCTGCGTCGGGTCGTCGTACATGCGCGGGCAGCCACTCGTGACCGCGTCGGGCAGCAGCTCGAAGTGCCACGGCTCGTTCCGGTAGGTCTGGCACAGCCCGTATGCCGCACCGTGACGGGCAAACCACGTCGCCCCCCGCGTCGGTCCGATGTCGACAGCGTCACCGGAGACGTGGGCGGAGGCTTCCGGTGTTGCCACCCAGCGTGCGGCCTCGGCCTTCGAGCCGTACGTGTCGATCGCGTCGTCGAGCAGCTCCCGCTGTTGTTCGGGGGTGCGCCAGCCGCTGTTGAGCTCGACGCGCACCCCCTCGGTTGCGGCGTCGGCGGCCGCCCGGCGCAGCGCTCCTCGAAGGTCCGCGTCGAGACCGACGACCTCGTCGTCATCGGAGTCGAAAACCGTTGTGACGCTGGACTTCTCGCTGTGCACCCCCGGCGCGTGCGCTGGGGGCGCGGTGTCCCGTGAGGTGACGCCGACCTCGCGAACGACCCCGCCGGCACCGCTGGCCGTCGGGACGCTCGAGGTGTCGCCGACGCCGTCGCGGGCCGTGACGGTCATGGCGGCGACGCCGATGAAGAGGGCGGTGACGAGGGCGACGGTCAGCCGGACGACGGCTCGCGCCGGGCTCTGTCGGGTGGTCTGGGCAGGTGTCGGTCTCATGCGTCCAGTGCACGAGGAGGCGCGTTGCGAGGACGTATGCCGTTTCCGATACGTTCGCGATACACGCGGGCTCCTAGGCTCGGGGCCATGAGGGTTCTGGTGGTGGAGGACGAGCCGCTCCTGGCCGAGGCGATTCGTGACGGGCTGCGTCTGGAGGCGATCGCCGCCGACCTCGCCGGTGACGGAGACACCGCGCTCGAGCTGCTCGCCGTCAACTCCTACGACATCGCCGTCTTGGACCGCGACATCCCCGGCCCGTCGGGGGACGAGGTCGCGGCGCGGATCGTCGCATCCGGGAGCGGCACGCCGATCCTCATGCTCACCGCCGCGGACCGTCTCGACGACAAGGAGTCCGGGTTCGAGCTGGGCGCCGACGACTACCTCACCAAGCCCTTCGAGCTGCGCGAGCTCGTCCTGCGGCTGCGTGCCCTGGACCGCCGGCGGGCGCAGCCGCGGCCGCCGGTGCGAGAGATCGCCGGGCTGCGTCTCGATCCGTTCCGCCGTGAGGTCTTCCGCGACGGGCGTTACGTCGCGCTGACCCGCAAGCAGTTCGCCGTCCTCGAGGTCCTCGTCGTCGCCGAGGGTGGCGTCGTCAGCGCCGAGGACCTGCTCGAGCGGGCCTGGGACGCCAACGCCGACCCGTTCACGAACGCCGTGCGGATCACCGTGTCCGCGCTGCGCAAGCGGCTCGGCGAGCCGTGGGTGATCGCCGCGGTGCCGGGGGTCGGCTACCGCATCGACACGGCATACGACACGGCATCCGACGCCGGCGCCGCAGGCGACACCCACAGCGGGGCGACGACGGACAGCGCGTGGCTAGGCGACCGGGGATGAGCGTGCGGCTGCGACTGACCCTCAGCTATGCCGGGTTCCTCCTCGTCGCGGGCGGGCTGCTGCTCGCGACGGTGTGGGTCTTCCTGCTGCGCTACGTGCCCGACCGGACGCGCTACGGACCCGGCCCCGGACCCCACAGTCCGTCGCGGACCGAGCTCGTCGACGCCTTCCTGCCACGGGCCGGTCAGGCGATGGTGTGCCTGCTCGTCCTCGGGCTCGTCGGAGGCTGGTACCTCGCGGGCCGGATGCTCGCGCCACTCACCCGGATCACCGCGGCCACCCGGAAGGCCGCGGGCGGGTCGCTCTCGCACCGGATCGACATGGACGGGCGGCAGGACGAGTTCCGCGAGCTCGCCGACAGCTTCGACGACATGCTCGCGCGGCTTGAAGCACAGGTGGCCGAGCAGCAGCGGTTCGCGGCCAACGCCTCGCACGAGCTGCGCACCCCCCTCGCGATCACCCGAGCGATGCTGGACGTGGCGGGTCGGGACCCCGGCACGGACCCGCGCGAGCTCATCGACCGGCTGGCGCTCGTCAACGACCGCGCCATCGCGCTCACCGAGGCACTGCTCCTGCTGAGCCGGGCCGACCAGCAGTCCTTCGTGCGCGAGCCGATCGACCTGTCCCTGCTCGCAGAGGAGGCCGCGGAGACCCTGCTCCCACTCGCCGAGGAGCGCGGCGTGACGGTCGAGGTGTCGGGCGAGGCCGCCCCCGCGAGCGGCTCACCGGCCCTGCTCCAGCAGCTCGTGACGAACCTCGTGCACAACGCGATCGTGCACAACCTGCCGGGCGGTGACGATGGGTCGGTATGGGTCCGCACGGACGCCGAGCCCGGCGCCGCCGTACTGAGGGTCGAGAACACCGGTGCCGGGCTCACCCCGGCGGTCGTGGGCACCCTCGCCGAGCCGTTCCAGCGTGGCAGTGAGCGCGCCCGCAGCGACCACGCGGGGGTCGGCCTCGGCCTGGCCATCGTCGCGAGCATCACTCGCGCCCACGACGGGACGCTCACCCTCGAGCCCCGGCGTGGCGGTGGCCTCGTGGTGACGGTGTCACTGCCAACCTGACACCGCCCGCCCCGGAGCTGTGGCGCAGTTTGCGCGTGAACGCCCAGAAAAACCTGCGTCCGAGAGCGCAAAGTGCGGCTGCCGACCGTCCAGCCGCGGCGCACCCACTCGGCGAGCACCCCTCAGGCTGCGGCGGCCTTGGCCTCCAGTGCCTCGGTCAGCAGTGCCACCAGGGCCTCGAGCTGGACGTCGGCGGACGAACCGACCTCCTCGTCGGACCCGTCGAGGGCGCGTGCCGCGAGCCCGGCCTTGTCGTCGATGAGGACGGCGATCTTGGGGTCGAGGGTCTGCGCCGCGATGATCCGCCACGCCGTCACCGGCTCGGTCTGGCCGATCCGGTGGACGCGGTCGATCGCCTGGGTCTGCTCGGCCGAGGTCCAGGACAGCTCTGCGAGGACGACGTTCGACGCGACCTGCAGGTTGAGCCCGACGCCGGCAGCCGTCAGCGAGCACACGACGATGTGCGTGTCCGGATCGGTGAGGAAGGCGTCGATCGCCTCCTTGCGGGCCTTGGCACTCTGCTCGCCGCGGATGGACGAGTAGCCGATGCCGCGGTCGGCGAAGAGCTCCTCCGCCTTGTCCATGACGTCGACGTGCTTGGCGAAGAAGACGACCTTGCCGACGTTGCGGGCCAGCTGCGCGGCATAGTCCGCCGCGAGCCCGGCCTTGGCCTGGCCGATCCGGCGCATCATCGTGAAGACGTTGTCACCGGTCTTGTCCGAGCCGGCGCCGTCGCGCTCGGCCTTGGCGACCCGGCGCACGAGCGCCTCGTCGATCGCCGAGCCGACACCACCGGCACCGACACCGATGCCGGCGCGGGCAGCCTCGTCACGCGCCGCCACCGCGGCCTCGTAGCGCGCCACGAGCCGCTCGGCCAGCTCCCGCTCGGCGGCCCGGATGGAGCGCTCGGCGCTCTCGTCCAGCTCGACCGGGACGTCGGCGACCCGACGCGCGGGGATGTCGGAGGCGACGTCCACCTTGCGACGGCGCACGATGCCGAGGTCGATGACACTGCGGCGGGCCGCGGCATAGAAGCCCGGCTGCGCCGGCGTCAGGCCGGTCTCCTCGAGGGCCGCCTTGAGCGCCGGGCGCGGCGCCGTGTCGTCGATCCAGCCGAGGAACTGCCAGATCGCCCGGAAGTCCTCGATGTCGTTGATGAGCGGCGTGCCGGTGAGCGCCATGAGGAGCGGGTTGGCGCGGCGGGCGCGGATGCGCTCGGACAGCTCGAGCACGTGCTGGGACCGCTGCGAGCGCTTGTTCTTGATGAAGTGCGCCTCGTCGACGACCATGCCGCCGAAGCCGTGGTTGCCCAGCCAGCCGACGTGCCGGTCGAGGATCTCGTAGTTGACGATGACGATGTCGGCGAAGCCGTCGATGCCCTCGCCGTCACCGTGGATGACCGTCGCGGTCCGGTTGGGCGTCCACAGCTGCGCCTCGCGGGCCCAGTTCGCCTTGACGACGTTGGGCACCGCGACGAGCAGCGGGAACGCCCCGGCCGCCTCGGCGGCGAGCAGTGCCTGCGCGGTCTTGCCGAGGCCGGGCTCGTCGGCGAGGAGGAAGGTGCGGTGCCCGTTCGCGGCCGCCTGCACGAGCTGCGCCTGGTGGTGCATGAGGTCGAGCCCGCGCATCGAGAACGGCAGGTCGGTCGGCTCCGGCAGCTCCATCGAGGTGGCGTCGCCGCCGGACTCGAACGCCCGGAAGAGCGGCGTCAGCAGCTCCCAGCTGCCGAGCCGGTTCGTCGTCGGGCGGCGGGTGGCCTGCACCGCCGAGAAGTCCGGCGCGAGGAACGGGTTGGCGAGCTGGCGCGCGATCGCCGTCGCGGGAGCGACCCGCTTCGACGGCGTCACCGCGGCGGCGTCAGCGGCCACGGGCGCCGGCTCGGGCTCGGGCTCCGGCTCGCGACCCGCGGACCGCAGCATGTCGTTCTTGAGGTTCATCGCGGCATACGAGACCTCGGCGTCCTCGGCGAGCAGCGCGAGCAGCGAGGTGTCGCGGGCGGCGGTCTTCGCGAGGATCGTCGCCACCCCGTCGAGCCTCGTGAGGACGTTGGTGCGCTCGGCCTCGGAGACGCCGGTGTCCGCCTTGATGCGCGCGCGCTCCTCGCGCACGAGCAGCGCGATGACCTGGTATGCCGTCCGCTGGCTTGGGCGGATCCTGCCGCGTTGCGCTGCGGCCTCGACCTGACGGACGGCCTTGGCGAGGACGGGGATGATGCCCTCGTTGTCGCGGGGCTGGGTGCGGCGTCGGTCGCGCGACGCGGTGCGCGGCGCGCCGGTGTGACGCGAAGTCTGCTGAGCCAAGCGGAGCCTTCTCCTGACGTGTGCCTCGCCGACGTGTGTCGGCGCCGACCGGGGTGCCCCGACGAAGAGGCGGGGCGGACGACCGAGCCGCGCGGGCGGCATACCGGTCTCGCGGTGCGCGTGCCGAAGGTGATCCTTCGGCCCCCGTGTCACTGACGTGCCCGCGCCGATGCGGCCGGGCACTCGGCAAGTCTACGCCCTCGGACCCTCGGGCTGGCGCGGACCGGCCGCAACCTCCTCGCGTGTCTCGTCGGTGCGGCTGGCGGCGTAGCGGCCGTGCGCGCGGCGGACCACGACGACGAGGGCCAGCACCGCGAGGCCGCCGAGGATGACGTCACTCGCGACACCGACCCACTGACCCACGAGACCCCACTGGGTGCCCAGGGCGTAGCCGGCGCCGACGAGTGCCGTGTTCCAGAGGGCGCTGCCGGCCGCGGTCGCGATGCTGAACGGCACCAGCGGCATGTGCTGGGCACCGGCCGGGAGGGAGACGAGGCTGCGGACGCCCGGGACGAACCGGCCGAAGAAGACCGACGACCGGCCGTGACGGTGGAACCAGTCGGACGCCTTGTCGAGGTCCTCACGGTCGACGAGCGGGATCTTCGCGACGAGGGTGAGGGCCCGCTCGAGCCCGAGCCGGTGGCCGAGCCAGTAGAAGACCCACGCACCGACGAGTGACCCGAGCGTCGCGAGCACGATCACGAGGACGAGGGAGAGCCGGCCCTGCTGCGCGAGGAACCCCGCCAGCGGCAGGACGATCTCGCTCGGGATCGGCGGGATGAGGGTCTCGAGCAGGGTGAGCGCGCCCACGCCGACCTCCCCGACTGCCTCGATGACGTCGGCGAAGAGGCCGGTGAGGCCGGTGAGCTGGGGGTCGGCGGCTGCGAGCGCAGTCATGCTCCCAGCGTGCCTCAGCGACCTGAACGTTGTCTGAGCCGCGAGTGGGGAGCAGGAATGTCCTGTGCCGTGTCTTTCGTATGCCGTGTCTTTCGTATGCCGTGTCGTTCGCCTGTGTCGGTGGCGGGGGGTCAGGGTGCGCTCGTCGCGCAGTCGATGCAGGTGCGCGCGACCGGGCGGGCCTCGAGTCGGGCGGGCGCGATGGGCTCCCCGCAGACCTCGCAGGTGCCGTAGCTGCCGTCGTCGATCCGCTGCAGGGCGGCGTCGACCTCGGCGAGGTGCCCCTCGACCTGTTGTGCGAGCGCCGACACCTGGGCGCGCTCGAAGGCGATCGTCGCACCCTCGGGGTCGTGCTCGTCGTCGGCGTTGGAGTCCTTCGAGGCCTCGACGACGTCGGCGAAGTCACCGCGTAGACCCGCGAGGCGGCGCAGTGCTTCCTCGCGCTCGGCCTCCAGGGCTGCGCGGGCGTTCTCGGGCGGACGGGACGTCATCGGTCGAGCATCGCAGCCACCACTGTCAGTGCCGGGTGAGAGGCTGGGCGTCTCATGACAGGCGACGTCCTCGACCGGTTCTCCCCGGCCACCCGCGCGTGGTTCGAGGGGTCCTTCAGCGCGCCCACCGCCGCGCAGGCGGGCGCCTGGGAGGCGATCAGCTCGGGGCGGCACGCCCTCGTCGTCGCTCCGACCGGGTCGGGCAAGACGTTGTCCGCGTTCCTGTGGGCGCTCGACCGGCTCGCGTCGACGCCACCGCCGGAGGAGCGGCTCCAGCGCTGCCGGGTGCTCTACGTGTCGCCGATGAAGGCGCTCGCCGTCGACGTCGAGCGCAACCTGCGCTCGCCGCTCGTCGGCATCGGTCACGCCGCGACCCGCCTCGGCCTCACTCCCCCGGACATCACCGTGTCGGTGCGCTCCGGTGACACCCCGGCGAACGAGCGTCGCGCGTTCGCCCGCACTCCCACCGACGTGCTCATCACGACGCCGGAGTCGCTCTTCCTCATGCTGACGAGCCAGGCGCGCGAGGCCCTCGCCGGAGTCGAGACGGTGATCCTCGACGAGGTGCACGCCGTCGCCGGCACGAAGCGCGGCGCGCACCTGGCGCTGTCGCTGGAGCGGCTGGATGCCCTGCTCGACCGGCCGGCCCAGCGGATCGGCCTGTCCGCCACGGTCGAGCCCGTGGAGGAGGTGGCCCGCTACCTCGCGGGTGGCCGCCCGGTCGAGGTCGTCCGGCCGGAGTCGACCAAGGAGTGGGACCTCGACGTCGTCGTGCCCATCGCCGACATGTCCGCGCTCGGCGAGGTCGTCGAGGACGACCTGTCCGGTCCGGCTGCCGGTGCCGAGCGGCGCGCGTCGATCTGGCCGCACGTCGAGGAGCGCATCGTCGACCTCGTCGCCGCCCACCGCTCCACCCTCGTCTTCGCCAACTCCCGTCGCCTCGCCGAGCGGCTCACCTCCCGGCTGAACGAGATCTGGGAGGACCGGCTCGACGCCGCGGCGGAGCCGGACGGCGAGGCGGACGCGCAGGCGCGCGGACGGCATACCGGATCGCCGGCACGCACACCCGCCCAGCTCATGGCGCAGTCCGGCGCATCCGCGGGGGCGCCGGCCATCCTCGCCCGCGCACACCACGGTTCGGTGAGCAAGGAGCACCGCCAGCTCATCGAAGAGGACCTCAAGGCGGGGCGGCTGCCCGCGGTCGTGGCGACGAGCAGCCTCGAGCTCGGCATCGACATGGGCGCCGTCGACCTCGTCGTGCAGGTCGAGTCACCGCCGTCGGTCGCGTCCGGGCTGCAGCGCGTCGGCCGCGCCGGCCACCAGGTGGGGGCCGTGTCGCGCGGCGTGCTCTTTCCGAAGTTCCGCGGCGACCTCGTCCAGACCGCCGTCGTCGTCGAGCGGATGCGCGCCGGTGCCATCGAGTCGCTGCGCGTGCCCGCCAACCCCGTCGACGTCCTCGCCCAGCAGGTCGTCGCGATGTGTGCGATGGACGACTGGACCGTCGACGACCTCGAAGCCCTGGTGCGCAAGGCGACCCCGTTCGCGAGCCTGCCGCGGCCGATCCTCGAGTCCGTGCTCGACATGCTGTCGGGCCGCTACCCCAGCGACGAGTTCGCCGAGCTGCGGCCGCGCATCGTGTGGGACCGCGTCACCGGCGTGCTCACCGGCCGCCCCGGCGCGCAGCGCCTCGCCGTCACCTCCGGCGGCACCATCCCCGACCGCGGCCTGTATGCCGTGTTCCTCGCGTCGTCGGAGGGGGCTGGTCGGCGGGTCGGGGAGCTCGACGAGGAGATGGTCTACGAGTCGCGCGTCGGCGACGTGTTCACGCTGGGGACGTCGACCTGGCGGATCGAGGACATCACCCACGACCGAGTGCTCGTGACACCGGCGCCGGGGCTGCCCGGTCGCCTGCCCTTCTGGAAGGGCGACCAGCAGGGGCGCCCGGCGGAGCTGGGGCGGGCCGTCGGGGCGTTCGTGCGCGAGGTCGTGGGTCTCTCGGACTCGGCTGCGCGAGAACGGGTTTCGGCTGCCGGGCTCGACGAGTGGGCGACGGACAACCTGCTCGCCTACCTCGCCGAGCAGAAGGAGGCGACCCGGCACGTCCCCGACGACCGCACCATCGTCGTCGAGCGGTTCCGCGACGAGATCGGCGACTGGCGCGTGGCCGTGCACAGCCCCTTCGGCGGTCAGGTCCACGCGCCGTGGGCGCTCGCCGTGTCGGCGCGGATGCGGGAGCGGTTCGGTGTCGATGTGCAGGCGATGCACGGCGACGACGGCATCGTCTTCCGGCTGCCGGACCTCGAGTTCGACGATGGCGGCTCCGGGTCGGGTGACAGCGCCGGTGCCTCCGGCGGCATCGGGCGCGAGCTGCTCGATCTCGTGACTCTGGACGCCGACGACGTCCACGACCTCGTCACCGCCGAGATCGGCGGGTCGGCACTCTTCGCCGCGCGGTTCCGCGAGTGCGCCTCGCGTGCCCTGCTCCTGCCGCGCCGCCGCCCGGACCGGCGGCAGCCGCTGTGGCAGCAGCGTCAGCGCGCGGCGCAGCTGCTCGAGGTCGCGTCGCAGTACGCGTCCTTCCCCATCGTCCTGGAGACGGTGCGCGAGTGCGTGCAGGACGTGTTCGACGTGCCCGGGCTCGAGGCACTCATGCGCTCGGTCGCCTCGCGCGAGGTGACGATGGTCGACGTCGAGTCGCGCCAGCCGTCGCCCTTCGCGCGGTCGCTGATGTTCGGGTACGTCGCGCAGTTCCTCTACGAGGGCGACTCCCCACTCGCGGAGAAGCGGGCCGCGGCGTTGGCTCTCGACCCGTCGCTGCTCGCCGAGCTGCTCGGACGCGGCGAAGGGCTGTCCCTGCGCGACCTCCTCGACCCCGAGCAGGTCGCCCGCACCGAGGCCGAGCTGCAGCGGCTCGTGCCGGAGCGGGCCTGCCGCGACGCCGAGGACGTCGCCGACCTGCTGCGCACCCTCGGCCCACTGACCCTCGCCGACATCCGGGCCCGGTCGCGAGAAGGCCTCTCCCACAAGGAGATCGGCGCGTGGCTCGTCGACCTCGAAGGTGCTCGGAGGGTCATTCGGGTCCGCGTCGCCGGTGACGAGCGCTGGGCCGCCATCGAGGACGCCGGGCGCCTGCGCGACGCGCTCGGCACGTCCCTGCCCGTCGGCGTCCCGCAGGTCTTCCTCGAGTCCGTCCCTGACCCGATGGGTGACCTCGTCGCCCGGTTCGGCCGCACGCACGGACCCTTCACCGTCGCGACCGTCGCGTCGTGGTGGGGTGTCGGACCGGCCGTGGCGCAGGACGCCCTGCGCCGCCTCGTCGGCGCCGGTCGGGTCGTCGAGGGCGAGCTGCTCCCGGTCGAGAACGGCGGCGGCCGGCACGGCATGGACTTCTGCGACGCCGAGGTGCTGCGCATGCTGCGTCGCCGCTCCCTCGCCGCGCTGCGGGCCGAGGTCGAGCCGGTCGCCTCGGTCGAGCTCGCTCGCTTCCTCCCGTCGTGGCAGGGCGTCGGCGGCGGGCTCCGTGGGCGCGAGGGTCTCGTGCGTGCCATCGAGCAGCTCGCCGGGGCCGTCCTGCCCGCGAGCGCCCTCGAGTCGCTCGTCCTGCCTGCGCGCGTGTCGGGCTACTCCCCCGCCCTCCTCGACGAGCTGACCTCCTCCGGCGAGGTGCTGTGGCGCGGGCACGGGTCCCTGCCCGGCGATGACGGGTGGGTCTCGCTGCACCTCGCCGACACCGCCCACCTCACTCTCGCCCCACCCGAGGACCGCGAGCTCACCGACGGCGAGGCCGCGATCCTCGACGCGCTGGCCGGGGGTGGCGCGTTCTTCTTCCGGACCCTCTCGGACACCGTCGGCTCCACCGACGACGATCAGCTGCTCACCGACCTCTGGTCCCTCGTGTGGTCGGGACGCGTCTCCGGTGACACGCTCGCCCCCGTGCGCGCCCTGCTCGCCGGTGGCCGCACGACCCACCGTCGCTCCTCGACCAGCCCGCGCTCCACCAGGTATGCCGGCCGGCGCGGTGCCCTCGGAGCCCTCTCGGGCGGTCGTGGAGCCGGGAGGCCGCAGCTTCCGAGCCGCTCGGGCCCGCCCGCGGGGGCGGGGCGCTGGTCCCTGCTGCCGGAGGTCGAGACCGACGCGACCGTGCGGGCCTACACCACGGCCGAGGTGCTGCTCGACCGCTACGGCGTGGTGACCCGGGGGTCGGTCGTCGCCGAGGACGTGCCCGGCGGTTTCGCCGGGGTCTACCGCGTTCTCGCCGCCGCCGAGGAGTCCGGTCGTGTGCGGCGGGGCTACTTCGTTGAAACCCTCGGCGCGTCCCAGTTCACGACCACCGGCGCCGTCGACCGGCTGCGCGCCGGTGCGCGCCAGCCCGGTGAAACCGAGCGCGGCGGGCCGGCCGCACCCGCCGCGGTGGTGCTCGCCGCGACGGACCCAGCGAACGCCTATGGTGCCGCCCTGCCGTGGCCCGAGCGGGGCTCGGACGTCGAGGACGACGAAGGAGTTCCCGGCGCTCGGCGCGGCCACCAGCCCGGTCGCAAGGCCGGCGCCCTCGTCGTCCTCGTCGACGGCGAGCTCGTCCTCTATGTCGAGCGGGGCGGCAAGACGCTGCTCTCCTGGACCCAGGACCCGGACCGGCTGCAGGCGGCGGCCGACGCCCTCGCCCTCGCCGTGCGCGAAGGGGCCCTCGGCCGGCTCACCGTCGAGAAGGCCGACGGCGACGCGATCCTCGGCTCCGAGCATCCTCTGGTTCAGTCGCTCGCCAACGCCGGCTTCCACGCCACCCCTCGCGGGCTCCGGCTGCGGCGATGAGGTACCCGACGTGAGAGCCGACTGTCCAGTTCTCGTTGCGACGACGCATCACACACGCCTCGCCCCGGGGACACGTTGCCCTGTCCTCGACGGAAGGACGTCCGATGCCCGAGGGTGACACCGTCTGGCGCACCGCTCAGCGCCTGCACAGGGCCCTCGCCGGTGAACCGCTCGTGACGAGCGACCTGCGGTTCCCTTCGGTCGCGACCATCGACCTGCGCGGTGGCACGACCCTCGAGGTCATCAGCCGAGGCAAGCACCTTTTGCACCGCATCGACCACGAGGGCCGCGCCGTCACCGTCCACTCCCACCTCAAGATGGAGGGCCAGTGGCGCGTCGAGGCCACCGCTGACGCCCGGGGCTGGCTGCGGCGAGCGGACCTGCGCGCCGCCCTCGGCACCACCACGTGGACCGCGCTCGGGCTTCGGCTCGGCACCCTCGACGTGGTCCCGACCGCGGGAGAGGCCGACCTCGTCGGGCACCTCGGCCCCGACGTGCTCGGCCCCGACTGGGACGCCACGACCGCTGTCGCCAACCTGTGCGCGAGCGACACGACGATCGGCGCGGCCCTGCTCGACCAGCGCAACCTCGCCGGTGTCGGGACGCTCTGGGCTTCGGAGTCGCTGTTCCTCGAGCGGCTCCATCCCTGGGCGCCGGCAGCCGACCTCGACCCGGCCGCGGTCGACGCGCTCGTCGCGCGCGCCCACGCCCTGCTCGTCGCGGCGCGGGCACACCCCATCCAGACGAGCACCGGGAGCCGGCGCAAGGGCGAGGAGACCTTCGTCCATGCCCGATCCGGTCGACCGTGCCGCCGCTGCGGGGACACCGTGCGGGTGGCGATGATCGGACCGCCCGGGCGTGAGCGCACGATGTTCTCCTGCCCCACCTGTCAGGGCGGGATCGCCCCCACCGACGACGGACGACCCCAGCGACCACTCGGCTCGAGCCGCGGCCGGAGCAGCCCCTACCGTCGCGCCTGACGAGCGTGACCCCTCGGGCTCGGCAGCCGCTCCCGGGCAACCTTGAGACTCAGCCGACGTGAGCCACGACCGGGGGATTCCCGCTGTCGGCAGCTCCCGACAGCGCGACAGCGACGGTCAGGCAGCCGAGGCAGAGACGACCGGCTCGCGGCCGGCGCCGACGGGCAGGGTGACCGGGGCGCTGAGCGACTCGACGACGGCGATCCGGCGGCTGACGTCGTCGAGGACGACGGACATGGGCACGTCGAGCGCCTCGCAGACGGCGGCCAGCAGCTCGGAGGACGCCTCCTTGACCCCGCGCTCCATCTCACTGAGATAGCCGAGCGACACCGATGCCGCGGCGGCGACGTCCCGCAGGGTGCGGTCCTGGGCCCGGCGCCGCTCGCGCAGCACCTCACCGAGCTCCTGTCGGAAGAGAATCATGCGCGCCTCCCATCGGCGTCGGTCCGGCGACCTTCGCAGCGAAGGTCTCTGGTCGTGGAGTCCACGCTACATCGCGGACCACGCGACACGCCCGACAGCCCGGCGCGGACAGTGCGGCGGCGTGTCGAGGGCATCGCTCTGGTCAACCCTGGACGGGCCCGTCCTCTTCCATGAGTCGCGCCTTGGCGAGGTCGAGCGCGGCGACGACCGAAGCCGCCCGCACGGTCTCGCGACTCCCCGAGAGCTCAAGGCGCTGGGAGCGAGCGCTCCCGGCATACGCCACGGCGACGAAGACGGTTCCGGCGGGCACACCGTCCTGCGGCCCCGGGCCGGCGACGCCGGTCGTCGAGATGCCGACGTCGGACCCGAGCTCCCGGCACACCCCGAGCGCCATCTGCTCGGCGACGTCGGCCTGGACGGGACCACCGGTCTCGAGCAGGGTGGGGTCGACTCCGAGCTGGTCGGCCTTGACGTCCGTCCCGTAGGCCACGATCGAGCCACGCATCGTCGCCGACGAGCCGGGGATCTCCGTGAGTGCGGCCGCGACGAGACCACCGGTGAGCGACTCGGCCGTGGCGACGGTGAGCCCGCGGGACACGAGGGTGTCCACGAGCGCGCGTGGGGACGCCGCCTTCGTGCCGACGCGCTCCTGCGCCAGCCGGCTCGCCCGCTTCATCATGGCGCGCTCGCTCGTCTGCCGCAGACGCAGCGCCTTGGCCGCGATGTCCAGGCCGGTCACGACCGTGATGACGACGGCGACCGCGAGCACGACTGCGGCGCACCAGCGCCACACGTCGGGTTCCGGCAGCGACCACAGCGGCATGCTGAAGAGGAAGAGCCCGAGGCTCTGCACGGCGGTCTTGACCTTGCCGCCGCGACCGGCCGGCATGACGCCGTGCCGGATGACGAAGAGGCGCAGCACGGTGATCCCCCACTCGCGCAGCAGCACGACGAGCGTGACCCACCACCACACGTCACCGATGACCGAGAGCCCGATGAAGGCCATGCTCATGAGCAGCTTGTCGGCGATGGGGTCGGCGATCTTGCCGAAGTCGGTGACCAGACCGCGTTTGCGCGCCAGGTCGCCGTCGACGCGGTCGGTGAAGGTCGCGGCGGCGAAGATGCCCGCCGCCCACCAGCGCAGTCGCGCATCCGTCGACCCGGCGGAGAGGAGCAGCGCGCCATAGACCGGGACGAGCAGGATGCGCAGGACCGTCAGGGCGTTCGCGAGGTTCCACGAGCTGACCGGACGAGCCGCGTCACCGAGCGTCGCAGGAGTCACGGAGCCCTCACACCGGGTCCGCGACGAGGTCGACGCCTTCGCCGCCCGACACGACCGCCAGCACCGTGTCGCCGACGGCTGCCCGCACCCCCACGACGCGGGTGGTGCCGTCGACATCGGGGCCCTGGTGCTCGGCACGACCGACGACGTATGCCGTCCGCGCACCGTCGGCGGGGTCGTTGCGGTCGCCGTCCGGGTACCCGCCGACCTCCTCGACGAGGACGCGGACGGTCTCGCCGAGACGGTCCTCGGCGCGCTGGGCCGTCAGCTCCTCGACGAGGTCGGTGATCCGGGCCACCCGCTCCGCGATGGCGTCGTCGGGGACCTTGTCGTTGAGCTGCTCGCCCTCGGTGCCGTCCTCGTCGGAGTAGCCGAAGACGCCCACGACGTCGAGCCGCGCCGCGGTCAGGAACTCGGCGAGCTCGTCGACGTCGGCCTCGGTCTCCCCCGGGAAACCCACGATGACGTTGCTGCGTATGCCGGCCAGGGGCGCGCGCGTGCGCGCGTCATCGATGAGCCCGAGGAAGGACTCGGTGCCTCCGAAGCGGCGCATCCGCCGAAGCAGCGGTGCCGACGCATGCTGGAAGGAGAAGTCGAACCACGGCATGACCTCGGGCACCGCGACCATGGCGTCGAGCAGCCCGGGGCGGACCTCCGCCGGCTGGAGGTAGGACACCCGGACTCGCTCGATTCCGTCGATCCCCCCGAGCTCGGGCAGCATGGCGTCGAGCAGCGCCAGATCGCCGAGGTCCTTGCCGTAGGACGTCGAGTTCTCACTGACGAGGAAGAGCTCGCGCACCCCCTGCGAGGCCAGCCAGCGAGCCTCGTCGATCACATCCGTGGGACGGCGCGACACGAAGGACCCGCGGAACATCGGGATGGCACAGAACGCACAACGCCGGTCGCAGCCGCTCGCGATTTTCAGCGGCGCCCACGGGCCCGAGTCGAGTCGCCGGCGAGGCGCGCCCCCGGACTCGGTGGACGCGCCGTGGCCGGGCAGCGCGACGGAGGCCGCGGCGTCCTGGCGGGTCACGGGGGACAACGGGAGCAGCTTGCGCCGGTCCCCGGGCGTGTGGCTCGCGACGGTACCGCCGTCGAGGATGGTGCGCAGGTGGGTCGACATGTCGGCGTACGAGTCGAACCCGAGCACCGCGTCCGCCTCCGGCAGCTCGTCGGCCAGCGTCTGACCGTAGCGCTCGGCGAGGCAGCCGACGGCGACGACCTTCTGCGTGCGTCCCGTCTCCTTGAGCGAGCTGGCCTCGAGCAGGCTGTCGATGGAGTCCTTCTTGGCCTGCTCCACGAAGCCGCACGTGTTGACGACGGCGACATCGGCCTCGGCGGCGTCCTCGACGAGGGTCCAGCCACCGGCCGCGAGCCGCCCGGCGAGTTCCTCGGAGTCGACGTCGTTGCGGGTGCAGCCGAGGGTCACGACCGCGACCGAGCGGGAGGTCGTCGCGGGTTCAGCCATGCCGTCCACTCTAGTTGGCCTCGAAGGTGGCGCCGTGCCGCATACGTTGGGGCCATGACGACACCGAGCCGCATCACCGACCTCCTTGCCACCCACCCCGTCTGGGACGGCCACAACGACCTGCCGTGGGCGGCTCGTGAGCAGGTCCGCTACGACCTCGACCGGCTCGACATCGCCGCCGCCGTCGCGAGCACCCACACCGACATCCCCCGCCTGCGCGCCGGTGGCGTGGGCGCCCAGTTCTGGTCGGTCTATGTCGACGCCAAGCTCGCCGGCGAGGCCGCCGTCACCGCGACCCTCGAGCAGGTCGACTTCGTGCACGTCATGACGCACCGGTATGCCGGCCAGCTCGCCCTTGCGACGTCCGTCGCCGAGGTCCTCGCGGCCCGGGAGACCGGCCGCATCGCCTCGCTCATGGGCGCCGAAGGTGGGCACAGCATCGACAGCTCGCTCGGCACCCTGCGCATGCTGTACGCGCTGGGCGTGCGCTACCTCACGCTGACCCACAACGACAACGTCCCCTGGGCCGACTCCGCCACGGACGAGCCGGCCCTCGGCGGCCTGTCCCCCTTCGGCCGCGAGGTCGTGCGCGAGATGAACCGGATCGGCATGGCCGCCGACCTGTCCCACGTCTCGGCCGACACCATGCGCGACGCCCTCGACGCGACCAGCGCGCCGGTGATGTTCTCGCACAGCTCCGCGCGCGCCGTGTGCGACCACCCACGCAACGTTCCCGACGACGTGCTGGCGCAGCTCCCCGCGAACGGTGGCCTGTGCATGGTCACCTTCGTCCCGAAGTTCATCTCCCCCACGGTGCGCGAGTGGGACCTCGAGGCGGCCGACGCCGCCGCTGCCGAAGGTATCGACTCCGCCGACTACACGGCGAACCGCGACTTCCTCGCCACCTACCGGGAGGACCACCCCGAACCGGCCGCGACCATCGACGACGTCGTGGCGCACGTCGAGCACGTCCGTGAGGTCGCCGGCATCGACCACATCGGGCTCGGCGGCGACTACGACGGCGTGACGCTGCTGCCGGACGGGCTCGAGGACGTGGCCGGCTATCCGCGGTTGCTCGAGACGCTCGCGGAGCGCGGCTGGTCCGACGACGACCTCGGCAGGCTCACCTGGTCCAATGCACTGCGCGTCCTCGGCGGCATCGAGGACGTCGCCCGTGACCTCTCCGCGTGGCGCGGGCCGAGCCTGGCCACCATCGAGGAGCTCGACGGGGCGGTCGCCGGCACCGCCGACACCGGCGACACCGGCAGCGCCTGAGCCCGCGCGCGCAGCGTCAGCGCTGGGTGTTGCGCATGACGGTGAGCGCGACGAGGCGCGAGATCACCATGGCGACGTACATGACTCCGCTGAGCTGCTCGATGATCGACACCGAGCGGGCCTGCGGCAGCACCGGCACGACGTCGGACAGGCCGACACTCGTGAGGTTCGCGCCGGAGAAGTAGAGCAGCTCGAGGAACTGCTTCTTCGGCGCCTCGTTGTAGCCGATGAACGACCCCGGCCACACCTCCTGGATCGCGAGGAAGACGTACGCGTACGCGAAGAGCAGCACCGTGAACGCGGCCCCCACGGCGAAGAGCTCGTCCTTGGTCACCCAGGCGTCCTCGAACATGTAGGACACGAGGCCGTATGCCGTGTAGAAGTAGAAGATCGCGAGCGCCGTGTGCGCGAGCGGGACGACGAGCGAGTTGCCCGGGTCGATGGCCGCCCAGATCTCGAGGATCCCCGCGGGGAGGCCGAGCAGGATGGACAACCACGTCAGCGCCGGCGTGCTGCGGACGGTGAAGACGGCAACGGTGAGGGCACACAGGCTGAGCACCGTGAGTGCGACCCTGCCGTAGGTGAGTCCCTGGAGCCACGGCAACAGCAGGACGACGAGCAGCTGGACGGCGAGCAGGAAGGCCGATGGCTGCTTGCGGAGCACCGCTCGCCAACGCTGAGCGCGCGTGGGCCGCTCGCGCAGGTCGTCCCAAGGGGTTGTGTCCATCACAGCGGACAACTCTAGGCGCGTTCACGCATGGGTGAGCCCGTCGGGCCGGGGTGACGTCGACCGCGTCCTGACGACGTCGACCGCGGCCTAGCATGTGCCCATGCAGCAGGCCGCGTGGGTTCTCGCCCCCCTCGTCCTCGTCGCCGTGCTCCTCCTCAGCGCCGCGGCCAAGGTCGGCAAGGGCGCCTCGCTGCAGTCGGTCATCGCGAACCTCCGTCTCCCGGCCCGGATCCTTCCCGCTCGGCTGGCTCGGGCCATCCCGGCGATCGAGCTCGCGCTCGCGCTCGGCCTGCTCCTCCCTTGGTGGCCCTTGGTGCTCGTCGCCGCCGTGGCCACACTCGGGCTCATGGTCGTCTACTGGCTGCTCATCGCCCGCGGGTTGACGATCACGCCGCGGCCGTCGTGCGGCTGCTTCGGTCAGGCCGGTGACCACCGGATCCGCCCGCGCACGCTGTTGCGCAACACGCTCCTCGTCGCGGCGGCCGTCGCCACCGTCGCCCTGGCCCAGTCGGGACGGACCGTCTGGTCCGTGCTCGCCGGTGCCGCACCCGGTGACGTGCTGTGGCTCGCCCTGGCCACCCTCACCGCACTCGTGACGTGGATCGTGGCCGGTGGGCAGGGCATCGCGCTCCCGCGCCGCACCGCGCGGCAGCAGCAGGAGCCCATGGACGCCCCGGACGGCAGCGACGTGGACGGTGCGGAGCTCGACTACGTCCGAACGCCGTTCCCCTCCGCGGTGCTCTTCGACCCCGCGTCCGGCCCGGCGACCCTTGCCGAGCTGGCCCGGGAGCGCGCCCAGCTGCTCGTCTTCGTCAACTGCTATTGCGCCTCGACCAGGGACGCCATGGCCGCCCAGCCCGGGTGGCAGCAGCGGCTGGAAGCGCTCGACGTCCGGCTGGTCTTCTCGGTCCCGATCAAGGAGGAGTTCGTGGGCGACCCGCCGTCGGGAACCCTCCTCGACCACGCTGCCCTCGCGTGGCAGGCGTTCGACCTCACCGCCTCACCGAGCGCCGTCCTCCTCGGCGCCGACCAGCTCCTCGCTGGCGGCCCCGTGGCCGGTGAGGACGAGGTGAGGAGCTTCATCGGTGAGATCGAGGAGCAGCTGCGCGGCGGCATACCGGACAACGACGACGGCGCCGGCCCCGAAGGAACCGGCACCGTCGTGGAGAGCGAGCAGGCGGGCGTCACCGACGCCCGGTGAGCTCCCAGGCGTCCTCGCTGTCGTCCTCGTCCTCGTCCCAGGCGTCGGCCTGGGGGCGGGAGTCGAGGTCGGCCGCAACCGCGTCGCTGCCGTAGCGGTCCGTCGCAGGCGGCGCAGCGGGCTGGGCAGGCTCCGGAACCGCGTCGTATGCCGTTGCCGCAGAGGGCTGTTCGCCCACCTCGGCGTGGGTGGACTCCGTCTCGGCCTGGTCGTCGTAGACCGGCTCGGCGTCGGGCACGTCCTCACCGCGCAGCAGTGCGAGGGTCGTCGGCAGGTCATCGGGGCGGACGAGCACGTCGCGCGCCTTCGAGCCCTCGGACGGGCCGACGACACCGCGCGACTCGAGGAGGTCCATGAGGCGCCCGGCCTTGGCGAAGCCGACGCGCAGCTTGCGCTGGAGCATCGACGTCGAGCCGAACTGCGTCGTGACGACGAGCTCGGTCGCCTGCAGCAGCAGGTCGAGGTCGTCGCCGATGTCGTCGTCGATCTGCTTCTTCGCCGCGGCGACGGTGACGTCCTCGCGGTAGGTCGGCTTGAGCTGGCCGGTGACGTGGCCGACGATCTCCTGGATCTCGGTCTCGGTGACCCACGCGCCCTGGACGCGCATCGGCTTGCTCGCACCCATCGGCAGGAAGAGCCCGTCACCCTGGCCGAGCAGCTTCTCGGCACCGGGCTGGTCGAGCACGACGCGGCTGTCGGCGAGCGAGGAGGTCGCGAACGCCATGCGTGAGGGCACGTTGGCCTTGATGAGTCCGGTGACGACGTCGACCGACGGCCGCTGCGTCGCGAGGATGAGGTGGATGCCGGCCGCACGCGCGAGCTGGGTGATGCGGACGATCGACTCCTCGACGTCGCGCGGGGCGACCATCATGAGGTCGGCGAGCTCGTCGACGACGACGAGGAGGTAGGGGTAGGGCTGGATGACCCGCTCCGACCCGGGCAGCGGCTGGACCTTGCCGGCGCGGACCGCCTTGTTGAAGTCGTCGACGTGCTTGTAGCCGAACGCGGCGAGGTCGTCGTAGCGGGCGTCCATCTCGCGCACCACCCACTGGAGGGCCTCGGCGGCCTTCTTGGGGTTGGTGATGATCGGCGTGATGAGGTGCGGGATGCCCTCGTACGCCGTGAGCTCGACGCGCTTGGGGTCGACGAGCACCATGCGGACCTCGTCGGGCGTGGCCCGCATGAGGATCGAGGTGATCATCGAGTTGACGAAGCTCGACTTGCCCGAGCCGGTGGCACCGGCGACGAGCAGGTGCGGCATCTTCGCGAGGTTGGCGATGACGTAGCCGCCCTCGACGTCCTTGCCGACGCCCATGACCATCGGGTGGTGGTTGTCGCGGGCCGCCCGGCTGCGCAGGACGTCACCGAGGCAGACCATCTCCTTGTCCGGGTTCGGGATCTCGATACCGATCGCGGACTTGCCCGGGATGGGACTGAGGATGCGCACGTCCGCCGACGCAACGGCATACGCGATGTTCTTGGAGAGCGCGGTGACGCGCTCGACCTTGACGCCGGGACCGAGCTCGACGACGTAGCGCGTGACCGTCGGGCCGCGGGTGAAGCCGGTGACCTGCGCATCGATGCCGAACTCGTCGAGGACCGTTGTCAGCGACTCGACGACGCGGTCGTTGGCCTCGCTGCGGTCCTTGTGCGGCGCGCCCTGCTTGAGTGCGGAGTTGTCCGGGAGCGTGTAGGTGACGTCGCCGGCGAGGCTGAGCTGCTCGACCCGCTGCGGGAGCGGTGTCGTCGGCGGCGCCTCGAGCTTGGCCGGCTCGTGCGGGATGGGTGCGGTCGCCTTGGGTGCGGCGTCGGCGACACCGGTGGTCGCGCCGGGGGCGAGCACGCCGGGCGCGGTCGGGCGCTTTTCTCCCGGGCGCGGACCGCCCTTGGCGGCCTTGCCCTTGCCGGGCTTGCCGGCGTCCTCGTAGTCCACGACCGCGGCCTGCTCGTAGGCCTCGTCGCCGTCCATCGGCTCGTCGCTGGACTGCGCGCGCTTGCGGCGCGGCTTGCGGACCGGCACCTCCTGGGTGTCGTCGGTCGCGTCGTCCTCGTCGTATGCCGGGTGGCCCAGCAGCGTCGCGCGCAGCTGGTCGAGACGGTCGGGGATCTCGTGGACCGGGGTGGCGGTGAGGACGAGGATGCCGAACATGCCCAGCAGGATCAGCAGCGGGATCGTGCCGTAGATCGACACCGCGGCCTCGAGCGGGCTGGAGGCGAGGAAGCCGATGATGCCGCCGGCGGCGCGCATGCCGTCGGCACCGGCCGGAGGCTCGGGGATGCCCGCGGAGACGTGCACGATGCCGCACGCCGAGAAGGCGAGCAGGACCGTGCCGATGAGCATGCGGTTCGTCGCGGGGTTCTCGCGCGGGGTGCGCCACAGGTGCAGGCCGAAGAGGAGCAGGACGATCGGGAGTGCGTAGGCGACCCTGCCGAAGGTGCCGGCGGCGACGGCGTGGACGACGTCGCCGACGTAGCCCTGCAGGCCCCACCACTCGCGGGCGGCGACGACGACGGCGAGGGCGATGAGCGCGAGGCCGAGGCCGTCACGACGGTGCTCGGGCTCGAGGTCCTGGCCGGCGTTGCTCACCTTGCGGACGGTGCCGCCCGTGACGTGCGCGAGGCCCATCCACGCGCCGCGCACGGCGGCGACGGGCATGGGGGCGCCGGCCTTCTTCTTGCGGGCCGGTGCCTTCGTGCGGCTCGTCGTGCGAGCGGGTGCGCGGCGGTTCGCCGGCCGCGAGGAGGCCGTGCGAGCGCGCGCAGGTGTGGTCGAACGTGACGCCATGCTCCGCAGGCTACGCGACAGTCACACCCATCACACGGAGCACACGCGCACCACGCCTGACCAACCTCGCCCGCCTCAGTGTTATCGGGTCACCCGATACCGCCCTGCTTCACCGGACAAGCCTTCTCGGGTGGAGCGTGAGGTCCCGGGGTGGCCGCGGTCCCTGAGGGCCGTATGCCGTGGGCGCGGCTCAGTGGTCGTGCGCGTGGCCCGCGTGGGCGTGGCCGTGCGCATGGTCCGCGTGGGCGTGGACGGGTGCCGTCGACTGGGCCGCCGAGGGGGCACTGGCCGAGCGGACGGGGAGCAGTTCACGGTCCTCGGGGTCGGGGACGCCGCCCTGGAGCTGGAGCTGCTCCACCTGACGCGTGGCAGGGGTCTCGACGAGCGTGCCCTTCGCCCGGGCACGCTCGACGAGCATGCGCAGCACCGAGCCGCCGCCGACGCCGCCACCGGCCCCGACCCGCGCCTCCTCGACGGGGAAGCCCGCAGGGGTGCCGGGCAGGCCGAGGATGCCAGACGCGTCGATGTCGACGGTCTGGAACGCCGGGCCGGTGAGACCCTGCGATCGGACCGAGCTGATCGGCTCGTTGACGAGGAGGACCACCTCACCGCGCTCGGAGAACTGCACCATCTCTGCGGCGATCTCGGAGCAGTAGGGGCATGAGTCACGCCACGCCACGACCGGAACCGGACCCGTGCTGACAGAGGCCAGCGCGTCCATGAACGGGACCTGCTCCCCCGTCTCTGTCCGCACGAGGAAGTCCTGCAGGTCGCTCCCGGTGTCCGGAAGGTGCTCCTGCCCGCTGTCGCTCCCCCCGATGGGCCTGGGTTCCCTCGCCTGATGGGCCATGCCCGTCATCATGTTGACGCCGATCGCCTGGATGACTGCGGTGATGAGCTCCATGATGCTCTCGCCACCGAGGGCCGGGCCGGCAGCGACCTTGCCATTGGTGCCGAGCACGACTGCGCCCGGAGTCCCGCCGATGCCGAGCGCGCCGAGGGCACGTCCGTCGGGGTCGGCATAGAGGAAGTCGGCGTCATCGGGGTATGCCGCAACGCTCGACCCGAGGTCAGCCCACGACACGATCGTGACGCCCACCTCCTTGTCGAGGGCCGCCCGCCAGCCGGCGAACGCCGGCGAGAGCTCTTTGCACACCGAGCACGTCGGGGAGACACCGATGACGAGTTGTGCCTTCTCCCGGGCCAAGTCGGCGAGGGGCACGTAGGCGCCGTCACGTCCCAGTACGGCGGCTTCGGGGATGTCGAGTGTCGGACGAGCCGCGGGTCGCGCCAGCGCCGCGTCACGCTCCGACGTGAGGGTGACGATGGATCGTCGAGCCGCGTCGAGGCGGGACCAGAGGATGGCAGCCGTCGCGACGAGAACCGTTGCGGTGAGGGCGAACGCGACCTCGGCGGCCCCCAAGCGCACCAGCGACGGCACGACTCCGGGGAACGGTCGGTCGAGCAGCAGTGCCGCCGCAGCGGAGAGCGCGATGGCAACGTTCCGCAGGAGAGTGCGCTCGCTGATCGGCTCCGCCGAGACCTCCCCGAAGCAGTGGCATGTCGGTCGTTCTCCACGGGCCAGGCTCAGGCCCACGACGATGACGAAGCCGATGGCGAGGGCGAGTGCGAGAGCGGCCACCCCGGTGAAGGCGCTCCCCCACGTCACGAGCAGCAGGACACCGAGCGCGATCTCGACATACGGCAGCACCCGGGCGATGACCGGGACGAGCGGCTCGGGCAGGAACGAGAAGCCTCGCACCCCGGCCAGGGCACCCGCACGGTCGCGCAGCTTGAGGACACCGCTGGTGAGGAACAGTCCGGCCACGACGAGCGTCGCGACCAGGTGCAGCGCCGTGATCATTGTCAGCGCGCGCTCACGGTGCTGCCGGGGTGCATGCCGGGTAGGGAATGTTGCTCGCCGCCCCGAACGGGGTCGTATCGCGGGGACCACACGTCTTGGTGTTGTCGTCGCACTGGCAGTACCCGATCCCGATCGAGAACCCGAAGCTGGTCACGCCGGTCACGGATGCATATCCGATCGCCACACTGGCGATGTCCTTGCAGACGTACCCCGTCGCACATCGAGGCGAGACCAACACGTCCAAAGCCGCCAGGCTGGAGATCAGGGTGTTGTAGGCAGTGGTCACCACGCCCAGTGGAACGCCAATGAGAGAGGTGTTCCCACATGAGGACGAGTAGGAACAAAGGGTGCCGAGCCGCCCGTCGTTGAACGGCGACACGCACACGTTGGTGGGGAGTCCGGCGGAGTTCTCGCAGATCTCGATCCCAGCGATGCTCAACAGGCGGACGGACCGCGCGAATGCTGACAGCGCTGTCGTGAAAGCGTTGATCGCCGTCACGAGTGCGCCACCGGTATCCAGGCACACCCCGAAGCAGGTGCTCCCCGCACACGTTGAAGTGAACACATTCGAACCGACACAGACATTGAACAGGCCGAGTGGGCCGGTGCCGACACAGACGAGGCCAGACGGGCACTGACACGTCCCTCCGGGCACGCCTGCCAAGATGCACTGCGGTGGCCCGCTGGCACCTGTGCATGCAGCACAGATCGGTGACGCAGCCATGGCCGGTGCCGCGATGGCGGTGGCCAGCACCGGCAGACTCCACGCCGCCCCCCTTGGCGACCGCCCGTCGTGATGGCGCCTGCGCCGGCGCGATCGCGTCGGCCAGGTCGTCGATGTCGATGTCGATGCTCATGAGCCGACCCCTCGCGAACGGTTCGCACGCTGGCAACTGGTCACTCCGGGCATCGGAGTGAACTAGTTCATATAGATACTCCCCGGCACAGTGAGCTCACAAGGGTTGAACAGTGTTCTTCTTGGCGTGGCCCAATCACGTTGCGCTGCAAGGGTTCTCGGCACGTCACCCGAGGGAGGGGCATCGTCGGACCAATCTCCCGCTGCCTGTTACGGGGTAACCAGATCCCCCGGCTCGATCGAGCCGGTTACCGATCAGACACGTCCGATCACCCACCGCACCGACCGCGGGCGCTCAGGCCTCGATGACCACCGGAATGATCATCGGCCGGCGGCGGATCTTGCGCCCGACCCAGCCACCCACGGCACGGCGCATGACCTGCTCCAGCTGGTAGGTGTCCGTGACGCCCTGCGCGGTCGCCTCGTCGAGGGCCTGGGTCAGCTTCGGCATGACGTCATCGAAGACGACGTCATCCTCGACGAACCCGCGCGCGGTGATCTCCGGCCCCGCGACGATCTTGCCCGTCGAGGAGTCCATGACGACGATCACCGAGATGAAGCCCTCGTCCCGCAGGATCTGGCGGTCCTTGAGCAGCGCCTCGTCGGCGGCGCCGACGGACGAGCCATCGACGTAGACATAGCCGCACGGCACCGCTCCGGCCACCCGGACCTTGCCGTCGACGAGGTCCACGGCCACGCCGTCCTCGACGACGACGACGCCCTTGGGGTGGACGCCGGTCTCCAGGGCGAGGTCGGCGTTCGCGCGCAGGTGGCGCCACTCGCCGTGCACCGGCATGACGTTGCGCGGCTTGACGATGTTGTAGCAGTAGAGCAGCTCGCCGGCGCTCGCGTGACCGGACACGTGCACGCGCGCGTTGCCCTTGTGCACGACGTTGGCGCCGAGCCGCATGAGCCCGTTGATGACACGGTAGACGGCGTTCTCGTTGCCGGGGATGAGCGAGGACGCCATGAGGACGGTGTCGCCCTCCCCCACCTCGATGGGGTGGTCCCGGTTGGCCATCCGCGACAGCGCAGCCATGGGCTCGCCCTGCGACCCGGTGCAGATGAGGACGACCTTGTCGTCGGGCAGGTCACCGAGCTTCTTGAAGTCGACGAGGATCCCGTCGGGCACGTGCAGATATCCCAGGTCGGCGGCGATGCCCATGTTGCGCACCATCGACCGACCCACCATCGCCACCTTGCGGCCCGACTTCTCCGCGGCGTCGAGCACCTGTTGCACGCGGTGCACGTGCGACGAGAAGCAGGCCACGATGATCCGCCGTTTGGCGTCGCGGAAGACCTTGTCGATGGCCGGCGCGATGTCCTTCTCGGGTGTCGTGAAGCCCGGCACCTCGGCGTTGGTCGAGTCGGTGAGGAAGAGATCGACCCCCTCCTCCCCGAGCCGGGCGAAGGCGCGCAGGTCGGTGAGCCGCCCGTCGAGCGGCAACTGGTCCATCTTGAAGTCGCCGGTGTGCAGCAGCGTCCCACCCGACGTCCGCACGAAGACCGCGAGCGCGTCCGGGATGGAGTGGTTCACGGCGACGAACTCGCAGTCGAAGACCCCGAACGTCTCGCGCATGCCCTCCTTGACCGCGAGGGTGTAGGGCTTGATCCGGTGCTCCTTGAGCTTGGCCTCGACGAGGGCCAAGGTGAGCTGGGAGCCGACGAGCGGGATGTCCGGCTTGAGCCGCAGGAGGTAGGGCACGGCGCCGATGTGGTCCTCGTGGCCGTGGGTGAGGATGATCGCCTGCACCTCGTCGAGCCGGTCCTCGATGTAGGAGAAGTCCGGGAGGATGAGGTCGATCCCCGGGTGGTGGTCGTCGGGGAACAGCACACCGCAGTCGATGACGAGCAGCTGGCCGCGGTGCTCGACGACGGCCATGTTGCGGCCGACCTCGCCGAGGCCACCGAGGGCGACGACGCGAACGCCGCCCTCCTTGAGCGGGCCGGGCAGGGACAGCTCGGGGTGCGGGTGGCTCACGCGAGACCTGCCTCGGCAAGGCCCTTGCGGAGCAGCTCGAGGTGCTCCGGCGGTGACTCCACGAGCGGCAGCCGGACGAAGGCCGACTCGATGACGCCCAGCTCCGCGAGTGCCGCCTTGGACATGATCGCCCCCTGCGAGGTCGTCATGATCGCGTCGACGGCGGGAATGAGCCGCTGGTGGATCTCGCGCGCCTGCGCGAGGTCACCCGCGTCCACGGCAGCCAGCATCGCGGCATACTCCCTGCCCGCGACGTGACCGACGACGGAGACGACGCCGACGGCACCCTGCGCGAGGTGAGCCAGCGACAGCACGTCGTCGCCGCTGAACCACAGCAGGTCGGTCGCGGCCATGACGTGCGTCGACGCCCACAGGTCGGCCTTGGCGTCCTTGACGGCCAGGATCCGCGGGTGCTGGGCGAGCTCGATGAGGGTCGCGGTGTCGAACGCGACGGCGGTCCGGCCCGGGATGTCGTAGAGCATGATCGGCAGCTCGGTGGAGTCGGCGACGGCCCGGCAGTGCGCGAGCAGCCCGGCCTGCGTCGGCTTGTTGTAGTACGGCGAGACGAGGAGCAGCGCGTCGGCGCCGGCCTCCGCGGCACGGGCGGCCATGTGCACCGAGTGGGCCGTGTCGTTCGAGCCGACCCCGGCGGTGATCGCGGCCCGGTCCCCGGCGACCTCCTTGGCGATCCGCACGGCCGTGATGCTCTCGTCGTCGCTGAGGGTGGCCGACTCACCGGTCGTGCCGTTGACGACGATCCCGTCGTGACCGCTCGCGAGGAGGTGCTCGACGACCGCCCGAATCCCGTCCTCGTCGATCGATCCGTCGGGGCGCATCGGGGTAACCATGGCCGTGATGAGGCGGCCGAAGGGGTTCGTCGTCATGGGTTTCAGCCTAGTGCGTGCGTATGCCGGTCCCGGCCGCGCGTGCGTATGCCGGTCCCGGCCGCGCGGGGCCGCGCGCCGGTCCCGGCGCTGTCGGTGGCCGGAACTACTCTTGCGGCCATGCGCCAGTACCTCGACCTCCTCGACCGGATCCTCGACGAGGGTGTCGACAAGTCCGACCGCACCGGCACCGGCACGCGCTCGGTCTTCGGCCACCAGATGCGCTTCGACCTCGCCGAGGGCTTCCCCGTCGTCACCACCAAGAAGCTGCACCTCAAGTCGATCATCGGCGAGCTGCTGTGGTTCCTGCGCGGCGACACCAACGTGCGCTGGCTCCAGGAGCGCGGCATCACCATCTGGGACGAGTGGGCCGACGAGGCGGGCGACCTCGGCCCGGTCTACGGGCACCAGTGGCGCTCCTGGCCCACGCCCGACGGCCGCAACGTCGACCAGATCACCAAGGTCATCGAGTCGATCCGCACCAACCCCGACAGCCGCCGGCACATCGTCAGCGCGTGGAACGTCGCCGACGTCGACGACATGGCACTCCCCCCGTGCCACGCGCTCTTCCAGTTCTATGTCAGCCCGGCCGAGGGCGACCGGCCGGCCCGACTGCACTGCCAGCTCTACCAGCGCTCGGCCGACGTCTTCCTCGGCGTGCCGTTCAACATCGCCTCCTACGCGCTGCTCACGATGATGGTCGCCCAGCTCACCGACCTCGAGCCGGGCGAGTTCGTGCACACCCTCGGCGACGCCCACCTGTACTCCAACCACCTCGAGCAGGCGCGCCTCCAGCTCACCCGCGAGCCGCGTCCGCTGCCGACGATGCGCATCGCCCCGAAGGGCGCCATCGACGAGTTCGACCTCGGCGACTTCGAGCTCGTCGGCTACGACCCGCACCCCGCGATCAAGGCCCCGATCGCGGTCTGAGCGACGTATGCCGGCCGCGCGCGGCCGGCATACGAGGTCACCGTGGAGGTCGGTCACCAAGCTGGGCGGGACCTCCTAGGGTGAGGGGATGACCCGGGTGAGCCTCATCGCAGCTGTCGGCCGCAATGGCGTCATCGGTGCCGAGGGGGGCATGCCGTGGCACCTGCCGGAGGACTTCCGGTTCTTCAAGCGCACGACGATGGGTCACCCCATGGTCATGGGACGCAAGACGTTCGAGTCGATCGGGCGGGTCCTGCCGGGGCGTCGCACGATCGTCGTGACGCGGCAGGCCGACTGGCGCCACGCCGACGTCGAGACGGCGCACTCCTTCGCGGAGGGGCTCGACCTCGCCGGCCCGGGCGAGGAGGTCTTCGTCGTCGGCGGGGGCGAGATCTACCGGCAGGCGATGCCGTTCGCGCACCGGCTGCTCATCACCGAGGTCGACCAGGCACCCGAAGGCGACGCGACCTTCCCCGACATCGACCCGGCGCAGTGGCACGAGACGGCCCGCGAGGAGCAGGACGGTTTTGCCTGGGTCACCTACGAGCGCACCGCCGCCACCCCGAATCCCGACTGATTGCCCGTTCGGGCACTCCCACCCCCCACTGATTGCGCACAGTTCGCACGCAGCCGTGCGAACTGTGCGCAATCAGTCGGAGGAAGCGGGAGAGCGGGCGGGTTCCACGGGGTCGACGGGGCCGGTGGAGGTGAACCGCTCCCGGTGGATGTGCTCGGGCGCGACGCCTTGGGTGCCGAGCCAGTCCTCGACGTCGACGATGAGTCCCTCGGGTCCGCACAACCACCAGTCGTCGACTCCCGCGACGCCGCCGGGCTCGTTCCGGACCTCCTCGACCACCTCGGTCAGCACAGCCGGGTCGATGCGTCCGTGCCGCACTCCGTCGACGGACTCGCGGGACAGGACGTGCTCGACGTGCAGCCGCCCCCCGGACGCCTCCGCGAGAGCCGCCACCTCGGCCCCGAGCACCGTCGACGCCCGCGTCCGGTTGGCGACGACGAGGGTCACCGTCGACTCGGGGTTCTGCTCGAGTGCCGCGGCCGTGATCGCGAGCACGGGCGTGATGCCGGACCCGCCGACGACCCCGACGTGGTGGCGGGGCCGGTCGTCCTCGTCGAGGGTGAACGTCCCCATCGGCGGCAGCACCCCCATCGTCTCGCCGACCTCGACCTCGTTGGCGAGCCACGGCGACATCCGCCCGCCCTGCACCGCGGCGGCGGCCACCCGGATGATTCCCTCACGGCGGGCCCGGCTCGGCGGAACCCAAATCGAGTACGACTGGCGCACGTCCTCGCCACCCACGAGTGCGCGCAGGGTGACGTACTGCCCCGCGCGGTAGTCGAGGAACTCCGGCATACCGCTCACGTCGAAGCCGATCGAGACGGCGTGCTCGGCCACCGGATCCACCTCGGCGACCGCGAGCGGCCGGAAGGTCGGGCGCGGCTTGGCAGGACGACGGAGCAGGGACACCCCCACAGTCTCACACTCCGACGTCCTGTGCCCCACACCACGCCCGCCCGGCACCACGGCCGTGCATGCCGGTGACCTAGGCTCGGTGGGTGGCGATACACACCCGGCAGCACGAGCGCGTCAGCGTCATCACCATCGACCGCCCCGAGCGGCGCAACGCGCTCAACCACGATGCACTCGAGGACCTCGACGCCGCCGTCAGCGAGGCCATCCAGCAGTCCCGCGCCCTCGTCCTCACCGGCGCCGGCGGCCACTTCTGCTCCGGCGCCGACCTCACCGAGCTCGAGGACGTCTCCTTCACCGACCGCCTGGCCGAGGTGCTGCTGCGCCTGTCGAGCGCACCGATCACGACCGTCGCCGCCATCGAGGGCTCGTGCATGGGCCTCGGCATGCAACTCGCCGTCGGATGTGACCTGCGTGTCGTCGCCGACTCCGCGAAGTTCGCCGTCCCCGTCGCCAAGCTGGGCCTCATGGTCAACCACTGGACCCTCGAACGGGTCGCCCGTTTCTGGGGTGAGGGCGCGGCCCGCCACATGGTCCTCACCGGTGCCGTTCTCACCGCCGACGACGCGTGGCGGCTCGGCTTCGCCCAGGTGCGCGGCGGCCTCGACGACGCGCTCGACCTCGCGGCATCGGCCGTCGACCTCGCCCCGCTGAGCCAGTCCGGCTCCAAGCTCGGCTTCGACACCCACGGCGGCAACCACGCCGAGGTCGCCCGCTACGAGGCGGCGTTCGCTCGCGCGTGGTCCAGTGACGACCTCACCGAGGGACGCGCGGCGTTCCGCGAGCGCCGGACGCCGGTCTTCGAGGGCCGATGAGCGAGCACACCCACCCGCACTCCCCCAGCCACGACCACGGCGACGACCGCGGACCGGTCGCCGACGCCAGCGTCCGCACCGCCGTTCCGACGGACGCGCCGGCGGTCGGGGTCGTCCAGTCCGCCGTGTGGACGCAGGCGTATGCCGGCCGCGTGCCGGACGAGGTCGTGTCGGCTTTCGAGGCGCCCGCCTTCGCCAAGGCGTGGCGCCAGTCCCTCGAGAACCCGCCGGCCGGAGTGCACCGGCTCCTCGTCGCCCGTGCCGGAGAGCAGGTCGTCGGTTTCCTCGCCATCGGACCGAGCCAGGACCCGGACGCCGGGCCGGCACGCGGCGAGGTCACGGCCATGGGCGTGCACCCGGGCGCCCGACGCGTCGGCCACGGGTCGCGGCTGCTCAACGCCGGCATCGACCACTTGCGCGGCGCCGGGGCCGAGGACGTCGCGATCTGGGTGCTCGCCGACGACGAGGCGACGCGCGCGTTCCTCGTCGGGGCGGGGCTCGGCCCCGACGGCGCCTTCCGCGACCGGGTCGTCTCGCCCGACGGCGAGACCCTGCGGGAGGTCCGGCTCGTCGCCTCGCTGACGCCGCCGGACGGCGACGACACGGCGCCATGAGCAACGCCGGGGAGGCCGCCCCGGGCGAGCCGAGCACGGCCGGCGACGGGACGGCATACGACGAACTCCCCACGGAGACAAGGCGATCCGTCCTGCGGCAGTCGCTCTCAGTGGGCCTCGCGACCGGTGCCTATGGCATCAGCTTCGGCGCGCTCGGGGTGTCGTCGGGGCTGAGCATCCTGCAGACGTCGCTGCTGTCGGTGCTGCTCTTCAGCGGCGGCTCGCAGTTCGCGGTGGTCGGCATCCTCGGCGCCGGCGGCACCGGGTCGGCGGCCGTGGCGACCTCGACGCTGCTCGGTGTGCGCAACGGCCTCTACGCCCTGCAGACCTCGCGCCTGCTCGACGTGCGCGGTTGGCGTCGGCTCGCTGCCGCGCACCTGACGATCGACGAGTCGACCGCCGTCGCCGTCGGTCAGGACCTGCGCCGCGCCGGGCGGCTCGGCTTCTGGGCGACGGGACTCGCGGTCTTCGTGTTCTGGAACCTCATGACGCTGCTCGGCGCGTTCGTCGGCAACGCCCTCGGCGACCCCACTCGCTGGGGGCTCGACGCCGCCGCAGCCGCCGCGTTCACAGCGCTGCTGTGGCCGCGCCTGCGCAGCCGGGACGCCGCCGCGACCATGGTGCTCGCCATCGCGATCGCGCTGCTCACCTCTCCCCTGCTGCCGGTCGGCGTCCCCGTCATCCTCACGGTGCTCGCCGCACTCGTCGTCGGCCTCACCGGCGGCGGACGACACGAGCGCGCCGACGAGGACGACCCCGAGCCCGACCTCGACCCCGGCGCGGAGGTGGCGCGATGAGCGACTGGACGATCGTGCTGCTGTCGTCGGCGCTGGCCTTCGCGACGAAGCTCGCGGGCTACGTCGTGCCCGAGTCGTGGGTCGAAGGTCCGCGGCGTCGGCGGGTGCTGGCGCTGCTGCCCGTCGCGCTGCTCGCGGGACTCGTCGCGATCCAGACGTTCGGCGGTGACGGCGGGTCGCTGCACGTGGACGCGCGGCTCGCCGCGGTGGCGGTCGCGGTCGTGCTGCTCCTGGTGCGCGCGAACTTCCTCGTCGTCGTCATCGCCGCGGCGGCCGTGGCCGCCGGGCTGCGCGCGATCGGCTGGGGCTGACCCGGGCTCAGATCCCGAGGTAGTTCTCGAGTCCGACGGTGAGCCCGGGGTGGTCGGCGACCTGACGGACTGCGGTGATGACGCCTGGCATGAACGAGACGCGGTCGAAGGAGTCGTGCCGGAGCGTCAGCATCTCGCCGGTCTGCCCGAAGAGCACCTCCTGGTGGGCGACGAGCCCGCGCAGGCGCACCGAGTGCACGGGTATGCCGTCCGCGCGCCCTCCGCGCGCGCCGCCCGGGTCCGACGTGGTCGCGTCGGGAACGTCTCCGAGGCCGGCCTGCTCGCGCGCCTGCGCGATGAGGGCGGCGGTGCGGGCGGCCGTGCCGGAGGGGGCGTCGACCTTGTCGGGGTGGTGCAGCTCGATGACCTCGACGGACTCGTAGAACTCGGCGGCCTTCGCGGCGAAGGCCATCATGAGGACCGCGCCGATGGCGAAGTTCGGGGCGATGAGGACGCCGACGTCCGGGTGGTCGGCGAGGCGGGTGCGCAGGTCGGCGAGCCTGGCCTCGTCCCAGCCGGTCGTGCCGACGACGACGTTGATGCCGCGGTCGACGCAGTGCGCGACGTTGGCGGGCGAGGCGTCGGGAACGGAGAACTCGACGACGACGTCTGCTCCACCGAGGTCGCCGAGCTCGTCACCGGCGTCGTAGCGCCCGACGAGGTCGAGCCCGTCCGCCTCCTCGACGGCCCGGCACACCTCCGACCCCATGCGTCCGGCCGCACCGATCACCGCAACCCGCCTCGTTCCCATGGCCGCAACACTAGTCACGTCAGGTGCGGGCCACTCGTCCCGCCGACAATCACCGCAGCCCGCGCCGCCCCCACACTCGCCCAGAGTGAGCGATTACTAGCGAGCCCGCGGCGTGGAGGACGGGTCGCGCAGGAGCTGCGGGACCACCATCGCGACAATTGCGGCCGGCGCGCCCGCGAACAACGCCAGCGGTACTGCCAAGAGTGGGGTTTCGCCTGCTGCCACCAGAACGGCGGCGGCACCTGCCGCCAGGAGCGGGAGAGTGAGCACTGCAGCCACGGCACCACTGACGGCCCGCCCACCAGCCCGAAGTTTGCCCCGTAACACAAGCAGGCCTACGGCAGCGAGGACGGCAGCACTCAAGCCGACGAGCAGGGCCAGTCGCTGAGGGCCGTTCGTCTGGGCCACCATCGCCCCCAGAAACACGGCGATGACTCCTTGGAGAACCGCACCGCAGATGACGATGAGCGGCGCACGCCGCGCCATTCCCGGTTGCGTGCCTCGACCCTGATCGTCTGTCATGCGAAAGTCGGCCACTTTCCACCGGGAAAGGCGGACAGGTCCGTGAGTGCGCCGTTGAGGTTGCCCTTCTGGACGGCGCACGTGCCGAGCAGGATTCCGGTCCCAACGAGAAGGGCACCGATCATGCCCGCGATGGCGACCTTCACCCCCAGCGGTATGCCCACAACGGCGCCGGGACCAGTTGCCGTGGACGCAGCCGCCACCAAGGCCCCGCCGATGCAGGCGATGACCGCCGTCACGATGGAGCCCCACCAGACGATGATCGCGAGCGCGACGGCATCAAGTGCACCCGCGATCTTCTCGGCGATCGGACCGACCGCACGAAGGGCGTTGACCTGATCCTTGGCCCGGCTCACGTACCGATCCGAGGCGACACCCTTCCAGAAGGCGTCGATATCAGACGTCTCCTGACTCACTGTCCCTGCCCATGGCGTCACAACACCGCCCACGTCCTGCCTCCAGCTTGTCGCATTGGAGTACATGAGCCAAGGTGCACCAAACACGTTCCAATGCTTGCTGAACCAGTCCGTGAACTTTTGCCAGAGCGGAACGACGTACGTGTTCCAGAGTTCAACCGCCTTCTCAGCGGCCCAGCCGAACCACCGAGCAATTTTGCGCACGGCCTCGTTGAACTTGCGCAGACACTCGTCCATCTTCTCCTGAAGCTCCCTGTACTTCTCACGCAGCTTCTCGATGAGTTCTTGTGCTGTCATGACGTCCTCACGGGTTAGTGGGGGACCACTGCCCCCCGATTCGGGCCAACGCATCCTCATCGTCGCGCCGGTACTGCTCTTCGATGCCCTTGAGGGTGTCGTCGATGAGTTTCATCGACGACGCAGCCTCGCCAAGGAGGTCGGCGACCCGGGTCCGGATGTCGGAGTAGGTGCTGTTGAACCCGGCCAGGTCAGCCACGACCGAAGAGTCGGTTGTGGTCACGTCGATGGAGACCGCGTTGTTCTTCGCCTTCGTCATGTCGTTCTCGGCGTCAGCCCAGGTCTCTGCGGCATCGAGAAGCGCTTGCCGTTCCGCTTCGTAGGACACGTCATACCTCTTTCTTGTGGGTCCTGCTTCGTGGTGTTGCCCGGCTCGTCGACCTCACGGCTGTATTCCCAGCCGGCGACTCAAGGTGTACGGATTTCCCACTCGCGACAAAGTGGCCTGCATGTCGGCAACGACCGCGTCAAGCTCCGAAAGGCCGACGTCGATTTGGGTCTGGGCCCGATGGAGCGTTTCGGTGGCCAGGCGGCCAATGTTCGCGGGGTGGGCACGTGCGAGCCACCGCGGATCCAGATCGAAGCGTGATATGTCTCCATCGGCGTTGATGTCAACGATGACCTCGCCGTGACTACTGCGAGCTGACGCCGTATGACGCCCAAAGGAATCCAGTGCGCGTTCCACATCGGCAAGGGCCGCCTCCGCCTCGGCATACACCTCTGCCATGACTCGCTCGGCCTCCTCCGGCGAGGCCAGTGCGCCCCGGCCCGCATCCCCGTCATCTGGAGGAATCGGCGCCGGTCGCGCCGGGGGAAGGGGTGAGGACTCCTGCTCCTCCAGGGCAGCCGCGTACTCGGCCGCGACCGCGGCCTGTGCCTGAGCGATGGTCTCCAGGATGACGCCACCAAGCTCACTGTCCTGAACGGTGTTGCGCCAGTCGTGGGAGATGCGTATGTCGCGCACTCCCCCGTCCGCGGCGACGCGGACCGTCACCACACTCGCGGCGTCCCTCTGCTCCCGCTCCACCGGGTCCGGCACACTGACCTGGAGTCGCTGAATCTCGCGATCATTCCTTTCACGGATCTCGTAGAGCTCCTCGCGGATGTCGTCAGCCACGGCTCCTCTTCCCTCATCGACAGTACTCGCCACGTCCGGCCCTGCGCTCTGAGTCTGACGTGATTCACGCCCGTGCGGCAATGGGGAGGTCTCCCCTCCCTGGCGTACAGGTCCACGGCGGCGCGGGCGAGCATGTCGTTTACTTTCTGTTCATCTTGCGTCTATGCTTGGGTGAACAACAGGTGAACGGCTCGGGAGCGCCGTTCACCCACCGCAGGTCCACGAGAGGAGACACCGATGAAGAAGGTCGCCACGACCGTCACGGGTCCGGCCTGCCTGACGATGCGTTGGGTGCCGGTGACCAGGGACGGTCGCACCCGTATGGAGATGCGCTGGAGCGCCCCCACCCCGGTTCGCCGCGCCACCAAGGTCGCCTGAACCACCCCTGCCAGCGCTGCCCCCGCCGCATGTGCGGCGGGGGCAGCGCTGTGTCCGCGGCCGGCATACCCGCGCCTGTGGATGTCGACGGGCGCCACGACGCCACTCCTGCCAGACTGTCCCCGGGGGGTCCGCCGTGGGATCCCATGTGTGCGGAGGGGAAACAGATCGATGAAGAAGACCGTAGGGATCTTGCTCGCCGTGCTCGGGCTGCTGCTCAGCGCCGCCGGCGTCGCGGGGATCGTGCTCATCGGCAGCGACAACACCATCGAGTCACCGAGCTCGACACTGAAGATCGGTGACGCGAAGGCGGTGGTCTCGACGCCGGGCCTGCTCGCCTACACCGATACGACGATGCGGATCACTGCGGAGTCGTCGGGCGGCTCAGTTTTCGTCGGGCAGGCGCACCCGGTCGACGTCACGAGCTACCTCGATGGCGCGCCGACGTATGCCGTGACGAGCGTTGGGACGTCGGGCGTCAGTGGGGAGGCGGTCGAGGGGGACGCCAAGGCCGCTCCCCCGGACCCGACGAAGCAGACCTTCTGGACCGAGAGCACGTCCGGTGCGGGCTCCCAAACGCTTCAGCTGGCGCTGGATGGCAAGCCGACGACCTACGTCGTGATGCCGCTCGGCAAGCCCGGCGACATCACGATGTCGAGTGGGGTGGTCATCCCCGGTGGGTTCGGCCTCGCCATCGGCGCTCTCATCCTCGGGGTGCTTCTCCTCATCGGTGGCATCGTGCTGGCCCGGCGGCGCAGGACTCCGTCCGGGCCTGACGACGCGGCCGTGAACCGACCGGCTGCGGACGCGCCAGCCGGGCGTGCACCGACCGGGGCCGACGAGCCCGCGGGTGCACGGACGCTGAGCCGTGCCGTGACCGTGTCCGTGCTCGCCCTGACCGTGCCCGCGCTGGCCGGGTGCGGCGTCGTCCCGCAGAAGGTCGAGCCGTGGAAGAACTCCGAGGTCACCAAGCCATCCATGACGCCGGACCAGGCTGACCTCGTTCTCAAGGACCTCGCCACCCGCCGCAACGCCATCGCCAAAGCGACCGCCACGTCGAACGACGCGCGCCCATGGAGGGACGTGTCCTCCGGGCCGCTGTACACGACGGAGGTCCTGCAAAGCCAGTACCGGCAGATGACGAAGACGTCCGAGAAGTCCGTCGTGTCGCTCGTGGGGACGAAGAGCTACATCCCGGCGTTCTCGGGATATCCCATGTATGCCTTGGTGGCCGGCACCGAGGCCTACGACAAGGGCAAGCCCATCGAGGTCCTCAACGTCGTGCAGCGCACGAGCGTGATCGCGCCGTGGACGATGCTGGCCGCGGCGCACGTGCCCGCGAAGTCGCTGCCCGCCTCTGCCGCGCCGGGGGGAGCAAGCACCCCGGGCCCGGAGCAGCAGAAGCAGGCCCTGGCGGCCGCCAACGCGGTCATGGCCCGCATCAACACGGGCAAGGGCGGTCCGGCCCTTCCCAAGGAGCTCGAGTCGTTCCTGTCAGACATGCGTACCACGGAGGGTGCGTCGAGCCTGGTGCGCGCCCAGCTCTGGCCGTCCGACGCCGAACCGCTCGAGCCCGGGGGTCCGGTGCAGGCCGTGGCGACGCCCACCGGGTCGCTGGTCCTCGCCTCGTACGACCTGTTGAACACCCAGACCGCAAACCCCGGGAAGGTGTTCCGCGACAACCCGGAGAGCAGCTACCGGAAGGCCACCCAGCAGACGGGAAACCAAGAGATCGTGCGCTACCGGCTGGCGGTCATGGTGGCCATGACGGTGGACAAGCAGGGCAAACCCACCGTCATCGGCTTCGACCAGGTGCCCGTGCGCTGATCTCGAGCTCCACGGCGGTCAGAGCCGTGAGTCGCCGGCGATCAACCAGGAGTCTCCGCTGCGGACCACCCGCCATTGGCGACGCTCGGTCGACGGCGCCCCGGAGCGAGGGTCGTACCTCAGCTGCATCGTCACCGTCCCGTCCGACGCATCCGCGTCGACGGCCGAGACCCGCACCGACTCGATGGTGCGCCAGAACCCGTCGTACGTACTCCTGCCGATGCGCGCCTGCAGCTCCGGAGTGAACATCGCCCAGGTCGCGTCCCGCCCATCGGCGCTCGTCACCCCGGCGTAGTAGTCACGAGCGAAGGCGGCGAGCTGTGCATCCGTCCCCGCTCGCGCAGACGGTGACGACGAGGGCGTCGGTGTGCGGGAGGTGCGCGTCGGGCTGGGCGTCGACGGCGTCGGTGTCGACCGAGTCGGGCTGGGGGACGACGGCGTCGGCGTGGGCGATGACGACGTGGGACGCGGTGCCGACGTCGTGGGTGCCGGACTCGAGCTCGTCGGCGTCTGTGCGGTGCTCTCCGGACCCGGGTCGCGCAGCAGCAGGTATGCCGTCCCCGCCAGGAGGAGCGCGACGAGCACCACTGCGGCCGGCCACCAGCGGCGCCGACCGCCGCTGTCTCCCGCGCTCGGCGAAGGCCGCACGACGGTGGGCACGTCGTCACCGGCGTCATCGTCGCGGTCGCGGCGGCCCAGCTCGTCCCACGGCCAGCCGTCGCCGACCGCGGCAGGTGCCCGCGTGCCGTGCTGCTCGCCGGCGCGCACGCCGCCACCGACGCGGTCGTCCGCGTTCGCGTCTGCGTCCGCACTCGCGTCTGCGTCCGCATCCGCTGCCCCCATGACGGGGAGCACCGCCGTCGGTGGTCCGGCGGCGGCGAGGTCGTCGAGCTCGTCAGCAGCCTGGGCCATGGTCCAGCGGGTCTGCGGGTCGGGGTCCATCATCGAGCGGATCGCCGGCGCCAGCCGTCCCGCCCGCTCCATGGGACGGGCCCGCTCGTTGAGGATGTCCTGGAGGATGGCCAGCGGGTTGTCGTGCGAGCGGAACGGGGACTGCCCCTCCACCGCGTGGAACAGCGTCGCGCCCAGTGCCCACACGTCGGAGGCGGGAGTCGGGTTGCCGCCGCGCGCCAACTCGGGCGAGAGGTATCCGGGTGTCCCGGTCATGTAGCCGGTGAGGGTCAGTGCCGGATCCGCCGTCATCCGCGCGATCCCGAAGTCACTCACCTTCGGCGTCCCGGACCGGTGGACGAGGATGTTGCCGGGCTTGAGGTCGCGGTGCACGATCCCGCGCTCGTGCGCGCGCGCCAGCGCCCGAGCCAGCGCTGCCCCCATCGAGGCGACGCGGTCCGGCGGCAGCGCGCCCTCGTCACGGACGAGCTCAGCAAGACTGCGCCCGTCGACGTACTCCATGACGAGCCAGTGCGCCTCGTCCTCGTCGACGACGTCGAAGACCGCGACGGCGTTGGGGTGGTTCAGGGACGCTGCGATTCGCGCCTCGCGCATCGCTCGTGCTGCGGCCGCCGGCTCCCCCGGGAGTGCCCCGATGCGCTTCACCGCGACCTCGCGCTCGAGGACGGTGTCACGACACAGCCACACGGTGCCCATGCCGCCCTTGCCGACGGCCCTCAGCACCTCGTAGCGACCGGCGATGACCTGCGCAGACACGATGTCCTTCCCTTGTGACAGCAGCCTTGTCACCCTACGTCGGGAGCGCCCGCGGGACAGATCCACCCTGCGTGAGCGCACGGCGAGAGGGGGCACGGCCGCGAGCGGCATACCGACCACGCGAGACCCCCACCACGATCAGGGACCGGACATGGCGAGGGGCGGCATACCGAGGACATCTCGGTATGCCGCCCCGTCACCTGCGTGGGACCGTCAGGTCACTCGTCGCGCTGGCCCTCGGAAGCCTCGGAGCGCTGGCCGCGACCGCGACCGCCACGCCGACGGTTGCGCTGGCGACGCTCGCCGCGCTCCTCGCCGCCGTTGCTGTCGTCGCCGGCCTCACCGGAGCCGGCGTCGTCGCTCGAGCCAGCGTCGCCCTCGGACGCCGGAGCGTCACCGGCAGGAGCCGACGATGCCTCGGAACCGCCCTCGCCCTCGGCGAGGACCGCGGCGAGCGAGAGCTTGCCGCGCGGGTCGATCTCCTTGAGCTCGACCTGGACCTTCTGGCCGACCGAGAGGACGTCCTCGACCGCGTCGATCCGCTTGCCGCCGACGAGCTTGCGCACCTCGGAGATGTGCAGCAGGCCGTCCTTGCCGGGCAGCAGCGAGACGAACGCTCCGAAGGTCGTCGTCTTGACGACGGTGCCGAGGAAGCGCTCGCCGATCTCGGGCATCTGCGGGTTCGCGATGGCGTTGATCGCCGCGCGGGCCGCCTCCGCCGACGGACCGTCGGTCGCGCCGATGTAGACGGTGCCGTCGTCCTCGATGGAGATGTCGGCGCCGGTGTCCTCCTGGATCTGGTTGATCATCTTGCCCTTCGGGCCGATGACCTCACCGATCTTGTCGACCGGGACCTTGACGGCGATGACGCGAGGAGCGAAGGGGCTCATCTCGTCGGGCGCGTCGATGGCCTCGTTCATGACGTCGAGGATGTGGAACCGGGCCTCACGAGCCTGGGTCAGCGCGCCACCGAGGACGTCGGCGGGGATGCCGTCGAGCTTGGTGTCGAGCTGGATGGCCGTGACGAACTCGCGCGTGCCGGCGACCTTGAAGTCCATGTCACCGAAGGCGTCCTCGGCACCGAGGATGTCGGTCAGCGCGGCGTACTGCGTCTGACCATCGACCTCCGCGGACACCAGACCCATCGCGATGCCGGCGACCGGGGCGCGCAGCGGCACACCGGCGTTGAGCATCGACAGGGTCGAGGCGCAGACCGAACCCATCGACGTCGAGCCGTTGGAGCCGAGGGCCTCGGACACCTGGCGGATCGCGTAGGGGAACTCCTCGCGCGTCGGCAGCACCGGCATGAGCGCCCGCTCGGCGAGCGCGCCGTGGCCGATCTCGCGGCGCTTGGGCGAGCCCACGCGGCCGGTCTCACCGGTGGAGAACGGCGGGAAGTTGTAGTTGTGCATGTAGCGCTTGCGCGTCACCGGCGAGAGGGTGTCGAGCTGCTGCTCCATGCGGAGCATGTTCAGCGTCGTGACGCCGAGGATCTGCGTCTCGCCACGCTCGAACAGCGCCGAACCGTGGACCCGCGGAAGCACCTCGACCTCGGCCGAGAGGGCGCGGATGTCGGCCAGGCCGCGGCCGTCGATGCGGACCTTGTCGCGCAGGATGCGCTCGCGGACGAGCTTCTTCTGCAGCGCGCGGTATGCCGCCGAGACCTCCTTCTCGCGGCCGACGAAGTCACCGGTGGTGCCCGTCTCCGCCTTGGGGTCGTAGTCGCCGACGAGCTTGAGGTGCAGCGCCGACTTGATCTCGTCGAGCCGGTCCTCGCGCTCCTGCTTGCCCGCGATCTGCAGGGCGGCAGCGGCGTCCTCGGAGGCGGCGGCCTCGACCGCTGCGTAGACGTCGTCCTCGTAGTCGAGGAAGATCGGGAACTCCTCGACCGGCTTGGCAGCCTTCTCGGCGAGCTCGGCCTGGGCCTCGCAGAGGACCCGGATGAAGCCCTTCGCGGCCTCGAGACCCTCGGCGACGACCTCCTCGGTCGGAGCCTGCTTGCCCTGGTTCTTGACCAGGTCCCAGGTGCTCTCGGTGGCCTCGGCCTCGACCATCATGATGGCCACGTCGTCACCGGCGATGCGGCCGGCGACGACCATGTCGAACGTCGAGCGCTCGATGTCGGAGAACTGCGGGAACGCGACCCACTGGCCGTCGATGAGCGAGATGCGCGTCGCACCGATCGGGCCGGAGAACGGCAGACCGGAGATCTGCGTGGAGGCCGACGCGGCGTTGATCGCGAGCACGTCGTACTGCGTGTCCGGGTTGAGCGCGAGAACGGTGATGACGACCTGGACCTCGTTGCGCAGACCCTTCTTGAAGGTGGGGCGCAGCGGGCGGTCGATGAGACGGCAGGTGAGGATCGCCTCGGTCGAGGGGCGACCCTCGCGACGGAAGAACGACCCGGGGATCTTGCCCGCGGCATACATGCGCTCTTCGACGTCGACGGTCAGCGGGAAGAAGTCGAAGCCCTCACGGGGGGACTTCCCGGCGGTGGTGGTGGAGAGGAGCATCGTGTCCTCGTCCAGGTAGGCGCTGACGGCGCCTCCGGCCTGCTTGGCCAGGCGTCCGGTCTCGAACCGGACGGTGCGGGTGCCGAACGAGCCGTTGTCGATGGTGGCTTCGGCGAAGGTGATCTCAGGACCCTCCATGGGTCCTCCTTTTCTCTTGATTCCAACGAACCGCGTGCATCGTCGTTGTGCACGGGCGTGCTTCTGGTGGTGCTGTCGCTATGAAGTTGTGCGGTGTGAAGTTGTGGTCCTACACATCCGAAAGAGCGGCCCTCCTGGTGTGGAGGACCGCTCCGACGGAAATCCGGGGGTCAGCGACGCAGACCGAGCTTCTTGATCAGCGAGCGGTAGCGCTCGATGTCGATGCTCTCGAGGTAGCGCAGCAGGCGGCGGCGACGGCCGACGAGCAGCAGCAGACCACGACGGCTGTGGTGGTCGTGCTTGTGCTGACGCGAGTGCTCGGTCAGGTCCTTGATGCGCTGCGTGAGGAGCGCGATCTGGACCTCCGGGGAGCCCGTGTCGCCCTCGGTCGTGGCGTACTCGGACATGATCTTCTTCTTGACGTCTGCGTCCAAAGGCATGGGCGACTGACTCCTTCTCACTCGATTGCGCGGCGCTCCCGGGCTGGTTCACCGGGGCTCTCTGAAGTCCGCGGCCGGTTCTCACGGCGGGACAAGGCTACCAGCGCCGTGAGGACCGCCCTAATCAGTGCGGTTGGAGTCGCGCTCGGGAGCCCTCAGCAGCCCGGGGGCAGCTTGATGCCGCAGGTGGGCGGGGTCGCCGGGTAGGTCTTGACCGCCATGATGGGCGCGTGGTTGTCCGGGTCGCCGCCCTCCACGGACGAGTGCCCCCACGGGATGGATGCCGTGACCGTGACGCCCTGCTGGTTCGCCGAGTCGCTGCTCGACGCGTTGAGGATGAAGGTGACCGAGTCGCCGGGATCGAGCCGCACCGGGAAGTCGACCGTCTCGCCGGTGGCCGGGTCGATCGCCTGGGCGAAGGCGAGGTCGATGGAGGGGCTGTCGTCGGTGATCACGATGTCGTCATAGAGCCACACCGTCTCGGGCGTGTTGTTGACGATGGTGATCTCGAAGATGTAGCCCTTGACGAAGACCTTGCACGAGCCGCCGGGCGACTTGCACGCTTCGCCGAGCACGGCGGTCGGCCCCGGCGCTGACGCTGCGAGCGCGGGTGCGGCGGCGGCGACGGCCATCACGGGCACACTCCACGCGGCCCCCATGGCGATGGTGCGCCGGCTGGGCAGCGCGGATCGAACTTCAGTCATGTCGACTTCTCCTGTCTTGACGTTCACTGCAGTCGACCCAAACGCAACACCCGCGGACAACTCGACAGCCCGCCTTTGCGGGGATATGGCTCGCTATTGATGCGGTGGTGCCGCGACGGCCCATGACTGGCGGGCCATGAGCCGACCGAGGTGAGCCATGCCCGGACCGTTGCCAAGGACTAGTCAGTCCTCGGCCGACTCAGCCCCTCTGGCTCCGTCACGGCCTCCCTCAGGCGCGGTGGCGCACGACCCCGTTGACGATGGTCGCCGCCACGGTGACCGCCCGGAGGTGTCCCGCCGCCGCGGGGCCTGCGTCGCCGGCGGCGAAGGGGTCCTCGTCGACGAGGAGGAGGTCTCCCCGACTGCCTGCCGCCACCGTCGACGCACCGTCCGTGCTCGCGGCGAGGGCCTCGGCCACGGTGAGCGACTCGGCGACGTTCCACGGTTCCCGCTCGTCGGCGCTGCGGTGCACGGCAGCGGCCATCGACTCCCACGGGTCGAGCGGCGCGACGGGCGCGTCGGACCCCAGCGCCAGCCGCACGCCGGCGTCGAGCATCGAGCGCAGCGGGAAGCACCGGTCGGCCCGGTCGGGCCAGCACTGCTGGGTCACGTCGCGGTCGTCGAGGAGGTGGCTCGGCTGCACGCTGGCGACGACACCGAGGCGCGCCATGCGGTCCACGGCGCCGGCGGCGACGAGCTGTGCGTGCTCGATCGACCCGCGAGCACCGGTGTGCGAGAAGGCATCGAGCGCCGAGTCGACCGCGGCGTCGCCGATGGCGTGGACGGCGACATCGAGTCCGTGGGCGGTCGCCGTGGCGAGCAGCTCGACGAGCTCGGCCGGGCTGTTGTTGGGCCGACCGCGGGGGGCATCGAGCTCCTCACCGCCCACGTAGGGCTCGTGACACCAGGCCGTGCGGGTGTTGAGCGACCCGTCGCTGATGATCTTGAGCGGGCCCATGGTGACGAGCCCGGCCTCGTCGAGGACCTGACCGGTCCGCCGCCCGGCGGCGATCGTCTCGGCGAGCCCGACGGCATACGTCGCCGTGCGGACGCGCAGCGGGGCGAGCCCGGACGCGGACCGCTCCACCCATTCGTCCGCGTTGTCGGCCCACTCCATCTCGGCGACACCGACGACGCCGCGCCGCAGCGCAGCGTCGAGGGCCTTCGCGTATGCCGTCCGCCGGTCCTGCATGGACCGGGTCACCTCCTCGAGCCGCGCGAAGCTCGCGAACCACTCGTTCTCCTCGACGACGGTGTCGCGCAGCGACAGGTCGAGCAGACGCAGCGCTGCACTGTTGAGCCAGCCGTGGTGGGCGTCGCCGCTGATGAGCACGACGGGGAGGTCGCCGGTCACGGCGTCGAGCTCGGCGACGGTCGGCTGGCGTGACCAGGCACCGGTGCGGTGACCGTAGGCCTGCAGGACGGTGCCCGGCGCTCCTCCCGCGCGGGCATCGACCTCGGCCGCGACGCAACGCACGACCTCGTCGGCGCTCTCCGTCCCGGAGAGGTCGAGCCGCGAGGCGCTGGCCGCCCACTGGCCGAAGTGCACGTGCTGGTCCCACAGCCCCGGCATCAGCCACCGGCCGTCGGCCTCGAGGACCTCGTCGGCGCTCTCCGCGCGCAGCCCGGTCGCGACGTCCGTGACGCGGCCGCCGACGACGCGCACGTCGAGCGGCCCACCGTCACGGGGAGCGGGCACTCCCCCGACCGGGACGAGCCGGGCGCCGCGAATGAGCAGGGAGGTCTGGGTCACGGCGCAACTCTAGGTCGCACAGGGGGTTGACAACATACAACCGTTTGGTTGTATGTCGTGGTCATGAGCCAGACGAGCGAGGACCGGGCCGACGCCCTGTTCCACGCGCTCTCCGACCGGACCCGGCGCGACATCCTGCGCCGCGTCCTCGCCGGTGAGCACTCCGTCTCGGCCCTGGCAGCGAAGTACGACATGAGCTTCGCCGCCGTCCAGAAGCACGTCGCCGTCCTCGAGAAGGCCGGCCTGCTGACGAAACGGCGTTCCGGCCGTGAGCAGCTCGCCAGTGGCGACGTGGACGCGGTGCGCTCCGTGACCTCGATGCTCGACGAGCTCGAGGCCGTGTGGCGCGGCCGTATCGACCGGATCGACGCCCTCCTCGGCGCCGACCCGGACACCACCTCCCCCACCGCACCCCCATCACCCACACCCACACCCAAGGAGAAGTGACATGCCCGTCACCGGCATCACCAAGGACACCGACACCCGCACGCTCACCATCACCGCGGAGTTCGCCGCCCCGCAGGAGCGGGTCTGGAAGCTCTACGAGGACCCGCGCCAGCTCGAGCAGGTCTGGGGCCCGCCGGAGTACCCGGCCACGTTCACCGCCCACGAGCTGCGCCCCGGCACCCGCTCGACGTACTACATGACCTCCCCCGAGGGTGAGAAGTTCGGCGGCTACTGGGACATCACCGGCGTCGAGTCGCCGTCGCAGTTCACCTTCGACGACGGTTTCGCCGACGGCGAGGGCAACCCCAACCCGGACCTGCCCGTGTCGCAGAACGTCTACGCGTTCACCGAGGCCGACGGCCGGACGACGGCGGTCTTCACGAGCACCTACGCCTCCGCCGAGGCGCTCCAGCAGGTCCTCGACATGGGCGTGGAGGAGGGCGCGACCGCGGCGATCAACCAGGTCGACGCCTTCCTCGCCGCCAACCCGGCCTGACGCCGACGCCTGGCCGATCCGGTTCGCGAACCACCCCGTTGCTCGCGGACCGGATCGAGCCGGTTCTCGTGCGGGGCCGTGGTTCGCGAACCATCGTGTGCCACGGCCGCCTCCCAGGCGGAACCCGAAAACACAAGTATGCCGGCCGCGCGTGGCGCGCGGCCGGCATACCTGACGTTTGAAATCCGTTGCGGCACAAGGCCGCTCACGGGTCAGAGGTTGATCATGTGGCCCGCGATGCCCTCGACGGCCTCCTTGACCGCCTCGGACAGCGTCGGGTGCGCGAAGACGTTGCGCGACACCTCGTCGGCGGTGAGGTCCCACTTCTGGGCGGTCGTGAGGACCGGCAGCAGCTCGGTGACATCGGGGCCGATCATGTGCGCGCCGAGGATCTCGTTGTGCTTGGCGTCGGCGACGACCTTGACGAAGCCGACGGTGTCGCCGAGCCCCATGGCCTTGCCGTTGGCACTGAAGGGGAAGGTCGCGGTCTTGACGTCGTAGCCCTTCTCCTTGGCCTGCGCCTCGGTGTAGCCGAAGGAGCCGATCTGCGGTTGGCAGTAGGTCGCCCGCGGGATGAAGTCGTACTCGACCGGCATCGTCTCGGCGCCGGCGATCGTCTCGGCGGCGACGACGCCCTGCGCCTCGGCGACGTGGGCGAGCATGAGCTTGCCGGTGCAGTCGCCGATGGCGTAGACGTTCGGGACGTTGGTGCGGCAGTACTCGTCGATGGCGATGGCGCCCTTGTCGGTGAGCTCCACGCCGGTGGCGTCGAGGCCGAAGCCCTCGGTGCGCGGGGCGAAGCCGATCGCGGAGAGGAACTTGTCGGCCTCGAGGACCTGCGAGTCCCCACCTCCGGCCGGCGACACCGTGACGCGCACACCCGAGCCGGTGTCCTCGACGCCGTCGACCTTGGTCGAAAGCATGACCTTGACGCCGAGCTTCTTGTACTGCTTGAGCAGCTCCTTGGACACGTCGGCGTCCTCGGTCGGCACCATGCGGTCGAGGAACTCGACGATCGTCACGTCGACACCGAAGTTCTTCATGACGTAGGCGAACTCGACGCCGATGGCTCCCGAGCCGGCGATGACGATCGAGCCGGGCAGTTCGGGGTCGAGGATCTGCTCCTCGTAGGTGACGACGTTCTTGGAGACCTCCATGCCGGGGAGCATTCGGGTCACGGCGCCGACGCCGAGGATGAGGTTGTCGAAGGTGATCGAGCGCTTCTCGCCGTTGTTGAGGGCGACGTCCATCGATGTCGGGCTGGTCAGGGTGCCCCAGCCGTCGATCTCCTCGATCTTGTTCTTGCGCATGAGGAAGTGGACGCCCTTGACGATGCCCTCGGAGACCTTGCGCGAGCGCGCGTGCGTCGGGCCGTACGACATCGTGGCGTCGCCCTCGATGCCGAACTTCTCCTTCTCGTGGGTGAGCGTGTGCGCGAGGTCGGCGTTCTTGATGAGCGCCTTGGAGGGGATGCAGCCCACGTTGAGGCAGACACCGCCCCAGTACTTGGACTCCACGACTGCGGCCTTGAGACCGAGCTGGGAGGCGCGGATCGCCGCGACGTAGCCGCCGGGTCCGGCGCCGAGAACAACGACATCGAAGTCAGCCATGCCGATCAGCCTAGTTGTATGCCGCCCGCTCACCACGCGCTCCCCCGCGGCGGTGCTCGACCCACCATGGCCGGGTGCGCGTCAGGGGTCGACGAACGACCGGGTCTGCAGGCCCGACGTCGCCGCGAGCACCTCGAAGTCGGCGTCCCGATGCACCACGACGCTGCCGGTCCGCAGGGCGATGGCCGCGATGAGACAGTCGTTCAGATGACGCACCGTGCGGCCCTGGCGTCTCGCGCGGCGGTGCAGGGCCGCCGCCGCGGGGAAGTCGAGAGCCGGAACCACCCGCACGAGGGTGAGGCTGTCGACGAGCCGCTCGACGTGGGCCAGGGCGTCGTCACCGGATGCCCCCGCCAACAGCTCCATGGCGATGACCTCCGTCGTGGCAATCGTGGCCGGCTCGGCCACGAGGCGCGACTCGACGTAGCGGCTCGCCGGCGAGTCGGTGCCGCGAAGGAACTCCACCCAGACCGACGTGTCGAGGAGGTCCCTCACACCCCTGACCGGCCGTCCGTGCCCACTCGCTCACCCTCCGGGGTGTCAGCGTCGCCGCCGCGCAGCGCGTCGAGGTCGCCCTCCCAGCCGATGCCCTTGAGGCTCCACACGAAGTCCGGCGTGATCGCGGACCCGGCGGCCTTGCGCAGGGCGAGGTCCACCGCCTCGCGCTTCGAGGACAGGTCGTACTTGCGGATCACCTCGGCGACGAGGTCGTCGTCGATGTCGATGTTCGTGCGGGTCATACACCAACGGTACACCTTCATGGTGTATCGCTCCCCTCACTTCATGACGCGCAGGGCCTCGTGGACGGAGCGGGCCACGCGGGCCGAGGTCTCGCTGCCGAAGCCACCCTCGCTCACAGCGACGGACACGGCATACCGCGGTTTCGTCGACGGCCCGTAGGACAGGAACCACGACGTCGCCGTCTCGCCGAACGCCTCGGCCGTCCCGGTCTTGCCGGAGACCGGCCAGTCGGCTGGCATCCCGGCGAACGCTGCCTGCCCGGTGCCGGAGACGACCACGGCGCGCAGCGCCGTCTGGAGGTATGCCGTGAGCTGCTTCGACAGCCCGAGTGACCTCGTCGGGCCGGCCGGGATCGCTTGTGCCGCACCGGAAACGGGGTCGACGGTGCGCACGCCGACCCGTGGCTGGCGGAGGGTGCCGCCGTTGGCGACGGCCGCGTAGGCAGCGCCCATCTGCAGTGGTGTCGCGGCGACGTCGCCCTGGCCGATGGAGAAGTTGACGGCATCGCCGGCGCGGAACTGCCAACCGCTGCGGCAGTTCTCCACCGCGACCTGCTTGAGGTAGGCCGCTCGCGCGGGGTCGGTGCGCGCGACGTCCGGGTAGCCGTTCTTCGCCCGGGCACAGGTGTCGTCCTTGGTCTGCTCCCACACCGCCCGCTTCCACCGGCGGTCGGGGATCCGGCCGGCAGACTCCTCGGGGAGGTCGATGCCGGTGCGCTGGCCGAGCCCGAAGGTGCGGGCCGTGGTGATGAAGGGGTCCTTGGCGTCGTCGCCCTTGAGGCCTCCGAGGGCCTGCCAGGACCGGTAGGCGACGTCGTAGAACACGGTGTCGCAGGACACCTCGAGCGCGCGGTGCAACGAGATCGGGCCGTAGGGGCGGGACTCGAAGTTGCGGAAGACCCGGTCGCCGATGCGGTAGTTGGCGGGGCAGGCATAGGTCCCGTTCAGCGGGTTGCCGGCCGCGATGAGGGCGGCGACGCTGACGACCTTCATCGTCGAGGCCGGCGGCAGGGCCGATGCGGTGACCCGCGAGAGCAGCGGCGTGCCGGACTCCGTGGAGGAGATCGCGGCGTACTCCTTCGAGGAGATGCCGCCGGTCCACACGTTGGGGTCGTAGGTCGGCGCACTGGCCAGGGCGACCACCTGGCCGTTCGTCACGTCGAGGACGACGGCGCCACCGGAGTCGGCAGGCTCACCGCGGCTGCGGGCGGCGGCGATCTCACGGGCGAGGGCCTTCTCGGTCGCGGCCTGGACCCCTGCGTCGATGCTCGTCACGAGGTCACGGCCGGGCACCGGGTCGGTGCGCGACACGACCCCGGTGACGAGGCCGCGCGCGTCGACGGACACCACTGTCCGACCAGGCGTGCCGCGCAGGGCGGCGTCGTACTGCTGCTCCAGCCCGGCCCGGCCGACGAGGTCGTCGGCGGTGATCGCGCCATCACTCTTGGACACCTCGGACTCGGTGGCGCGGCCGAGATAACCGAGCAGGTGGGCCGCATTGACCCCCAGGGGAGCCGGGTAGCGCCGCACGGGCACCGCCTCGACCGCGACGCCGGGGAACCGGTCCGGCCGCTCGACGATGCTCAGCGCACGCTGCGGGTCGACTCCGCTCGCCACCGGGATCGGCACCTGCGGCGAGCCGGCCCAACAGGCCGGCGCCGGCGGGGCGTCCTTCTCACCGCAGAGGTGGGTACGGGCGAGGAGGTCTGCCGCCCTCAGTCCGAGGACCTCCGCCATCCGGGTGAGGAGGGCCCGGCCGCCGTCCGCGCTGTCGGCGATGACCCGGCGCTCGACGGTGATGACCGTGACGGAGGTGTTGTCCGCCAACGGCTTCCCCGTCCGGTCGAGGATCCGACCGCGCACGGCGGGAACGACGATCTCGCGGGTGTTGAGCTGGGCCGCCGCACTCCGGTAGTCCGCGTGGTCGGTGAGCTGCACCTGCCCCAGCCGCCCGATGAGCAAGGTGAACAGCACGCCCACGACGAGCGCCACCGCGAGGAAGCGCCCGTGGTGCGCCGAACCGTCTCGGGGCCGTGCGCCTGCCGCGCGTGGCCCGGCGAGCGGCCCAGCGAACGGGGTGGCGAGCGGCCCGCCACGCCGGCGCGAGGACCCGCGCGGCCGGCGCAGGGAGGGTCGGCGCGCGACTCCCCCGGGACGGCGCCTCACGCGAATCGCCTTCTCTCGGCGCGCTGTTCGAGCCGCAGGACCAGGGGGACCACCACGAGGGCCGCCGTCGCCGTGACCACTACCCGCAGGAGCGCGGCAGCGCCGTCGACAGGCACCCCTTGGGCGAGGGCGAGCGCACCCCGCGCCACCTCGAGCCCCGCCGCCGCGAGCGCGACGACGGCGGTGACCCACGCGAGGGAGACCGGACCGACACGGCGGGCGAGGCCGACGACGAGCCCGGCGGCGGCATACAACAGCGCCTGTGTCCCGAGCACCGCGGAGCCGGGAGGGAGGAGGTCGAGGAGCCAGCCGCCGGCGAGACCGGTGACGAGGCCGGAGCGCGGGCCACCGCCCAGGGCCGCCGACGCCACGACGACGAGGACGAGGTCGGGCAACGGAGCCAGCCCGCGGGCCGACAGCGTCACCGCGAGCACCCCACCGACGACGAGCAGGAGTGCCCGGGTGACGAGGCCGGTGACGTTCACGACCCTCCCCCGGTCGCAGCCGGTCGCGGCGCCGACCGCGGCTCGGTCAGCAGGACCCCGACGACGGAGAGTCTGCCGATGTCCACCGCCGGGCGCACGCTGCCCGACGGAGCGAGACGCCCGCGCTGGGGCTCGACCGCGCTCACGGTGCCGATGAGCACGCCGGGCACGAACGGACGGCCGTCGACGCTGCCGAGTGTACGCACCTCGTCGCCGACGGCGAGCCGGCCGGCCTCGACGAGGGTCATGCCGAGCTCGCCGGGTGCGCGCCCGGTCGCTGCCGAGCCAGGGCCGCCGACCGTCGCGAGCGCCCCCGCGGCACCCACCCGCGCGCCGACGACGACATCGGGGCCACCCACGACGAGCACGTCCGAGGTCCACGGCGCGACCGCGTCGACCCGACCCACGAGACCACCCGCCGCGACGACGGTGCGGTCGACCTCGATGCCGTCACGGCTGCCGACGTCGATGGTGAGGCGGACGACCCCCTGCGGGCCGGGAGCGCCCACCCCGACGACCCGGGCCGGCACGACCGTGGCGCCGGACGTCGCCGGGGAGGCGAGCAGCTCGGCGACGGCTCGACCCTCCTCGGCCGACAGCCGCGCGGTGCGCAGGTCCTCGGCGAGGCGCTCGTTCTCGCGACGCAGCTCTTCGACACCGGGACGGTCCCCGGGTGCGAGCACGCGCTCGAGCGGGCCGAGCACCGTCGCTGCCCCACGGCGCAGCAGGTCGGGTCCCGGCGCGGCGACGAGGTCGAGGACGACGAGGGCCAGCGTGACGACCAGCGCGACCCCGACGAGCCGGCGCCGCCGGCGCTGCGATCGGGCGTCCCTCACGGCCGACGGTTGTCCACGAGGACGCGGTGCAGGGTGTCGAACTCCTCGATGCAGCGCCCCGCCCCGCGGGCCACGGCGCGCAGCGGGTCGTCGGCGACGACGACCGGCACGCCGAGCTCGTGGCGCATCCGCTCGGCGAGCCCGCGCAGCAGTGCTCCCCCGCCGGTGAGGGTCACGCCGCGGTCGAGGATGTCGCCGGCGAGCTCCGGCGGGCAGACGTCGAGCACGGCCCGCGCCAGCTCGACCATCTGGAGCACGGGACCCTCGATGGCGCGACGCACCTCGGTCGAGGAGATGGCCACGGTCTTGGGGAGGCCGGTGACGAGGTCGCGGCCGCGCACCCGTTCGCTCAGCTCCTCCCGGAGCGGGAAGGCCGACCCGATCGCGACCTTGATCTGCTCGGCGCTGCGCTCACCGAGGAGCAGGGAGTACTCGGACTTCACGTGGGCGATGATCGCCTCGTCGATCTCGTCGCCGCCGGTGCGGATCGACCGGGACGTGACGATGCCGCCGAGGCTGACGACCGCGACGTTCGTCGTGCCGCCGCCGAGGTCGACGACCATCGACGCCTGGGTGTCCTCGATGGGGAGTCCGGCGCCGATCGCGGCCGCCATGGGCTCCTCGATGACGTGGACCCGTCGCGCGCCCGCCCGCAGGGTGGAGTCCTCGAGGGCCCGGCGCTCGACGCTCGTGATGTCGCTCGGCACGCAGACGACCATCCGAGGGCGGAACAGCCGCGACGGCGCGACCTGGTCGACGAACCAGCGGAGCATGCGCTCGGTGACGTCGGCGTCGGAGATGACGCCGTCGCGCAGCGGCCGGACCGCGCTCACGGAGTCCGGGGTGCGGCCCAGCATCTCCTTGGCCCGGTGACCGGCCGCGAGCAGCTGGTCGGTGCCGGTGCGGACGGCCACGACCGAAGGCTCGTCGAGCACGACTCCCCCGCCGCGCTCGTAGATCACCGTGTTGGCCGTCCCGAGGTCGATCGCGAGGTCTCTCGCGCGCACCCATCGGTCCAGCCCAGCCACGGTCGCGATGCTACGCGGGGCGGCTGTGGGTGACGGGGCCCAACACGCAGGTATGCCGGCCGCGCACCTTCCGTGCACAACTCACCCTTCCTCCCCTCCGGCACACGACACGCCGGTATGCCGGCCGCGCGCGGTGCGCGGCCGGCATACGGTCCTGCTGTCGTCGCCTTCCGTCGCTCAGGCGACGAGGACGGTCTCGTCGTCGCGCAGCGGCTCGGCGACCGGCTTCGGCGCGCGCAGGGTGACGTGCAGGCGCCACGCGGCATACACGGCGAGGAGGCTGATGCCGATGTGCAGGCCGATGAACGCGTCGCCGAACCCTGCGCCGAGGATGACGCCCGCGACGAGCGGTCCGACGGCCGAGAACCCGGTCTGGAGGGCAGTGAACATGCCCAGGGTCGTCCCGACGAGTCCGCTCGGGGCGAGGCTCGCGGCGAGCGGGTTGAGGACAGGGGCGTACATCGTCTCGCCGACGGCGAAGATGCCGTAGGTCGTGACGAAGATGACCGCGGCCAGCTCGGGGGCGTGGGCGGCGGTGGCGAGGACGACCCACGAGAGCGTCCAGATCGCGCCGACGACCATGAGCAACGCCGGGCCGGAGGTGCCCTTGGTGACCCGGACGACGACCATCTGGAGGGCGATGATGACGACGCAGTTCACCGCGGCGGCAAGGCCGATCGTCGTCTCCTCGACGTCGAGGATCGTCAGGGCGTAGGCCGGGAGGCCCGCCTCGAACTGGGCATAGAAACCGAGCGCGAGGGTCACCGTGACCAGCGCCGTCCAGCGCAGGGCGGGGACGGCCCAGATGGCGCGGATCGCGTCGCGGGGGCTGACGCGCGGTGCGGCGTGGTCGGTGATCGCCTCGTCGTCGACGATCGGGTCCTGCACGGTCGTGGCCCAGCGCGGCATACCGGCGACGGCGATGAGCGCGGCGGAGACCACGAACCCGGCGCCGGCCGTGGCGAAGGCCGGCCACATGCCGTGGGTCCGGTCCAGGTCGACCATGTAGCCGGCGGCGAAGGCACCCACGGCCATGCCGAGCGCCTGGCCGGTGAACTGCCACGCGAAGACCTTGCGACGGTCGGTGCCGCCGACCCAGCGCAGGACGAGGACGGCCTGGGCCGGGTTCGCGCCGGTGACGCCGATGCCGAAGACGAGCATCGCCGCGAGGAAGGTCAGCGGGGTGCCCGCGACGATGAGCGCGAACGCGGCGGTCGCGGCGACGAGCTTGGCGGACACGGCGACGCGCACCGGGTCGAGCCGGTCAGCGAGTCGGCCGCCGACGGGTGCGGCGAACAAGGCCCCGATGGAGAACAGGCTCGCGGCGCCGGCCGCGACGAGGGAACCCCAGTCACGAGTGGTGGCGGCGTAGGCGTACTGGTAGGGCAGCACGGTGCCCCAGCCGAGCATGGCGACGGCAGAGGCGAGGATGAGCAGACGGGCACGCATGACGGGATCAACCCTCCTTCGATGGTGAATATTTCGAGTCGGCAGACTTCGATTTCGAAATATTAGCATGCGAAGATGGATGGCATGCCCACGGCCAAGCGACGTCCGAGCAGCGCGAAGCAGCGCTACCAGGAGGCTGTGGCGACGTATGTCGCGGCCGGTGGCGACGAGTCGGTCCAGCGGGTCATCACCGCGGTGAACTCGCTGACCCGCAAGCTCGACCAGTGGTACGCCCGCCAGCTCGTCGACCTCGACCTCTCCCCCGGCGAGTGGGCGGTCGTCACCGAGCTCGCCAAGGCCGAGGGGCAGCCGGTGACGCCGAGCCGGCTCGCCGACGCGGGCAACGTCGCCGCGTCGTCGATGACGCACCGGCTCGACAAGATGACCGAGCGTGGGCTGGTGCGCCGCTCCCCCGACCCGGACAACCGGACGCGGGTGCTCGTCGAGCTCACCGACGAGGGCTGGCAGCTCTTCGTCGCGGCGGTGCGCGAGGCCAACGTCGTGGAGTCGGACGTGCTGGCCGGCCTGACGAAGTCGCAGCGGTCGGCGCTGGCGGACCTGCTCGAGGTCGTCATCGCCGACCTCGACGCGCTCGACACCTGAGGAGGGCGCTCGGGCCCCGCAGCGTCGCGTGAGTCTCGTATGCCGCGGGCGCGTTCGGGAACGTCGGGCGCGCGTGGCGCTGGGACACGGGGCGCCTTCGGTCGCATCCGTGCAGGTCAGCGGGCTTTTCGGGGTGGCTGTCGGTGGTGGGTGGTTGTGTTGTTCGTATGAGCAGCGTGGCCGTGTCCGAGACCGCCTCCCCGGTGGAGGCGGTCCGGTCTGCGCTCGCTCGGATGGATGCTGCGGTCGGCGACGTGTTGTCGGGCTTGGCTGCGCTGGCCGGGTCCGGCGGGGCGGGGGTGCCGGAGCGGGAGTGGCGCGAGCTGTTGTCGTCGGTGGAGCGGGTCGGGCGGCGCGTGGACGCGGCCCGGTTGCGGACCATCGCGGGGGCGTCGGCGGCGGGCGCGCCGGAGCGGACCGGGTTCGTCGACACCGGCTCGTGGGTGTCGAAGCACACCGGCGCCAACCGTCCTGCGGCGGCCAGTGACGCGCTCGTCGCTGGCGCCCTCGGCGACGGTGACGGCGAGGCGACGCTCTCGCTCGTGGACCCGACAGCCGATGCCGACGGCGGCGAGGACTCGGGCACGGACGCGGGGTCAGCTGACGGTGGGGCTGCGCGGCCGCGGACCCCGGCCAGGGTGGCACTCGATGCCGGGGAGATCACGGTCGAGCACGCGAAGGTCATCGTCCACGCCCTCACCGAGCTCCCCGCGTCCGTCGATGCCGCGGGCCGGCTCGAGTGCGAGCGTGAGCTGGTGCGGCTCGCAGCGAACCGGACCCCGGCACAGCTGCGCAAGGCCGCCCGACGCGTCCTCGACGTCGTCGAGAAGGACACCGCTGTCGTCGACGCCCACGAAGACCGTGTGGTCGCTGACACCGAGGACCGGGCCCGGGAGAAGTCGGCGTTCTGGATCAAGGACAACCACGACGGCACCATGACCGGCCACTTCACCGTCCCCTGGTACTCCGGAGCCGCGCTGAAGAAGATCGTCGACGCCATGACCGCACCCCGACGCTCCACCCGCCTCGCCTCACTCTCACCAGTACCCGAGAGCAGCGTCAGTCACGATGGCCACGGCCGTGACAGGCCGAGCAGCAGCCCGAACGACCTCAAGTCCAGCGGTGCCGGCTCGGACGGCGCCCGCGACCCGAGCAATGCGGGCCGCGCGAACGGTGCCCTGTGCCGTGACACTGGCGAAGGCGAGAGCGCCGGGGCCGAGTGGCGCGCCGAAGAGCTGACCTGGCAGCAGAAACGCGGCCTGGCGTTCGCCGACCTCCTCCAGCGCCTGCCCACCGACCACCTGCACCCCAAGACCGCCGCGACGGTGATCGTCACCGTCGGGCTCGACGCCCTGAGCGAGCAGACCCGTCAGGTCGCCGGCACCGACGTCGGCGACAGCATCTCGGCGGGAACCGTCCGACGGCTCGCGTGTGAAGCCGGTGTCATACCTGCAGTGCTCGGCGGCAGCTCCGTCCCGCTCGACCTCGGCCGGCAGCGACGCCTCCACACCGAAGCCCAACGCGCCGCCCTCGCCCTGCTCTACGACGAATGCGCCGCCGACGGCTGCGACCGACCCCTGGCCTGGACCGAAACCCACCACCTCACCGCCTGGCGCGACGGCGGCCACACCCGCATCGACGACGCCGTCCCCCTCTGCGGCACCCACCACCACGCCATCGACC